>NZ_JBHVGZ010000084.1:0-20861 GCF_042800355.1 Streptomyces sp. NPDC057623
GTCCGGGGAGGTATCCGGCCGCCAGTGGGGAAGCTCGCGGCCACAGAGTGCTAGATAAACGGCCGCCTACGGGGAGTATCCACTGGCCGCCGTCAGCCACCGCCGCCGAGTGGGTCGACCGCCTGGCCGCTGCCCACCACTCGGGACGGCTCCAGGCCGAGCTCACCAAACTGAGCCGCTACCCGCTGATCGTGGTGGACGAGGTCGGCTACATCCCCTTCGAAGCCGAGGCCGCGAACCTGTTCTTCCAGCTCATATCGAACCGATACGAACGCGCGTCCGTGATCGTCACCAGCAACAAACCCTTCGGACGCTGGGGAGAGGTCTTCGGCGACGAGACCGTCGCCGCCGCCATGATCGACCGCCTCGTCCACCACGCCGAGGTCCACTCCCTCAAAGGCGACTCATACCGCATGCGAGGACGCGAACTCGGACGCGTCCCCGCCACTACCGACAACGACTGAAACGACCGAACCGAAGACACCCGGGTCAGATTTCACCTGTCCAGACTGGGTCCAGGTTCAGCCGCCGCCGACAGGCTGTCCGGGAAATCACGTCCTACGAGCAGGGCAGGAAGGCCAAGGACTGGCGCCGGGCCGTCCAGCGGGCCGACGGGGATGCCACGCGTACCATCGCCGAACTCCGCACTGCCCTCACCATGGGCGTAGACGCCGACGTTTTCGACACCGAACGGGCCCGCGAGATCAATCACGCCGACCCGGCCGACCTCACCGGCATCGTCCGCCTGGTTGACGAGTTCCGCGGCCGGATCATCGCTCGCAGGTCATCGTGGAGGTCACGTAGGAGATGCGCGCCTTCTGGCAGGCCATCGGTGCAGGAGCTCTCGAAGCTGTCGATGCCCTGCCGCCGATCTAGAGAAGGATCCGGAGCTGGGCCGCCGCGCTCGCAGCGCGGTCGGAGGGGGAAGATCTACACGACGCGCCCTGAGGCCACGGACAGTCGCCCGCCCATCACCGTCACATACGTCTACGACGCCCCGCCGCCCGGTCCGGCTTGATCCGCGTGGCTCTCGTGTCCCCATCCCTTTCGCGGGCGGTGACACCCAATCTTGATGGCCAGGGCGTCGACACCCTGTGGAAGGGGGCGATGTCGTCATGTCCTCAGCCTCACCGACCTGCTCCGCCGATGTCCTGAACGCGTCCACTGAGGCCCGAGCGCTCCAAAGTCATTCCGGCGCGGAGTCTCGTGTGAGAGCAGGCGGCGGAGGAGGTGGAGGCGGGTAATGCGGTCGGGGTGGGATCCGGGGCCCAGACGCGGCCGGCGGTGGAGGCGGCTGCGGTTCCAGCGACCGCCGGGGCGGGGTGCAGGTTGCCGGGGCGTGAGAAGCGGGGCTGGAGGTGGCAGCGGGGGCGGAGGAGGCTCGACGGCCGACAACACCGGGCCGCCCGCGCGCAGCCTCTCGATAGTTTGCTCGGCTCGGCGGCGGGCGTCAGGGGCGTCGTCGCGTTCGTAGCAGCGGGGGAATTCCCTGCGGCCGAGAGTGTCAGTGAATAGCGGCTTGTAGCCGAGCGCGTGGGCAATCGCCACCATGCGGTGACATTGTTCGGCAGTCGTGGTGTACGGAAACTGCAGCTGCACACGGCCGCGTCCGTCGAAGTGCCGGACTATCTCCTCGTCTGTCATCAGCCGTCCTCGTAGCGCGGCAATTCCTCGGGAAAGTCGCGGGAGCCCTGACACTTGGCCAGTTTGTAGGCGTGCTTGGTCAGTTGGTAGGCGATGTCCGTCAGGTTCTGGCGCAGCGCTGCGCCAGTTGCCTTGAGGTCTCCGCCTGCCTCCAGTCTGGTGATGACCGCATAGTCGTCAGAGGCATCGCCGGAAGAGAGCGCCGGAGATACACAGGGCACGTACACCGCCGCCTGTTCGGTATCGAGTTGAGCCAGAGCCTCTATGCCGCCTACAGACGTACGGATGACCTGGCTATTTCCGCCGCTTCCCCCGTAACTTTCGAGCCAGTCGGCTTTGGAGACGGGCCGGACCCAGGATCTACCCAATAGGGATGAATCACCACTGGTGGCGACATGGCAGGAAAACACTTGGTCGTCACCGGGATTCCCGCGCTTGGACCCTTCTTCCGCTGATCGCGCCGACGGCAGAACCTGGGTAACCGTGTCCCGTTCAACGGTACCTTCACATATTTTGGAGGGCAGCCGTTCAAGCCCCTTAGTGAAGAACTGCGCATATGCGAACCAAACGGCAACGCCCGCAAGGCAGAGAGCGGTCAGGCCCAAAAGCAGCCCTTTCGCATTATATCGAGTCGAGGTCGATTCCCTGTTCTCAGCCATCCGTACGCACCTTTGTATCGCTCAACAAATCATTGCTGCCGTTCCAGCCTTTAACTACGGCATCACGGATCAGGTCCTTAGTGCCCTGCTCGGGAAGGTCGAGGTTATGCCGAGCGATGCTTTCTTCGGCCGCCCATTGCGCTTGCCTACTGACCGAATTTCGGGAGTCGTACAGATCACCCGCGCTTTGATACAGGGCTGCGTCACGCGCGCCACTCATCTTCTGGCCGTCCAGCAAATGATCCACGGCAGCTCCCGCGACGGCTCCGACTCCCCCTCCGATCACGGCCCCCATTGCCGCCCCTCCATAGGCTGGGGGGATCTCGACGAAGGTCACTCCGACTGCAATCCAGGTTTTGGCGAAATCTCCCTTTGCTTTCAAGGAGTCGTTGTACGCCGTCTCACCTCCGACGGCAGCTCGAACTTCGCTATCGGCCACAGAATGACCGACGATACCTTCGATGATGCCCGCGTTCTCCCCGATACGTTGAAGGACTTGATTATCGGGGCCGTCGAACAAGGAAGGGTTCGCAAGATGTGATTCAATGAGGCCGCTAGTGTAAATGCCCTCACCCAAGATGATCCCTGCCCTACCCGAGGGGTCTTCGGACACGGAAGAAAGGAATCTCACCACATCTCGAACCTTCCCCAGGCCGTGAGAGTCATCGCTATTCGTAATGAAGATGGGTTCGGCTCCATCGCCAGCCAGCGTCTGGCTGATCTCCGGCATATAGGAAGCCGCCATGTTGCCGAAGCTGTCCCCCAAGCCGCCCTGGCTCACGAGATCGGCTCCTCCGCCGGGCTGTGCCACCGCCTCCATTACGTTCGCCATGATCTGTACCTGATCCGCAGTGTGCGGCGGAGCCGTGGAGGTGGAATCGCCGTTGGCAAGGCCGGTGACGGCAGCCTCCAATGCACGTCCGAGGGTCTCCCCCCGATCTGTGTACTTGGCAGTGCCCAGCATGTGGTCCAGGTCCGACTTGGACTCGAAGGCGTGGACTGCAGCCTCGGGATTGTGAGACAGGCCCTCGAAGAGCCCTTCCAACGGATCTCGTCCGTTGCCGTTGCCATCGCCGAAAACGAGATCTACACCGTCGTACCCATTCACCCACAGGTCATCGGTGGCCAATTCACCGGCCGGCTTGTCGACCTTGAAGAGCTTCTCGCGGTAGTCGTCAAGAAACTCGGTGTCGTACGTACCCTGGCGCATCAGGCTACTGATCACCTGAGAGCCGAGGGCCCCGATCGGGCTAGTCGAATTGCTAGCGTGGAAGCTCGTATTGCTCTCTGCAAGAAGATTCTTCTTCCACTCCATCATGGCGCCTGAGTCCGAGAAGGAAGCGGTCGCCAGCGTCAGGCTCAGATTCTCCTGGAGACTCTTCATCGTTTTCAGTTCCGAGTCTCTGGCGCCAGCGTGGGCGTAGCTCATCTCGGTCCAGAACTGAAGCGTCCCCTTGGCCCCCAGACGCGTCGCGAACTGCTCTGCGAACAGGGAGTCGCCGTTGTACTTCCCCATCGTGCGGTTGAAGTCGGCGATATCGCCGAGGGTCATGTCGGCCGGGTTCTTGGCCATCTTCGCCAGTTTCTCGGCAGCCGCGACGGCCTCGGCCGCCGAGTCACGGTCCGCGTATGAGGCATCGGCAAAACCGTGCTTGGCCTGGTCGACGAGAAGCCTCAGAACCTTCGCGGCGCTGTTGTCGCTCTGCGTCGCCTTGGTGAGGATGCCCTGTATCTCATCGCGGAGGGCGTCCACCGCCTTCTGGTCCGTCGCGCCGGTGTTTCCGCTGGGGTCGGACGCCCAGTCGGGCCGGGTGTTCCCCATGACGGCGAATGTGCCATCGCCGGTGTCGATCACGCTCATGTTCTGCTGCGCTGCCCGCGAAATTGCATCGTTCAACTGGGTGCGGTATTCAATGAGTTCGCTGCGGGTGTCGCTGAGGATCTTGGTGATGGAGTTGGCCTGGGTGTGCGCGTCGGCGAACTCGGCGGCAGTCTTGGTGATGAACTCGCGGCTGACGGTGGCATTGACCCCCGCCCACTTGGCCTTGTCGGCCTTGGCCTTGAGGTTGTTCTCGGCATCCTTCTGCAGGTCTGCGAGCTTCTTTGTCATCTGTTCCCAGTCGGTGACCGCTTCACCGAGCTTGGAGAAGTTGCCGTAGCGCAGTGCGTCGAGGTCCATCGGCGTCAGTGCCCCTTCCGCTCGTCGAAGCCCTTGTCGAGCGTGGCGATGCTGCTGATGGTCCCGGCGATGTACGAGTCGCCGGCCGCGTGCAGGTTCTTGGTGTAGCGCAGGTGGTTGGAGATGTGGGCGCAGGCGTCCAGCAGGGTCTTCGACTGCTCGCTCCAGCGTTCCGTCACATGGGCCAGGGCTGCCCCCAGAGCGAAGCCCTCGCCCTTGAGCCCGCCCGCAGCCGCCGTGGAGGCCACGCGCGCGTGCCCGCTGTAGGTCGTGAAGTCCTCGAAAAGGGCGTGGGCGGCCTTGCCCACGGCCTCAAGATCTGCATGACCCACCACAAGGTCGCCTTGCGTCCCGCCGCCTCCTCCCGGATCTACCGGCAGTTGGTTGAGCTGCATTTGTGTGGAATGCCGTTCGGTCGCCGCCGCCTTGAGCTGCTCCCACTCCTCCCACGCCATGCGTGGTCCCTCCCCGTGTTGTTGTATGCCGCCGAACCGTTGTGAGCGTGCGACCGCAGCGCTGCGGAGTCGAGAAGTACGGTAGCGCCACGGCATCACGTGCCCCATCCGTATCTGCCGTGAACGCGTCTGAGTATCTGTACTCAATGAGACCGTATGCCAACTTCAACTCTGCTGGTCGCGTGGGTTGGTGTGCTGAGGCCATCAGCGTGGACCGGATCTGTATTACTGCCCGAGGAACGTTGTGTTGCGGCGCCGGGCACGCACCACAGGGATGGCGATGGCAGCGCCCAGCAGAGCGGCAGCACCTACGCCCAGCGTGATCCAGAGAGCCGTGTCGCTGTCATCCTCGTGTGCAGGGACGGCGGCGGACTGCTCGTTCTCGTTCTTGGTCCCAGCGGACTCGGAGGCCTTCGGAGACGGCGACTTGGGCTCCGCGGCGGCCAGGTCGGGGAGCGGGTATTCGTCGGCTGCACCGGGATCGCCTGGGGTCTTCAGGGCGATCCGGGGACGCACCACTCCATAGCCAATGTAGTCGTTTCGCTTGGCGCCGCTTGTGGGGTCGGCTGCGGTGTTGAGCATGACCCTGAGGACCTGGTTGTTGGTCCAGTCAGGGTGGTGCGACCAGATGAGGGCTGCGCTGGCGGAGGTGATTGCGGTGGCGTCGCTCGTGCCATGGGAGGTGCACAGGCCCGTCTCGGTGGTGCATGCGGCCACCATGTCGGCGCCCGGTGCCGCCAAGTCTACCTGGGGGCCGTACTGTGACTCGGCGGTCTTGCGGAGATCTTTGCCGACCGCTCCAACTCCGACGACGCCTGGAGTGGCGGCGGGGGTTACGAGAGTGGAGTCTCCGTCGTTGCCGACGCCCGCGAAGATCAAAGCTCCCTTGTCCAGGGCGTACTTCACAGCCTCACTCTCTTCCTCCAATGGGGCGCCGCCGCCCACCGCCATGGAAATGTTGATGACCTTGGCTCCTGCATCGGCGGCGTACCTGATCGCTTTGGCGAATACGGCGGCGTTCAGGGGTACCCGAATGGGCAGGATTTTCGCACCAGGGGCGAGGCCGAAGGCACCGTCGCCTCCTCCGCTCTCGCCGGTTCCGGCAATCAGTCCCGCCATGCCCGTGCCATGGCCGCTGACGTCAGTGTGCTGATCGCCCGGGGCGTCTGGCGCGAAGTCCTTCCCCTCCAGCACCTGGCCGTGGAGGTCGGGGTTCGTGGCGTCGACCCCGCTGTCGATGACTGCGACAGTGACGCCCTCGCCCCTGGCGGTCTTCCACATCTCTTCCGCCTGCATGGCGGTCAGGTGCCACTGCTGGGAACGGACGGACTCCGCGTGGGAAGGCGTGGTGGCGATGCCCACCAGCATGGCTGCCAGTACTCCCGGCAGCAGGGTCCTGTGAGCGACACGCTGCATGTTGCTGGTGGGCATCGGTATTCCTTGCGGTCCTAACGAGTTCAGTCCACGACGGGCGGTGTCGCGCGACGTACGCCCTGCTGCCAGGTCTCTTCGTCTTCAGTGAGGTAGTCGGGGCGCTGGCCTCGGCGATCCTCAGGACGAGACTCCCCCGGGCGAGAGCCCGGCGGCACCACGGGTCCGCTACGCCCAACCGGTCCGGCACCGTGCTGCGGCTCACCAGCCCGGCGCACCGGGCCTGAGGCCGAGGGCCCGCCGCGCGCGCCGCCTTGAGCTGCAGGGCCCGCGGGGCGCCCGCTGCCGCCCGAAACACCGTGTACCGCTCCTGAGCCGCCTGGGGTGAAGGGGCGTGCACTCCCCGTCCCAGTCTGCTGGGGACGGCCGCCGACGATGCCGCCGGTTTCCGAGGCGAAGCGACGACCACCCGTCCGACCGCCTGGCGCGGAGGGAGCCGTGCCACGCGCCGTGGTGGAGCCGCCGGCACTGATGGGGCGGGCATTCGCCCCTCCCTGCCCCTGCGGGCGACCGCCAACAATGCCCTCGGTCTGTCCTGCGATGCGCCGGCCATTCCCCGTGCCGCTCTGGACGGCCCCAGGCCTTCCCGTGGCAACGGGCTGGCCCGCTGGGCCACGGCCGTACACACCCTCACCGCCGATCACAGTGCCCCGAGGGATACCCCCGGTGGCCCGTCCCGGAGACGGAGACACGGGCCTGCCGCCCGTGATCCCTCCTCCTGCGGTGGGACGCTGGGCGGAAGGTCCGGTGCCCATCGGAGTCTGCCCAGTGGCTACCGGGGGCCGGAGTCCAGGAGAAGGGCGGCCTGTCCCTGCCGAAGGATTGGTCGGCTTTTGGGCGCCTCCCGCCACAGGGGGTAGCACTCCGGGAGGCATCGTCGCAGTTCCCTCAGGCCGTCCCCCCGCCATCGGCGGGCCACTCGTCGGCCCCGACGGTGCAGTCGGCGCCTCGGGCAAGGTAGCCACGCTGTCGATCTCCACCCCCGTGGGCGGCTGCGGACGCACAGCTCCGCCGGCAGGGGCTCCCGGACCAGCGCCGGAGGTCTCCAGAGCGTCAGCCGAACCACTGGTGCCGTTGCCTTGGCTGACCGAGCCATTGGCACCTCCACCAGCCGTAACCGATCCGGCGGCGCCGGTTGCGCCTGCGCCATTGGCACCACCCGATCGTTCACGACCCTCACGTGAATCGATCGGCCTCGGCGGCAACACAGCCTTGGGCGGCGGAGGAAACTTCGGTTTCTCCAACGAGTCCATCTGCTGCGCAGACAGCGTGTAGGACTCCCCGAGCTTCCTCATCTGCTGGGCGGCCTCTTGCCGGTCCGCTTCCCGCTGGCCCAGGATCGCCTGGATGTCCCGGGTGGAGTCACGGGCGACGGAGGCCGAGTCGGGGTCCTTGGGCGTGGCTTTCGCTGCTTCCAGGTTCGCCTGCGCCGTACTCAGGACGGACTGGCCGTACTTCGTGTCCCGGGGAATGGACGCCTGGACGTTCGCGATCGTGCCAGCGGCCTGGTCGAGCCACTTCGCCGCGCCCGCGCTGTACTCCGCCAGTCTCAACGTGGCGTTCGCCAGGTCCCCGCTCCAGCTACGGAACTCGTCGGCGCCCTCGCCCTTCCAACTCACCCACTGGGGGCGCGTCTTCAGCTCCTCACCGGCTTTCTGGACCTCTGCGGCGACCTTCTTGAGCTTGGCCGCAGCGGCGACGACCGCGGCGGCGTCGGCCTGATCCAGCCAGTCGAGCATGGCCTCGTGACTCATGCTCTCGAACGATGTCTTGCCGCCGCCCCTGCCCTTGTCGCCCATCTCGTCTCCCCGCTATCCCCGTGTGTATCCCCGTGATGCGCAACCAGCCGTCATCAGAAGCCCGACGCGCCGGACGTGTCGCCGCTTCCCGAGGTGCCGCCCGGCTTCGTGGTCCCCCCACCCGGCGCACCCGGAATCTGCGGCTCGTAGCTTCCCCCGTAGTGCTCGGTCGTGTCCTTGCTGATCGCCAGCATGCGCTGGCTGACGTCCGCATCCACGTTCTCGTAACCCTTGTGCGAGGCCAGGACCGCGATACTCAAGCCCTCGATGGACTCGGCGAGAAGCTTCGAAAGCTTCTCCAGCTCCGAGATCACCGTCTCGTACGAGGCGAAGACGTTGCCCGCCTCAGCCCAACCACCGGCTCCGCCCCCGAATTTGGCCCGCGCCATCACGTCCTGCCCCACCTGCTTGGGGCCTGCGGGTCCTTCCCGCAGGTCACGCAGGAGGGCGTCGATGCGGTCGCGGAACTTCGTGAACGACTGCAGCTCGGTGATGACGTCCCCGACAGCCGAAACGGTTGCCTGGAGGCCTGACCCGACGCCGAACACGTCTGCGGCCGCCCGTGCTACTGGTCCCCCAAAAAGGCCCTCCGCCCATGCGGCTGGGTCCGCCACAGGTGCGTCGATCGCCCCATCGTCCGCCACAGCGTCCTCCCCGTTAGCCAAAGCGTCAGGTATCACTCTAGCTACGGGCACTGACATTCCGTACACTCCCTTTGCGTCTGCAAGTAAGCGCACAAGTGGGCAAGTCGGGTGCAGTCGGTCGCAACTGAACGTCACGAATTCGTGACAGTCGCTCTGGCTATCGCCGTCACCGGTGGCCGAAAAGCGTGTACCGGCCTGGGGTCACACCCGGGTTGGACGAGAGCCACCGCACCGGTGTGCGAAGAACCGATCCGCAGGACAAGAGGCGCGGCCTGCCTCCCAGTCGAGGACATCGCCATCCCCCCTCTGTCGCAGGTTCCGTGATGCGAATACCCGCCGCCCTTCGCAATCACCGTCCAGTTACAGCCTGTTGTAGATCAAGTACCCGCGATAGCCTGTCCTCTGCCCTGTACGGCACAACCGGCGGCACGCGAGGGGGATCGTGGAAGGGCGCGACGTGCGTGGGCACTACGAGGAGTTGGCGGCCGAATACGACGAGCACTGGGTCTACGGTCCGAACTACGTTCCCTGGATGTCCAGCCGGATCGCGGAGGTACTGCGGCTCGGGCCTACGGACCGTATCGCTGACATCGGCTCCGGTACGGGACTGTTCGCCAGGGAAGTGGCCCAGCAGCTACAGCCTCGCCATCCCATTCTCTGCGTCGATCCGTCCGAGGCGATGCTCGGCCAGCTCGGGACGCCGCCTCCGGACGGTCTGACACCGATCGTTGCTTCTGCCGAGGACATCGCCGAAGGACGTACGCGACTGCCGTACGAGCAGCTCGATGCGATGTAGCTGAAGGAGTCGGTGCATCACGTGGCCGATCCGGCGCACACGCTGTGCGGCCTGGCTGACCGGCTGGCGCCCGGGGGTCGGCTGCTGGTGGTGATGCTCCCGGCCACCATCCAGTACCCGCTGTTCACGGCGGCCCTCGCCCGCTTCGAGGAGCTGCAGCCGGACCCGGCCGTTATCGAGGGGCACTTGCGAGCTGCTGGGCTGGAGGCCGGTCTCAGCCATGTCGAGCATGAGCTGCGCATCGACCGGGACAAGTACCTCGGCATGGTGCGCGCCCGCTACATGTCCCTGCTCTCCATGTTCAGCGACAGCGAGATCGAGAAGGGCATCGAAGAGATGCGCATCGCTCATCCGGAGCCTGTGCTGGTGTTTCCGGACCGGTTCGCGTTCGTCCTCGGCCGGCGAGGTGAGGAGTCCGAGTGAGCACCATGGTCGATGAACGGCTGCGGCGCCTGCGGAGTGAACTCGACGACCACTCCCGGATCGCCGACCGGCTGGGGCTTGATCTGGAACGGCCGTTACGTTCCCTCAATGACGGCTATCCCGAGAACGCGGTGGCCTTGGTCGGGAAACTGACCGAGAAGCTCCTCAAGGAGCTGTGGCGCCACCACGGCGTCGAGGGCGACCCTTCGACGAAGGCCCTGAACGACCTGGTCAAGCGCTGCCGTCCGTACATCCGCAGCAGCACGGTTCTGGATGCGCTCGACGACATTCGACGGCTGCGCAACCGGTCCACGCACGACGGGTACGACATCAGCGACGAGGACGGACTGCTGGCGGTCCGCAGGCTCGTCGACGTACTGGTCTGGTTCACCGACACCGGGAGTGCGGCCCTTCTCGGCGGCGAGCCCGACATGGCGCCCGAGGTGGCCCGCCGCTGCGAGTTCCTCGCTGGGCTGTACGTCACTCTCGGCTACCGGCAGGCCAAGCGGTTCGTCCTCAGCCCGGACACCGTGTACCAGCTGTTCTGCCGCGAGTCGGGGATGCGGCTGGAGTACGTGGAGCTGATGCTCTCCCGCGACGCCGACGACCTGAGCACCGTGCTCGCCTCCAGCGGTGGGGAGCTGCTGCGCACCCGGCTGCCCAAGCTCACCCGGTTCGTCGTCCTGGACGACGACGGCGGTACGGCACCGGGCGCCCTCCACCAGATGCTGGGGCTGGACTTCCGGATCGTGCGCTACGACGGCTTCGTCGACACCATCGTCAATCTCGACGCCCACCTCGCCGACCTCACCTCCGCCGACAACCCGGCGGAGCCGAGGACCGCTGTCCCCGCGGCGGCGCTGACCACCGACCGGCGCACTGGCGAGTCGACCATGGAGCAGTCCGGCGACGCCGCGGAACTTCTGACCCGTCTGGCACGCGGCAGTGCGAACGTTCTGGTCACCGGTCGTCCGGGGAGCGGCAAGAGCACACTCCTGCGCTCACTGGCCACCAACCCCGAGATACGCCGCTTCCGCTTCTACTTCGACCTCGGTCTCAAACCGAAGGACGAACCGTTCTCCGAGTACGCGGCCCGTCTCCTCGCGCCGGCCATGACGTCGGACCGCTCGCGCGCCTACGAGCTCTTCCTCTACCTGATCCGTTCCGGGACCGCCCTGTGCGTGCTCGACGCGATCGACGAGGGCGTCGATGAACCCAGCGCTGCCGGTTTCCTGCGGCTCTTCACCGATCTCGCCGCCGTGCTGTCCGCCGAATCGGCGGTTGTCATCAGCTCCCGGGTGTCCTTCCTCGCGGACTCGCCCCAGGTACGTCAGCTACTGGACAGCGGCGCGGGCCGCTCCGAGCAACTGGTCGAGCAGATGTACGCCAACGGCGTCGACCCCTCCCGCGTGCCGCACTTCCACGTCGTACGCCTGGCCGAACCCGAGGCAACCCCTCTGGAGAAGCGCCTCACCTCGGCGCTGAACCTTCCCACGGGAACGCCCCTCGCGGACATCCTCGGCGCGCACATCCGGCGGACGCTGGCCGAACGTGGGCAGCCCGACCTGGAGCCACGGCTGCCCGCCGCGTTCGGACACGCCTTCCTCACCGACCGCACCGTGTTCTCCCTCCTCAACATCCACCGGCAGCTGGGGGCCGGCGCATTCAAGGACGGACGCCTCGATCTCGATGCCTGTGTCCTGGCTCCGCTGCTGCGGCCCGCCGGGCCCGATCATGTCGCCTTCGTGCACACGGCGTACCAGGAGCTACTGGCTGCCAGGTTCCTGGCCGAGCAGGCGAACCGGGACCTGGCAGCCGATCTTGCTGGCGGTGCCTTCCTCACCGAGCAGGTGCGCACCTTCCTCGCCGGCATGCCCGGCAGTCCGGAGACGGACGACTGCGTGCTGCCAGCCGGGGCGTACCTGGTCGGTCCGGCCGAACGCCTGCTGATCCGCCGCGTCGAGCGCCCCGTACGCTTCGACCGCCACGCCGTGACCGTGGCCCGCTACCGCCGCTTCCTCGACACCCTCGCCGCGGATGGCACCTCGCCGTGGGACCACCCCGACCAGCCCGACGACGTCACACACCGCCCCTGGACCGACCGGCTGCGGCGGCCCGACTACTACGAGAACCCGCGCTACGACGCCCACCCTGCCATCTGCGTCAGCTGGTGGAGCGCCTACGCCTTCGCCGCGTTCGAGGGCAAACGGCTGCCGACCTCGCTGGAGTGGGAGGCCGCCGCCCGTGGCACCGACGGGCTCCTGTTCCCCTGGGGTGACACCCCTGACGGCACCCGGGTCAACTGCGCCGACACCTGGGTGGGCCGGCCTGTCGTGACGTATCAGGCGTGGTACCGGGACTTCGCGGGCGACGCCGTCCGCCGGGCCGGGGCGACATCCGTCGACGCACGGCCGGGCAACCGCTCCCCGTTCGGTGTCCTCGACATGGTGGGCAACTGCTGGGAATGGACATCCACCAGCCTGGACGACTCCGGCGAGGCTGTCATCTGCGGCGGCAGCTACGACAACCCGATGCGTGCGGTGCAGACCAGCAGCAAGGGCATCTACCGCAAGCGCGGCGGAAGCAACGCGGTCGGCTTCCGATGCGTGCAGGACATCGACACATCCGGGGCAGAGGAGGCGACGGCATGAGCGGCGGCGGACCGCGCCACGGAACCATTGTCGACAGGCGTCCGAGCGGCGGAGGACTGAGCGGTGCGCTCGGCACCTACGTCGTCCAGGACGACGAGGACGAGCGGTACTACAGCTTCGACTACCGCCAGATCGTGACCGAAGGCTTCCGCACCATCCGAACGGGCGAACACGTCCGCTTCCACATCAGTGCCGAAAGCCCCGACCGGGCGGAGTTCGTCATCCGCCTCGACCAACCCGACCCAGCCGAGTACTACCGATGACCACCCGCGGGGTTCCCCTGCTCCAGGACGTCACGGGGGCGCGCCAGGAGCTGACGGTCGTCCTGCCCGTGCGGCTGCTGCGCGTCCCGGACTGGCCTGAAGGCCCGTTCCCGTTCGAGCTGGGCAGCCGCCGCACCGACGCCCAGACCCGCTCCACCTACTTCGCCCCCGCCTCCGCCCGCGCACTGTACGGGGCGCCCGGACGGCCGCGCCGCTGGCACCTGCCGCTGGACGTCAAGAACGACGGACTGCACCTGCTGGGCATGGAACTCCTCCGCGCGGCCACCGCCCGCAATCCCGAACACGCCCTCGTGGTCCTGCACTTAAGCGTGGAAAGACCCCTGCTGCCCATACTGCGGGCCCTGGCCGGGCGGCGGCCGAACCACGCCGACGAACCCCTCACCGGGCCCTTCGACCCGGCCGGGCTCCTCGCCGGCATCGCCGACGTCCGCGACCCCGACCAGCCCTTCGCCATAGCCCGGCCCTACACCATCGCCTTCATCACCCCCACCGAGCGGCACACCCCCGCCCTCCGCACCGCCGGCGAAGGGGCACTGCCCGCCACCGCGGACCGCTGGCTGTGGCAACTGGCCTCCCGCTCCACACCGGAGGACTTCCCCCTGCCCCCGGAGACCGCCGCCGAACAGCTCAAGGACGCGGTCAGAATCTCGGCGGACTGGAGCGCCCTGGTGCTACGTCAAGGGGCCGCCTTCCTCGGCCACCGGCCCGACACCGGTACCGGCGACTTCTTCGAATTCGGCGCCCTGCACTCCCGCACCGTCTACCTCGACGCCCTGCTCCTCGGCTCGCTCCAGCGCGATCACATCGACGAACTCACCGACGAACTCTCCGAGGTGTTCAACTCCTCACGGCTCGCGCGACGCGTCGCCACGCTGGAACGGAACATCGCCGTCTTCCGCAGCACCTACTGGCGCCAGCACCTCACCGCACACGGCGCGGCCAACGATCTGCTGCTCGCCTTCCAGAACCAGCACCGGCTGCCCGCACGTTTCGACGAAATCCTGGCCGAAGCAGCCGACTACAGCAGGCTCGTACAGACACAGGAGAGCCAGCAGATCAGCGGCGCCCTGGGCGTCCTCACCATCCTCGGCCTCCCACTCGGCACTGCCCTCAGCATCCTGCAAGTCCTCGATGACAACTCCACGGCGCACCTGCTCATCGCGCTCGCCCTGTCGGTCGCCGCCACAGCCGCAGCCCTCACCACGCGGTACGGACGCCTGGTCCTGTCGTCCCTGCGTGGCGGGGGCAGAAAGGCGTAGGACGCTGCGACCGGCGGCCGCATCGACAGCACGTCATCGTCCTCCGGGCAGGAGTATCCCGTGTCCTGCTGCCGACCGCCCCATCGTGTGGATCAGATGGCGGACCTCAGCCGGCCATTCCCCTCAGCGCTGCAGCCTGCCAGGCTCGACACGGCGGTACAGGGTGCAGCAAACCGCCACACACCGCGCCGAGGGATGAACCGAGCCCGGTCGGCCGCGCAGCCCCGCGGTCAGGAGCCGAGGACGTCCATCAGGTGTTCGTCGAGGTCGGCCACCCACTCCTCCCGCCGCCAGGGCCGCAACTCCTGCCGCGCCTTCCGCAGCCGGAGCGCCGGCACCCGGCCGCCGGTCGTCGCTGCTGCGGCCACGCACTTGTGCAGCAGATCGGCCGCCGCGCGCGGTTCCCCGAGCCGGATCCGGGCGAGCGCCTGGTCAGTGGTGACGATGGCCTGCTGCACCTGCTCCCTCGGCGCCGACAGCACCTCCGCCGACCGGGCGAAGCGGTCGTGCGCTGCGCAGGGGTCACCGACATACAGCTCGCACACGCCCTCGAAGCCCCGGAGGTGACCGAGCGAGAACGACGTGGGCGCCGGATCTCCGGTGTGGTCGGCCTCGATGTCGTACCAGGCCAACCCGAGGGCGGCCTGTGCCTGCCGCTCCTGCCCGGACCGCGCGGCGATTTCCGCTTGCAGCGCGTGCGCCCGCGCCCGCACGAGCGTGCTCTCTCCGGAGCGGGCCGCGCGGACGGCCTGGTCCACCAGGTACCGCGCCTCGTCGAGGCCCTGCGTGGAGTACAAGGTGACGAGGGCGTGGCTCATGTGGACGCTGGCCGTCCGCCAGGGCTGCGCCAGTTGTTCCGCCTCGCGCGTCGCCTCCGCGTACAGGGCGCGGGAAGCGGTGTCGTCGCGGGTCTCGAACGCCAGACGGCCGGACAGCGTCGCCGCCGCTACCGCGACTTCCCGGACCTGCGGGACGAGCGGATCAGGGACGGGACCGGCGAGCAGTCGCCTGCACGTCTCGACGGCCGGGGCGAGCAGCAGTTGCAGCCGCACCATGGGCAGGCTGCCGACCTGCGCGTTGACGTCCGCCACCACGGAGGCCAGTCCGGCTATGGCCTCCGCCTCGGTCCGCCTCGGGTCCTCAAGAGCTGCGGTGAGTGTGGCCTGGACAGTTGGAGAGAGAAGAACGAGCAGGCCGCCGCCCGCGTCGGTGGCTGTGCGGAGAACGAGGCTGCGCAGCTCCGCCGTCCGCCGCTCACTCTCCCCGAGCAGGCCGAGGGCGTCCAGGCACTCGGCGAAGTCGGAGCCCGCGCCGAGGGAGAGTTCGCCGGAGGGCGTGCGCGCGTAGAGGCGGGCGAGGAGCAACTGGTACCGCTCGTCGGGCAGCGTCGGCCTCTTCGAGGACTCCCAGCGGGCAACGGACCGCTGCACGCTCGCCACGGACGGCAGTGGCGGCTGATGCATTTCCCCGGCCAGGGCGATGAGCGCACGGGCGACGTCGGCGAGCGACAGGCCGCGCCGGTGTCGCAGCGCCTTCAGCTGGGCCGCTCCCGCGGCTACCCCCTCCATAGGGCACATAGTGCAGCAGAATGGCGCCTACACGGGCACGATCAGCCTAGGTTTCCCCTGATCCGCTGTGTAGTTGAGTGTCTGCCACGTCCCGGATGAGGGATCGTCGCCGTGTGGGAAGCCGATCGTCATGTGGCTGCGGTCGACAATCCACCGGTTCCGGGCGTGGTAGGCGGGTGTTTTCAGCTCGGGGGCGCTCAGCTCGACGACTTCCTTGATGCGCTCGCGGGTGCGTGCGATCGCCTGCCGGGCCTCTGCGGGCTGCTGATCGACGGTGCCGGGCGTGACGACGGTGATGTCAGCGGCGGTGTTCCCCGCGAGCCACAGCAGCGACAGGCTGTCGATTCCCTTCGCGCCCCCGATGTAGAAGTGCGCGTCTTGAGCGAATGGGCCGAGGTAGTCGGCGAAGAGACGCGCGTACTCGTCGAGGCTTCGGTGCCCCGTGCTCCGCGTTCCCGTGATCGCTACCGCCCGCATGATCAACTCCGTGTCATAGGTCGTCATATCCCGCCCGTCGTTCGCCGTTGGGATCGTCGGCGTGTGGACAGCAACGACCTGCAACGGCTCGCCGGTCACCTGGAGAAGTACGGTCTCCAGGTCACCGTCGACGACAGCGCGATGCGGCTGAATGTGACGAACCCGCTGAACAGCCGCCTCACCGAAGAGATTCTCACCAATGGCGACCAGTACGTCACCGGGTTCGACCACGCGATCGGCGAGCACGGACACGAGCAAGCCTGCGCCGAACGCATCTCCGGCATGTTCGCAGCCGGAACCCCGGCCACGGCGGCCCCCACCGAGCCCGCCAACCGGCCGCCCGCGGAGGCTCGTCGATGATGCCCCCGGACACCGCCCACCATGTCGGGGCACAACCCGTCGCCCTCATCCAGACCAGAGCCGACCGGCATCTGGCGGCCGGTCAATGGCTCCTCTCCGCCGCGGAAGACACGCAGCGGGCCCGGAAGGAATGGGCCGACGACGGGATCGCGCTCCTACGGTGCGGAACTCTCTTCACAGCCGTCCGTCTCGCGGTCGGCCTCGTGTACGCCGCCGCCGACAGCGACGACCTGCGGGACGTCGACGCCTACCTCCGTCAGGCGCTGCTCGGCGGGCCGGTGTTCGCCGACACCCGATGGGGCCTGTACTACGCCCTCGTACCGGAGGGCACCGACCGCCTCCCGCCCTGGAGCCACCGTCACAAGGACGCGGAATGCCTCGGCCCGAACGCCTATCTCGGCGTACCCGAGCCCACGCGCACCGACCCGGGCGTCGGCTTCTCGTACTGGTGTGTACCGCCGCAAGACCCCGAGACACTGTGCAGACCCGAGGCAGTCGCCCAGCTCCTGAAGGACGGCCGGGACCAGCTCACCGTGGCGGAGGCGAACACCGGTGCCTGAGAACACGCTGCTCCCGCTCGACGTAGACACGATCCGGACGGCGTACGACTCCGTGCTGTGGGCTCCCCGCCTGCCGACCGGAGAGGAACTGGACACCCTGAAGCAGCAGCTCCAGGGGCATGTCCAGCTCCTGGTCCCGGACGTGCAGGACCTCGCAGCCCGCATGCGGGGTGAGATGCGACGGCTGGCAGTCCACGTCCTCGTGCGCGCGTCCCAGCTCCTGGAAGAAGACGCCGACGGCTCCCCGGCATGCGACGTGTACGACCTCGCCACCATGACCCGCGCCCTCCTGACACTGCACCAGCACCCCGGCCCGCTCGGCGAACCGGCCGGCGCAGACGAGATCGCCGAAGAGATCGCCCGACGCCTGTGCGGCACCTGCTCAGAACCCATCGCCGACGAGAAGTCGTACGAGCGGCGCACGTTCAACAACGACTCCAGCGACGCAATCCGCGGCTACGCGCACACGGAGCTGTGCGTCGACCGGCCGCCCCTCCTGCCTCCCGTGCCACCGCAGGGCCTGCGCCCGTAAGAAGGGCGCGGACAAGGAAGCCTGCAGGAATCGGACATTCCGAGGTCGGGAATGCGCCACTCGGAACGCGATGTTCGAATGGACCCTCTTGATCTGCGGCTGACCCGACCAGTCAGCCGTGATCAAGGGGGTTTCATGCGCATTGCGCATCACAGACGTGTCCTCGCCGGAGCCGCGACCTCAGCCACAGCGGCGATGCTTGTGCTCACCGGCACCCCGGCGGACGCCCAGCCTGCCTCTCCGGCAGCCGCTTCGTCGGCGAACGCCGACACCACCGCTCTCACCCAGCTCGCCGAAGGCTATCTGCAGCAGCGGGCCGACATGCTGACGACGACCCGTCCGACGGCCAGAGCGGCGACCGCCCGCCTCCAGGCCACGCGCTCCATGACCGCACGGGTGCAGGATGATCTCGCCGCACTGGTGGAGAAGGGCAAGCGCTACAAGGAAGTCGACGGCGGCTACACGAAGGCCCAGGTCGACGTCGAGGTGACCGACACCTCCGTCACCGGCCAGACGGCGACACTCCAGCTCACCGAGCAGACCCGCCTCTACCTCCCCTTCACGCCGCAGGAGGTCGCGGACGGCGCCCCGGAGTACGAGGAACTGTCCGTCCCGCACACCGTGAAGTTCACCCAAGGCTCTGACGGCGCCTGGCTGCTGTCGTCCGACAAGGCCGACACGAAGGGCGGTCCGACGCCGACCACGCAGGTGTCCGACGTGGACGCCACTGACGGCACCGATGACGGGGGCGGTAAGGCAGAAGAGGACGAGGGAAGCAAGGACGCCGCTTCCGGCACCGCTCCGCTTCCCGGCAACAGCGACGACTCCGGCGACAAGCCAGAGGTCAGGAGCCGCTACAGCTACGGGAAGATGGTGGCCTACGCGGACAAGTACTGGAACCACCACAACAGCGCCTGGCGCACGTACGGCACCGACTGCACCAACTTCGTCTCCCAGGCGATGCATGCCGGCGGCTGGGAGCCCAAGGGTGGTGCAATCATCCAGCGGCCCAGCAACAAGTACTGGTTCTACGGACCGACGACGTGGACCACCAGCTACACATGGGCGGCTGCGGAGAACTGGTACTGGTTCGCGAAGAAGCATTCGAAGCGGACCAAGATCCTCGACAACGTGTGGAAGATGGCCAAGGCGGACGTGCTCCAGGCCGACTGGGGCCGCGACAAGAACATCGACCACACGATGATCGTCACGAAGAAGTACCGGGGCACGCCCTACCTGACCTACCACACCAGCGACACCCACAACAAAAGCCTGAAGAAGCTCCTCTCGGACCACCCGCGTGCCTGGTGGTACGCGCACCGCACCTGACAGGCTGCTGACCCCCCTCACAGGAAACACATAGGAGTGCGCTGTGGAGCGTCGACATCTTCTGGCTGTGCCGGCCGCTCTGGCCGCTCTGGCCTTCGCAGCCGGCTGCTCGTCCGGTGATGATGAGGCCAAGTCCTCAAGTCCCTCGGCCTCGGCATCGTCCGACGGGGCCCGCGATGCCGTCGTGGCGTACGTGGACGCCCTGAACTCCCGTAGCGCCGCCGGGCTGATCGCAGTCGGGGGAGTGAAGGACGAGAAGTGGTCCAGGCAGGAGGCCGAGCAGATCCTCGCCGACAAGGGTGGACGGGGGTGGAAGATCAAGGACATGCAGGTCGAGCACGACATGGGCCCGGACACCGGCTCGGCCCGCCTGACGGCCGAGGACAAGGCAGGAAAGGCCATGCAGGACACCTTCACCGTGATGCGGGAGAAGGGCACCTGGCATCTCGCGGTCTTCACCCAGCAGCCTGCCGAGTCCGGTAAGGACTCTGCCTCCACCGCCAAGCCGAGTCCCTGACAGACCTGCTGGGGCGGCCTGCACCCGTCACCTGGGTGCAGGCCGCCCCAGCCATTGGGCTCCGCCGGTGACGACACCGAACCGATTCCAGATGTCCTTCGACGGCCGTGTCCGCAGCGTCGTGGTGGACGGTCAGGATGTGACCGGAAGCGTCGCTGCTGTCGATGTGCACGCTGAGCCTTACGGCCCTCCGCTCGTCGTGCTCAGCTCGCGTCGGACACCTCGCGCGCTGCGCGTCTCCTTTGCGGTTGGGGTGGAGGGCGCCCGACCGCGGGCTGCCCGCGAAACCGGCTTCGGCTCGGCTGAACCTGGCCTCGGCATCCCCTCATGACCGTCAGCCAATTGATGCGTCCGGCGCGGCGAAAGTCCTCGAAAGCAGTGGTCAGAGGGGGGTTCCGCTCTTCACGGGCCCACGGTGTCGTGGTCGCGACCCAGTCGCGATCACCGGGGAGGTCCCTGCCGTGGCGCCGATTCTGTTCACCGCTGTGCTGTTGCTGCCGTTCGTCACAGCCGCCGGCCCGTTCACGCTGTTTGAAGCGCGTGATTGCGTAAGTCCTGGGCGCGGTAGGCACCGCCGCGTCGTACGTGGGCGTCACGCGGCCCGGGGAGGCCGTCGATGACCGCGCGCCGCGCCCTGGGCGCCACCTCGTGCGTCGTATGGCGTTGGACCAGCTGCACCCCCAACGCCTCAGCTCAGGCTCGTGCCGCCCTGCGCTGTGCCCTCGACCAGCTTGGCTTCGACGGCGAAGTGATCAGCGACGCGGTCCTGGCCGTCTCCGAGTTCGTCACCAACGCCACCCAGCACGCGGTGGGGCCGTACGAGATGCGCCTGCGTCGCACCGCGGCCGAGGTCATCTGCGAGGTCGAGGACCACGATCCGCGCATCCCGGAGATCCCTACATTTCCAGCCACGGCACCGTGTGCCCCGGCCGAGGAGAACCGCGGGGGCGGTCTTGAGGCGTTGTGCACGCTGCTATCCGAGCACGGGCGCGGCCTGCACATCGTCCATGAACTCTCCAAGGGCGCCTGGGGGTTCCAGAGCCAGAAGAAGACGAAGACGGCATGGTTCGCGCTGCCGGGAGTTGTCGCGCCGGACTGATCCCTGCGCGCCCAGGGGGATGGGATGTCCGGTGCATTCGGGTGACGGTTAGACCGTCTCCGTCTTCCGCGCGGGGGGTGGTGTGCTGGCCAGGGGAAAAAAAAAAAAAGCTGGTGTGTGTTTGGGGGGGGGGGGGGGGGGGGAGAGGAGGAGGGAGGGGGGGGCTCTGCTTCGGCTTTGTTCTCCTTTCCTCCC
>NZ_JBHVGZ010000084.1:20871-41664 GCF_042800355.1 Streptomyces sp. NPDC057623
TGGGGTGGTTGGGGGGGGGGGGGGGGGGGGGGGTGGTGGGGGGGGGGGGGTGTTTTTTGCCCTTTTTTTTTTTTTTTCTTTTTCTCCCCCCCCACCCCAACCCCCCCCCCCCCGCGCCTTGTCTGTGGTCCGGGAAGTGTGTAACGGGACTGATACAGGCTGGAATTGATCGCTCCGATTGCGATTGACCTCCGCTCAACCGGGTAACTCCAGTCGCATTCAGCTACTCGGAGTTGCTATATGTGTACATTGAGTGATGGGGGTCTGTGGTGAAGAACGGACACGGCGGCCTGGTGCCGCTGGCTGCGCTGGTGCTCCTGTTGACGGCTTCTGCGTGCACGTCAGCCGATGGTGCTTCGTCGCCACCCGCGACACGTGCTTCGAGCCGATCCACGGCCGAGACTGCCCCGCCCTCGGGAAGCGCGGCGCTCGAGGCCTACCGGGCGATGTGGGACGACGCAATCGTGGCGGCTCGGACTTCGGATGACGAGCACTCGCGGCTGGATGACCATGCGGAGGGCGGCGCCCTGCAGCTCCTGCGCCACATGATGCGGGAGAACGAGAGGCAGGGCGTTGTGACGAAGGGACGACCGAAGTTCGCGCCTGTTGTCACGAAGGCCGGTGCCGCGACGGTCGTCATCCAGGACTGCGCCGACGGCTCCCGATGGCTGCAGTACACCAAGGACGGATCGCCCAAGGATGACGTACCCGGCGGGCACCACCGCGTCGACGCGACGGTCGGCAAGCACGGTGACCGGTGGCTGGTCGAGTCGCTGTACATCGGCGAGGTGGGGACGTGCGTGGAGTAAGCCGTGGCGGTGTGGCAGTGCCGATGACTCTCCTCTTGGCCACTGTCGGGACTGGTTTGGTGACCGCGCCGAAGGCGTCCGCAGGAGACGGATTCGGCAACGGCAGTGGGGTGAGGTGCGTGGGCAAAGGGTGCGAGCTCAAGGCTTCCCGTGCCAGTCCATCGCGGCGCTTCGGCGGGGTAGCTCCCGCGCCTCGGAGCGGTGGTGGCGTCCGTGGAGGTGGGCGTGGGGGTGGTGGACCTGCCGGACCGCCGACGGTGGTCTCCGACGGATGGGAGTACGACCTCGGCAAAGGCATGGGCATTCTGCCGCGGTTCGAAGGAGAGAAGCCGGGCAAGAAGGGGCGCGGCGGCGCGGGCGGGCAGCAGATCTCCGTGGCGGAAGTGGCTCAGCAAGCCGTCCAGCGCTTGGAGTTGCCTGAGCCGGTCATTCGCACGAGCCCCGATGAGGACTTCGTCCAGGTCGTGCACGTGCCGACGTGGATGTGGGTGGAGAAGAGCAGCTGGGGACCGGTTACGGAGACGGTGAAGGTCCCCGGTGTGCAGGTGACCGCGACAGCGCGTCCGCGTCTGGCGGTGTGGTCGATGGGGGATGGGGCGACGGTCTCGTGCACGGGGCCGGGAACGCCGTACTCCGCGAAGTACCGGTCGGACGCGGAGTCTCCCGACTGTGGTTATACGTACCGGAGGGCCTCGCTGGCCGAGCCCGGTAAGACGTTCACCGTGTCCGTTCAGGTGACGTGGGATGTGGAGTGGCGCGGTGGTGGACAGTCCGGAGTGGTGCCCGGACTGGTGATAGGCGCGGAGCGGCAACTGGTGGTGGATGAGGTGCAGGCCGTCGTCGTGCGGTGACGGCGTCGGTTGAGTGTCGGCTCGTCGGGACAGGGCGGGCGCGGATCAGTCGGATTTTCTTTTCTGTGAGGTGATTTGTGGGTACCGCCATGTCTTCTCCGCCCGCCAAGGGGATGGGCTTGCCGGGTGCGCGCAAGGGGGGACCGGAGCAGCGGCCGTCTGCCGCTGGCAGCGGTGTGAGGCGTCGCCCGGGCTGGGTGTGGGGTGGGATCGGGGCGGTGCTGGTGTCTGCCGTGGGCTTCACCCTGATCGCGACGGAGCTGGGCGGTCGTACGGACGTATTGGTGCTCGCCCGGGACGTGCCGGCTGGGCATGTGCTGACCGCTGGTGATCTGCGCTCCGTGGAGGTGGCGGCCGAGGCAGGGGTGGTGCCGGTCGCCGACCGGGCGCGGGTGCTGGGACGGCAGGCCAGAGTGCCCTTGGTGGCCGGGTCGCTGCTCGCGATGGGGCAGATCGGGGAGCGGGCGGAGTTTCCGCCTTCTGGGTGGTCGCAGGTGTCGCTCGCGGTCGAGACGGGTGGTGCTCCGCCGGAGCTCGCGCGCGGGGAACGCGTCGCTGTGCTCCCGGGCCCGTCCACCGACGGTGGCTTGGCTGAGAAGGACGCGGAGGAGAAGGCTCCGGCTGCTGTGGTCGGGACCGTGACTGGTGTGAAGGCTCCGGAGTCATCCAGCGGTGTGCGGGTGGTGACGGTGTTGGTGGAGACCGCTGCGGTGCGCCGGGCCGCCGCGTTCGAGCACCCGCGCATTGTGGTGCTTCCGGCCGAGGGGCGTGAGGCACCGTGAGGCGGCTGATCGCGTTGGGCTCTGTCGTGGGCGCCCCGGGGGTGACGACGACCGCGCTGGCGTTGGCCGCTGCGTGGCCGCAGGGGGCCGACGGTGGCGTACGGCCGGTCGTCGTAGAGGCGAACGTATGGGGCGGTGACCTCGCCACTCGGTGCGGCGCACCGCACACGCCCGGCCTGCTGGATGTTGCCGCCGCTGCCCGGCAGCCTCAGCCCGGGTCGCTGCTCGGAGCCGTTGCCGATCTGCCGTTCGGCGTACGGGCGGTCGTGGCACCCGCCGGCCGGGGCGCGTGCGGCGAGGCCGTACGGGTATTGGCTGCCGAGAGCGGGCGGCGAGTCCTGACAGGAGACGCCGGCGACCGGGGCACGGTGCTCCTGGACGTCGGCAGAATCAGCCCGGACGTCGAAGGGCTGCTGAGCGCGGTCGATCACATGATGCTGGTGACGCGCGGCTGTCCGGAGGCGCTGACCCATGTCTACGCGCACCTCCTGAGCGTCGACGAAGAGGCCCGGCAGATCACTCTCGTCGTGGTCGGGCCGTGCCCGTTCCCGCCGGAGGAGATCACACAGGCACTTGGCGTTCAGGACGTCGTCTTCCTGCCGTGGGATGTGAGGACCATGGCCGCGATGCGTAGCCAACGGCGGATCACCCTGCGCACGTCCGGTTTTGGCACGCGGCCCTTGATGGCCGCGGCGCATCTCCTCGCCCGGCAGATCAGCAAAGCCGACGAGCCGGCGGAGGTGCCAGAGCGTGCCGGAGTGGTCAGGCAGATGCAGGCGGCGCTGGTGGAGGCCCCGGGCGAGGGGAGCGGCGCATGAGCGGAGTAGGCGTGTCCGCAGGTGCGGTGCCGGGCCAGATCGGAGGGCATGAGCGGGAGCTGGCGGACGTGGTCCGGCAGCGCGTGGTGGCCCGGCTCGCGGCGTACGCCGGTGAGCGAGAGGCGGCCGGGCTGCCGCCGGAGGAAGAGACGGCGCGGCGGGCGACGGTGAAGCGCCTGCTGGGCGAGGAACTCGGCACTCAGTGGCGCCAAACCGTGAGCGAAGGCGGCCAGACACTCGACCCGTGGGCCGAGCAGCGGATCACCCAGGCGGTGGAGGACGCGCTGTTCGGCACCGGGGGACTGGAGCGGCTCCTCGCTGACGAAGACCTGGAGAACATCTGCGTCAATGGCTGCGACGTGGTGTGGGTCAAGGACGCACATGGGCAGTGGCATCGCCGGCCACCTGTGGCGGCCTCGGATGCCGAACTCGTGGAACTCGTGCGCACGCTCGCGGCGGGCGTGGACGGCGAGGAGCGGCGATTCGACCGCGGGATGCCGCGTCTGAATCTTCAACTGCCGGATGGTTCCCGACTGTTCGCGGTGATGGCGGTGACCGGTCGGGTGTCGTTGACGATCCGGCGGCATCGCTTCCCGGCCACGTCCATGGGCGAGCTCGTACGGCTGGGAGTGTGCGACCCGCAGTTGGCCGCGTTCCTCGCGGCGCTGGTGCGGGCGAGGAAGAACATCGTCATTGGCGGTGGCACCAACGTCGGCAAGACCACGGTGCTCCGGGCGTTTGCCAGCGAGATCCCGCCCACCGAGCGGCTGGTGACCATCGAGGACACCTTCGAGCTGGGACTGGACGCGGACACTCAGGCACATCCGAACGTCGTGGCCATGCAGGCCCGTGAGCCGAACATCGAGGGCCAGGGCGGCATCGACCAGGCTGAGCTGGTGCGTTGGGGGCTGCGTATGTCTCCGGACCGGGTGATCGTCGGGGAGATCCGCGGGGCCGAGGTGATCCCGATGTGCAACGCCATGTCTCAGGGCAACGACGGCTCTTTGTCCACCATCCACGCCTCCACCTCGCGAGGCGTGTTCACCAAGCTCGCCTCGTACGCCGCACAGGCCCCCGAGCGCCTGTCGCTGGAGGCGACGAATCTGCTCGTGGCCTCCGCCGTGCACTTCGTCGTCCACCTCGGCTGGGACGCGGGCGGCCGGCGGGTGGTCGACTCCGTGCGTGAGGTCGTCGACGCGGACGGGGCGCAGGTCGTCTCCAACGAGGTCTACCGGCCGGGCCCGGACGGTCGAGCCGAGCCCGCCGCCCCTGTGCGCGCCGGGACACTCCAGGACCTGATGGCGGTCGGCCTGGATTCGCAGGCGGTCGTCTTTCCCCGGTGGGGAGTGTGAGGGGCATGGCACTCATGAGTGGCTCGCTGACGGCGATCGTGGCGATGCTCGGGGCGATCTTCGGGCTCGGCCTCGTCACGATCGTCTACGGCTGCGTGCGGCGCCCGGACGGCGAGGAGCGGGCTGGCACTGGCCGGCGCCTCATGGAGCGTCTGCCCGCGAGTTGGACCAAGCGGCGAGTGACCGTTGCCGTGGTGACCGGGATCGCCATCGGGGCGCTGACCGCGTGGCCGGTGGCGGCTGTGCTCACCACGACTGCGCTGCTCACCCTGCCCGGGCTGCTCGGCCCGGACCAGCAGGCCGCACGGCGTACGGAGCGGATGGAGGCGCTGGCCACCTGGACGGAAATGCTCCGCGACACGCTGTCCGCCGCCGCGGGCCTGGAGCAGGCGATTCTCGCCACCGCGGACATCGCCCCCACCGCGCTGGAACGGGATCTCGGTGGTCTGGCCGCGTCGGTGCGTGCCGGATGCCCGCTGCCTGCGGCGCTGCGGGCCTTCGCGGAGGAAGTGGACGATCCGCTGGCGGACGTGGTGGTGGCCGCGCTCGTGATGGCGGCTGAGCAGCAGGGCAGTCAGCTTGGTCCGTTGCTTGGTGAGTTGGCGGAATCGGTGCGTGAGCAGGTGGCGATGCGTCAGCGCATCGACGCCGGGCGGGCCAGCATCCGTACCGGAGTCCGGGTCACGGTGACCGTCACGCTCGGGATGGCGGTGGGGCTGGTGGTCTTCAACCGGTCCTACCTGGACCCCTTCGACACGCTTGCCGGGCAGGTGGTCCTGGCCGTGGTGGGCGCGCTGTTCGCGACCGCTTTCACTTGGCTGACTGCGATCGGCCGTGTCGACGAACCCGTACGTCTCATGAGCACCGCGAGTCCCCACGGTCCCGTGGGCGTTGGTGCTGTGCCTGGAGGGACACGATGATCACGGTCCTGGTGCTGGGAGCCTTGTTCGGCGGTGGTCTGACCGCCCTCGTCTACGGACTCCGCCCGCCGCGGCCCGCTCTCGTCGACGTATTGGCCGCGCTCAACGCTCCGCCACCCCCGTCGGCGCCCGTGCCGGAGGCCGAGGGCGAGGAATGGGCGACCCGACTGGGCCGACGATTCGTCCCGCTGGTGCGGGCGCTCGGCTTCCCCACCGCTTCTCTGCGCGCGGACCTTGCCGTGTGCGGGCAGGACGTGGACAGACACCTCGCGGGCAAGGCGACCTGTGCGATCGCGGGACTGGTCACACCGTGGCTGGCGGTGGCGCTGATCCGTCTCGGTGCAGGGATGGACACGGGATGGTGGGTGCCGGTGAGCGGCTCGCTGGCGCTCGCCGTGGTGCTGTTCTTCGCCCCCGACCTCACGGTCCGCAGGGACGCGGCCCAGCGGCGCCGCGAGATGCGGCACAGCCTCAGCCTCGTCCTGGACCTCACCGTGATCGCGCTCGCGGGCGGGGCCGGAGTCCAGCAGGCCCTCACCCATGCCGTTCACGCGCCGGCAGGGTGGGCGGCCGGGAAACTGCGCCACGCTCTGCACGTCGCCCAGCTGACCCGCACCAGCCCCTGGGCGCACCTCGGCGACCTCGGGCGGCAGTTGGCCGTCAGCGACCTGACCGAGCTTGCCGCCACCCTCAACCTCGCCGGTGCAGAGGGCGCCAAAGTCCGTGGATCACTCGCGGCGAAGGCCAGGGCGATGCGCCGCCGCCGTATCTCCGAGGCCGACGGAGCGGCTCAGGCCGCCACCGAGCAGATGTCCCTGCCGGTGGTCGTGCTCTTCGCCGCCTTCCTGCTGCTGATCGGCTACCCGGCCCTCGCCCACGTACTGACGGCCACCTGACGTCCGCCCCTTGGCTCACGCAGCTCACCTCTCACACACCACCGATCGGAGAAAGATCCGCATGTTCCGCACGCGCTTGGACCACCTGATCGCCGCCACGCGCACGCATCTCGCACGCGTACGACAATCCGCCCGCAGCGACGCGGGCTACACGACGGAGACCGTCGTGATCACCGCGCTGCTCGCGCTCCTCGGTCTGACGGTCGTCGGCGTCATCGTCGCCAAGGTCACTGCCCGGGCCAACGGCATCGACCTCGGATAGGCCATGCGGTACGTCTCGAGCGGGCTCCGTGATGACCGCGGCGCGGCAACCACCCAGCTGGTGTTGGTCGTTCCGGCGGTGCTGCTGATGATGTTGCTGATCGTGCAGTTTGCGCTCGCCTGGCACGCCCAGCACATCGCGCAGTACACCGCCGAACGTGCCCTGGCCGCCGCCCGCGTGAAGAACGCGACGGCCGCCGACGGGCAGGCTCAGGCCGAGACCAGCCTCGCCCAGCTCGGCGGCCGTGTCCTTAGCTCCCCGTCCGTGACCGTTCGCCGTACGGCGGCGCAGGCGACCGTGACGGTGCGGGGAGCCGTGATGCCGGTGGTCCCCGGTCTCGACCTGCACGCCACCGGCGTGGCCTCCGGCGCCGTCGAACGACTCACCACGCCACAGGGAGCCACACCATGACAAGCCGCCCGGATCGGTGGGCCGCGGATCGCGGGTCAGCGGCGGTCGAGCTGGTGCTGGTGACTCCACTGCTCATCATGGTGCTGCTGACCGTTGTCGCGCTTGGGCGCCTCGCGGACGCGAGGCTCGTGGTGGCGGACGCGGCCCACCAGGCGGCCCGCGCCGCTTCCCTGGCCCGCACGGAAACCCGTGCCCGCTCCGATGCTCAGCGTGCAGCGCGGGACGCGCTGCACGCGGCGCACAGCGCCTGTGCGCATCCCAAGGTCATGGTCGACACCGGCAGCCTGACACCGGGCGCCAGCACCTCAGCCATCGTGACCTGCACCGCCGATCTTCGAGACCTCACGATCATCCCGATGCCCGGGAGCGTGACGGTGGCTGAGACGGCCCACTCGCCCGTTGACCGTTTTCGGAGCGCGCCATGAGCCTGCTGACTCGCTTGAGATCTGCTTGGGGCCGTATGGCGGGAGGTGACGACCGCGGTCAGATCACGGCGTTCGTCGTCGGCACCGTGCTGGCGCTTTGGCTGTTCGCCGGGATCGTCGTGGACGGCGGGCTGGCGCTGGCCGGCAAGGCCCGTGCCCTGGACACGGCTCAGGAGGCCGCCCGCACCGGCGCGCAGCAGTTGGACACGGGGCGCCTGCGCCACGCGGACGACGTTCGGCTGATGGGGGAGAAGGCCGCCGCTATGGCGCGGGCGTATGTCGCCTCCACGGGCGACAGCGGTACGGCGATGGTGCGCGGTGACAAGGTGACGGTGCGGGTCACCCACCATCAGCGGGCGCAGATCCTGCAGGCCATCGGCGTACGGACTCTGACCGTCACCGCGTCCGCCACCGCTCAGGCCGAGCGTGTGACCCGGTAACCGACACGCGCTTGGGGCAAGAAAGGGACCACCCGGGGATGACGTCCTATTACTCCGTCGGCGTACGGCTGCGTGCCGCGGCTACTGCGGCGGGCACGGGCCTGATCACGCTCGCCCTGCTGGTCGGCATGCCATGGGTGCTGTGGATGGCGGCCGGTGTGCCCTGGCCGGATCAGGTCTTCTCGTGGCGGGACCTGATCGACCGGATCACAGAGCCCGTCAGCGATCCGCTGATGATCGAGCTGCTGGCGCTGTTCGGCTGGGTGTGCTGGAGCGCGTTCGCCTGTTCGGTGGTCCGGGAGGCCGTCTGGTACGCGATGCATCTGCCGCAGCTGATGCGCGACCGGGGCGTGCACGCCGAGCACGTGGCCAC
The DNA here is from genome assembly GCF_042800355.1 of Streptomyces sp. NPDC057623. NCBI lineage: Bacteria > Bacillati > Actinomycetota > Actinomycetes > Kitasatosporales > Streptomycetaceae > Streptomyces > Streptomyces sp. NPDC057623. The sequence goes on from NZ_JBHVGZ010000084.1 coordinate 29,211, forward strand.
GCTGTCCGTGAAGAGATCGTTGGCGGCGCTGTGCGTCGGCACCTTGGTCGTGGCCCTGCTTGGTCTGTGGCGGCCCCACGTCGCGAGCGCTCAGCAGTCTGCAGCTATCGGTGAGTTGACGCCGCAGGTGGCGGCGACGGCCCCACTGCACCCCACGTCGGCCGTGACGAATGTATCCCGGCCCGATGCCCCGGAGGCTGAGGTCGGCGAGGCTGGACTGCGACCTCCGGCGGAGGCGGCCGAGGAGCAGCGGCACGTCGAGTACACGGTGGTGGAGGGCGACACACTGTGGGACATCGCGGCCACGCACTTGGGGGATCCCGTGAAATGGCCGCGGATCTACAAGCTGAACAAGGATCGTCTCCAGCCCGACGGCGGACGTCTGACCGACCCGGACCTGATCAGGCCTGGTTGGCGGCTGACCGTCCCTGTCGCCGGAACTGCCGCGCCGCCTCCCGCGCGGCCGACTGCGCCCGCACCCTCCATCTCCGATACGTCGGAGGCCCCGGACAAGCCCACGGCTCAGGGCGACGACGGACGGCACGCTGCTCCTGGCGGCGCGCAGAAGGACGACGTAGACAATGGGCACGGAGAGGCGCATTGTCACACTGAACGAGGGCCGGTCGCGGTCAGTGTGGGTGAGGCGAGTCTGATCGGCATCACCGCCGCGGCCGGACTGCTGGCCGCACTGCGCTACGTTCGCGTCCACCGCAACCGCTCACGCGAGCCGGGTACGGACGTGCACGGGTCGGAGCTGAGCCCAGTGGTCGAGAAGGCCACCTGGGCGGCGCGAGAAGCAGCGCTGCCGCGCACGCCGACAGATCCAGACACGTTGGTCACCCGCCGTACGCCGCCCCAACGACCCCAGCTGGCCCAAGTAGTGACCATTGGTCACGCCGACGACAGGGAGATTGCCCTCAACGCCTTGGCCTACGAGGGAGGCTGTGACTGGAGTGGTCCCGGCGTCGAGGCGGCTGCCCGCGCCGTGCTGTGCGGCATCCTCACCGCCGCAGAACGCCAACGCCCTGAGCAACCCCTTCTACGGGCCGTCGTACCCCAGCAGCTGGCTGATCGACTTCTGCCTGGACTTCCCTCCCAATTCACTGCCCTGACCCAGGCAACCGACACCGCCCATGCTGTCAGACTGGCCGAAGAGCATCTGATCGCTCATGCGCGTCACCGGCAGCAGACGCAGGAACCCGGCCTGGAATCGGTGGTGACGGGGCTTGATGGCGATCAGGAAGCGCAGCAGAGCGCCGGCCCCGGCACCCTGCTCCTCCTCGCGACGCCGGAGCCCGCTCACACCGGGCAGTTCGGGGCGCTGGCCAAGCGTGCCGACCCGGACGCCCTGCTGGTTCTCACCCTCGATGCTGCGTTGCCCGGCGCCACCCGATGGCACGTCGCCGCCGACGGCACCACGACCCCGCCGGCAGGGACCTCCTCACGAGCTGCACGAGCGTCACGGACAGAAGAGCTGCGCCTGTTCCAGCTCACCGCCGAAGCCGCCCGGGACGTCATCGAAGTCGTCCTCGCCGCTCACGGACAGCGCCCCCGGCTCCGCGTCATCCCCGCGGAACGTACCGAGACGATCACACCATCGGCTGGGGATCCGGCCGAGGCCGACGAGGAGAACGAAACCGAACCTGCCGCTCCCGTGCCCCGGCCGCACCCCGCCGAACCGCAGCGGTCTCAGCAGCACAAGCCGATTCGCCTGCACGTCCTGGGGCCCGTCACCCTCTACGCTCGGGGAAGCGACGATCCCGTGGGCCTCAACCTGCGCGCGGAAGTGCGCGAATTCCTGGCCTTGCTGGCCGCCCACCCGACAGGACTGCTGGCCGCCGACATCGCCCAGAACCTGCGCCTGGACGGTGACAGCGAGCAGAATGCGCGCGAGCTGAAGAACCTGCGCCGCGCTGTTCGGCGCGCCTTGAGAGCGGCGACTGGAATTACCCAACAGGAATTCATCCTGCTGCAGGGAGAGCTGCATAAACTCCATCCCGAGCTTGTGGAAACAGACCTGGATGATTTCACCGCAGCTCTGAATCGGATCGCGGCAACTGACGACCCGAGCACGCGGCTGGCCTCCGTGCGCGAGGCCCTCCGCCACTACTGCGGAGTCTTCGCCCAAGGCGGTGACCACCTGTGGGCAGACAGCATCCGCGAACACCTCGCCACCAAAGCAACCGACGCCGTCCTGCGCCTGGCCCACCACGCCGAACACGCCGCCGACACGCACCAAACCGACACGGCCCTGGCCGCGCTGGAACACGTCATGTCGCTCCACCCCGACCACGAGCAGCTGTACCAGCACGCCATCCGCCTCTACCAGGCCGTCGGCCGCCACGACGCCGCACGGCACACCTACACACGCCTCAAGCGGCAGCTGGCCGACCTCGGCTTCGAACCTGAACCAGCCACCCAGGCCCTGATCGCACCCCGGACCCACGCCCGGAAAACCCGGTAAGGAGCAGCTCACCGTCCCTGCGCGCCTCATCGACCGGAGTACGTCGCCCGCTGACGCCCGCCCCGTCGCATCCGGTGTCGTCTCCGGTATCGCTTCCGCGTGCGCGCTTGGAAACGACGCCCCCGCCCGGCCCGTCCTCGCAGGCCAGGGGGCCTGCGAGCCACACGCGGGCGAGGGCGACTGTATATCAGTGCAGCAACGCATCCCGATCTACTGACAGCCGCCGCCCAGGCCCCGCGTATTCCGCACGGATTCCCGCGCCCGGCCAGTCCTGACATGCTGCCTGAATCTTTTGGTCCGTCAGTTCACTTCCATAAAACCTGATACGGCCCTGACCCCCGGCCGGCCCCCCGCACGCAGGAGGTTCGGCAGCCCTCAGGCGCAGCAGGCGGCCTGCGGCCCCGCCGTGCCGGGGGGCCTGCCGAGGGCCGCCCATTCGCGCGTGTACTCGATTTGCCGAAATACCGGCGCCTGCAGGGCGCCTGGGAATCGGTCGTGCAGGTCACCGGCCACGACGCCTTGCGTCGCACCTCCGGGAAAATCCCTGATAAACGGTCGTGAATTTACGAGAATTCCAGCATTATCAAGCCGGAATGCGGCTTCAGGTCGTGTGCGGGTCGAGCTATATTTGAATTGTTCCCGGGAGGGTCGGGAATGGAAATCCCGCCAATGGGGCCGCCCGGAAACGGATTGCGGGTGGAGTATGCCAAAAAGGTGGCCGATTTCGAATTCAGATACGGCGACCTTGTTGCCCGGTGAAAGGAATTCTCGATGACGAGCACCGCCACACCTGCGCCCGCCTCTCAGCCTTCCGCCTCCGCCGGGAAGCAGTCCGCCCCCGCAGCGCCGAGCACACCCACGACGCCTGCGGGGCCTGCGCCCGGTACGGGCGCCAAGGCGCGCCCGGGCGAGTTGCGGGCGAGGATCGCGCAGGTGCTGGCGGCGAGTCCGGGAACGGTCTTCACGGTCACGGACCTGGCGCGAAGGCTGGGGCACTCGGGCGGGGCCGTCGGCAACGCCTGCGAAACGCTCGTCTGCCGGGGCGAGGCGGAGCGGTCCGGTTCCAAACCCCGCACGTACCGGGCGACCTCGGCGACAGCCGCCGCAGCCCAGCACGCCGCACCACCCCCTCAGCCCGCCTCGGGCGGCACGCCCCCAGTGCCGCGCCAGGCCTCCCAGCAGGCGCCTTCGGCCCCGCCGTCGGGCGGGCGGCCGGTGCCGATCGTCCGCCCGAACGGGCAGAAGTACCACCCCCGGGCGCTGGCGCAGCTGCCGGATGTGGAGGCGCTGCGCAGGTTGCGGGAGGCACAGGTGGCGGTGTTGCTCTACGGGCCGCCGGGCACGGGGAAGACCTCCCTGATCGAGGCGGCCTTCCCGGACCTGATCACGGTGGCCGGGGACGGTGACACCACGGTCGGCGACCTGATCGGCGAGTACACCCAGGACGCGAACGGCGGCTACGAGTTCATCTACGGGCCTTTGGTGACCGCGATGGAGGAAGGCCGCGCCCTCCTCCTGGACGACGCCACCCTGATCTCCCCGAAGGTGCTGGCCGCCCTGTATCCGGCGATGGACGGGCGCAGGCAGATCCAGGTCAAGGCGCACAAGGGCGAGACGGTCACGGCGGCCGACGGCTTCTACGTGATCGCCGGACACAACCCGGGCGTGCACGGGGCGGTCCTCACGGAGGCCCTCGCCTCCCGGTTCAGCGTGCAGATCCAGGTCGGCTCCGACTACGACCTGGCCGCCTCCCTGAAGATCAACCGGACGGCGGTGCGCATCGCCCGCAACCTCGCCACCCTCCAGCAGGCGGGCGATGTCGGATGGGCGCCCCAGCTACGGGAACTGATCGCCTTTCAGAAGATCGCCGATGTGCTCGGTGCCGAGACGGCTTTCGCCAACCTGGTCGGTATCGCCCCCTTGGAGGACCGGGACACGGTCGCCGAGATCGTCACCAAGGCGATCGGCCGCCCAGTCACCGCCCTGGCCCTGGGCCGCCAGCTCTGACCGCCCCGCCCGGGCCCAGCCGAGCGCCGGGCCCGGGCCACCCACCCCACGACCGCCCCCTCCTGGAAGGGACCCGTTTCCGCCATGCCTACACACGCCCAGGCCCACGTCCAGCACACCCCGCCCGCCCTGTCCGAAACCGAACAGGCCCTGGCCCGCTGGGAGGATGACGGCGGCCCCGCATTCGAACCCCGGCCCGGTCGGCAGGCCGGGCAGTGGCTGCGGATCGCCGCCGCCCTGACCGAACGCCTCCCGGAACTCGCCGAACGCGAGGACGTGATCGTCACCTGCGAGATGGGCACCCGCTCCGGTGCCCCCGCCGCCTTCTACCCGGTCACGGCGCAGATGGAGGTCGACGCGGCCCTGTTCGCCCCGCTGAACCCGGCCACCATCCACCCCATTCAGGTCGGCGACGAGGCGAACTACCCGGTCGCCTGGGGAGCGTTCACCCACGAGGCCGCCCACGCGCGCCACAGCATCTGGACCACACCGCCCCCGCTGCGCGGCACCGCCCTCGATGCGGCGGCCCAGATGCTGGAAGAATCCCGCGCCGAACACGCCCACCTGGCCCGCCGCCCCGCAGACCGCACGTATCTGCGCAGCGCCGTACACACCCTGGTCCTCAAGGACTTCACCAGCGATACACCCACCGACCAGTGGCAGGCCGGATACGCCGCCGCCCTGATCCTCGCCCGCCGCGACGCCGGAATCCTCGACCCGGACGAGACCCAGCCCCTCGAACAAGCCGTCACCGGCATCCTCGGCACCGACCTGCTGGACACCCTCGCCCAGATCTGGACAGCCGCTCACGCCACCGCCGACGACGACGGGCAGGCCATGGTGGAGCATGCCCGCGCCTGGTGCCAGGCGCTCGGTGCCGCACCCGACCAGCCCGAACCAGCCCCAGACCCGAAGAATGGGCGGATCGGCGAACTGGCCGAGGTGATCGGCAAGGTCACAGCTCAGGTAACCGCGAACGAAGCCGCACAGCGGGCCGCCCAGGTCCGCATCGAGGCCGCCCGTACCGCCCGCACGAGGGCGAAGGCCGCCCACGCCGCCCACGAGCGGCAGGCGGCCGAGACCGCCGAGAAGGTCTTCGCACCCGGGGCACGGCCCTTCACCCCCGACAGCCAGCGGCAGCGAGCCAGGGGCCGCCGCGCCTCCTCACCGGTGACCGGCACCCGGGCGCCTACCCCGGCCGAGAAGGCGGCGGCCGGACGGCTCGCCAGGGCACTGCGGGCGGCGGCGTACCGCGAGCCCAGGGTCACCGTCACGGCGTCGGCGGCCCCGCCCGGACGTCTGAGCATGCGCGGTGCGCTGGCCCGGGACGCGCAGAGGGCGGCGGGCGCCCTCCCCACCGCCCAGCCCTGGATCCGCACCCAGCGCCGCCAAGGCCCCACCCCGCCGCTGCGGGTCGGCATCGCGGTCGACGTCTCCGGCTCGATGCGTGCCGCCGCCGCGCCGATCGCCTCGGCCGCCTGGATCGTGGCCAAGGCCGCCGCCCTGACCGACCCCGACTCGCGCACCGCGACCATCGCCTACCGCCGGTCCCTGACCGCGATCACCGCACCCGGCCGCGCCTCGGCCCGGGTGACCGAGTTCGACGCGGACGGCGGCGGCCACAGCCTCGCCGAGGCCACCGACGCCCTGAACGCCGGACTCGACCTCATGACCCCGGGCGCGGGCCGCCTGCTGGTGATCGCCTCCGACGGCCACTACCGCCCCGAGGAGGCCATCCCCGCCGCCGGACGCATCGCCGCCCTGCGCGCGACCGGGTGCGCGGTGCTGTGGCTCGCCTTCGACCCCGACCCCCACCCCCTTCCCGGCGCCACCCTCCTCGAACTCGCCGACGCCGCCCAGGCCGCCGCCGCAATCGGCAAGGCCGCCACCGCAGCCCTCGCCGCCACCAACCCCTGACACCCCCGGAGGCCGCCCCGGCCCCGCCCGGGGCGGCACCGGGCCGACCGGACACCGAACCGACCAGCCCGACAAAGGAGTCCCCACGCCATGACGTCGCTCGCCGAACGCGCCCATGCCGCCGCCGTATTCATCCGCCACAACACCGCCGTCAGCCCGCACGGCCCCTACCGGGGCGAGGAACACGCCCGCACCGCCGTACGACTGGCCGCCGCCCTCGGCCTCGGCCTGGACCAGATCACCACCGCCCCGGACTGGCGGCGACGCCGCACCACCCCGGGCGAACCGGTCCTGGTCACCGCCACCTGCCCCGACACCGGCGAGAAATACGACTTCCTCGCCCGCTTCCCGATCTACGACGACGAAGCCTTCGAACTCCTCGGCCCGTGCCCCGAATGCTCCGGCCAGGTCCCCCTCGCCACCGTCCGGCACCTCGCCGACCTCGGCACCCACCTCGCCCGCCCGCCGCTCAAGCCCGAGGACCTCGCGCACACGAACTCGGTGCCCGACACCTTCACCAGCGACGAAGGCCACACCAGCACCTGCCACTACGGCGAAACCCTCTGACCGCCCAACCCGCCGCGCAGGAAGGACACCCCGCCACCATGACCGAACGCACCAGCCGCATTCGAGGCACCGCCGCCTGGACCAACACCCCCTCCGTTCCACCCGGTTCAGACTCCACTCCCCAGCGAGCACCCGGGCACGAGGCCCTGCACACGGCCCTCGGCGAGGACGGATACCAGCGCCTCGTCCGCCAGCGGTACGAACGCGGCACCGCACTGGGCGAACTGGCCGACCTGGTCCTCAACACCGCCGCCGAAGCCGACCGCCTCCACGGCAAACTGCGCCGCCACGCCGCCCACGCACGCGACCGCCTCGCCGACCTGTTCAATCCCCACCTGGATGCGGGCTTTGTGTCGGTCACCGGCCTGCTGCAGAACACGGGCCACACCACCGACCTGCACGCCGCGCGCTTCGCTCAGCAGATGAACCAGCTCACCCAGGTCCTGGACAGCTACCAGGCCGCCGTACGGCGCACCGGGCTGTGACTAGGCGCCGTTGACCATGCGGGGCCCGCACCTGGGCCCCGCCCCCGCCCACGGACCAGGAACCACCCCGGCCCGCCCGCTCCGGAAGGACCCCGTTCATGACCGGTACCGACGCGCTGCAGCACCCCACAGTCGTGCACCAGATCCTCCAGCACGCCCACGCTCTCCTCACGGCCTCCGACCACGGGGAAGATCCGCCCCTGACCGAACTGTTGACCCGCGCAGCAGACCGCCTGCCGGCCGAGGATCGCGAACACCTGGACTCGGCCGTCCTCGCCTGGGCCGTGGCAGACGCCGCCACACAACTGCTTGCTCGATGCAAGATCCCCATCCCGGCGGGCGACCCGAACGTGGCGTACTGCCTGCAAGCACTCGACCGCCTCCCGCGTACGGCCCGCACCGGCCTGCTCACCGTGGCCATCCGGTACACGGCATACGACCCGCACCGCACCCCGCCGCCCGACCAGAGCACCCCCGCCACGAGCGGGCACCCCGCCGCCCGGCACCATCGGAAGGGAGCCTGCCCGTGCCTGTGCAACAGCGGTGGCTTCTGCGGCGGCTGCGGGCACGCGGGCTGCGGAGGACGACGATGAACGGAAACGCCGCGCGCGGCGACAGCAAGATGCCCATGTGGTGCCCCAATCACGATGACGGCGTCGAGCCGGAGGGCGGTGAGCTGTGCGACGAGGTCGCCGACCCACTGACCGGCACCGTCCGGGTGTGCTCCCACCGCTGCGACACCTGCATCTTTCACCCGGGCAACCTCATGCACCTGCAGCCTGGACGCGTCGCAGCCATGGTCACCCGGGCCCGGCAAACTGAGGGACACGTGGTCTGCCACAAAACCCTCGGAACCGAGACACCGGCGATCTGCAAAGGCTTCGCCGATGGCCCCGACCAGGGCCGCAGCCTCGCCCTCCGCCTGGCCCGCGCGCTCGGCACGCTGCGAGAGATCTCCCCGCCATGACCACCACACCGAACGCACCGGGACCGGGCACCCGCCTGCTGGCCGAACATCTCGGCCTCGGCGAGCCTCTGACCGCCCTTGCCGTCCGGCACCCGCCGGGCGATTGCCTTCACCGCCTCGCTCGCGCCCTGTGCCAGACCGCCACCGAGCTGGACACCGGGTACTGGCGGGCGCAGCAGGCCGGCCGCCAACTACGCGCCCTGCGCCGTCGGCCGGCCTCGAACCCCGATGAGACCGACGCCTTGAAAGAGGAGATCATCTCCGCGGCGGGGGAGTTGGAGTCGATGCTGGAGCGATGTGAGGTGCTGGACACAGCCCTGATCCGCCTCCTTGGCGTCTACCAGGACCTCGTCCCAGCGCCCGGAGCGAACCCGCGAGCTGCCCCTGCGGCATCGTGACCGAGCGGCCGGAAGGTGCCCGGCGGACCGTTGCGCGGCGTCAGCGGTGGATCTTGGCGCAGGGTGTGCCGTCCGCCTTGTTGAACTCAATGCACAGCCAGGTGCCGTTGCGGAAACTTCGGCCATTGAGGTTCCAGTCCACGTTGGAGAACTGTGTCGTCCCTGCGGTGACAGGCGTCGCGTCCTTCCAGCGGGTGATGTCATGCCGCTGACCCTTGTGGACCGTGTACAGGCGGGCCCGGACACCGGTGCCGTGGCCGTCCATCCAGCCGCCTGCCCGCTTCACGGACAGGCCACTGCCCTTGACGCTCAGCCCCACTTTGCCGTCCTTGACGGACGCGTCCGCGTGCGCGGGGGCAGTCGCGCAGGCCAGGGAGAGGAACACCGCTGCGACGGTCTTCAAGTACTTCATAGTTCGTTCCTAAGAGGAAGTGCCATGTGGATAGTTGGAGCGTTCGGCAGGTGATCGCCCAGGTCAGGTAGGGCAGCGCTGGCCGCCTGGCAGCACGCCGCGGGATGGCCTCGCGTAATCACTGCCGTCACGGGCTGGGCATGAACGCCCCGCCGGGTGCCTTCTGCAACGACCGGTGCGTGCGCGAAGTGGTTCAAGATAACCCGAATCGGTGGAACATGCTTCTAAATGGAGCAAACGGGACGTTGGGTGCGCGAGATGCGCAGCAATCTTCAGTGCCGACACCGCTGAACCCGCCTATAAGGAGCGCCCGTTGTCCCGTCGTCACGCCTCGCTGCTCACCACGTGCCTGCTCGTCGTCCCGCTACTCGCGATGTCGGCTCCCGTGCTTGCCGCCGAGCCGGCGCATGCCGCTGCCGCACCGGTAGCCGCCAAGGGGGACTACTGCCGTATCACCGGGTCTTCGGCCACGGTGCGGGCCAAGCCCCGCAAGTCCGCGAAGTCGCTCGGCACCGCGTACAAGGGAGACACCTGTACCGCGTACGGCTGGGCCGAGGGTGAGGGCACATGGGTGAAGGTCAGGATGAAGCGCGGCGGTGTCGCCGGGTACGTGCACTCGTCCTTGGTGGCGTGGGGCAAGGAGGGGCTGGTGGACACCGGGCGGTGACCAGGCCGGAAACCCGGACTACGTGCCCCATGCGGAGACCGTTGGTTACGACACGCCGATCCCCTGCGAGGCCTCGTGCCGGATCAGGGCGCGCAACACGGCGGTGTGCTCGCCTGTCCCGCTGAACTCTTCGACGAGATCGCAGAAGCTGCCCAGCGAGTCGTGATCGCGCACATCCGGTACCCGGTTGGGCGCCTTGAGGGCCGCCCGCAGTGCGGGCCAGCGCTCTGCCCAGCGGTGCCGCCAACCGCTGGCCGGCAGAAACGCAAGGAGGGCGTGTCGTTCACTGTCCACCGCATCCTCGCGTCCGTCGTGGATGGGGCCGAGCGGTGGGGGCGATCGAGGACGCCCCGTTCAACCCACGTACCGGCGCCCAGCAGTGGACACCGGACGGCGCGAAGCGGCTCGTCGGCCAGCGAGATGAACGCCCTGTGACTGTCGACGAGAAGGTCCAGGCAGTCGCCGACCTGACCCGGGACGACGAGGTCGCCGCCCAGGTTGCCTCCGACCTGTTCAATCGGCCGGAGGTCACCGAGCACGTCATGCCAGCCGACCGGTTGCGGGTCGTCACGGAGCTGACCAGGGACGACACCGTCGCCCAGAAGGCGACCACGAACATGCTGCGCAGGCCAACGGTGGCCCGGTCGGTGATGCGGGGCGATAATCCGGACTACCGGCTGATGGCTTGAGCTCAGCCGGTGGTGTGTTGTCCTGCCTGGACGGTGTGGACGCTGAGGACGGGGTCGAGTTCGGGGACGAGAGCCTTGGTGGAGATAGCCACGAGATGGGCCGGTGCCGAGCCGCTCTGCAGAGCATTGACGTATTCGACGACCTCCGCATGAGCAAGCACCGCAACCTTCTGTCGCAGCACGCGCATAGCGACGATCCGCCCGCGAGTTGCGGTGGTCTGGCGTATCTCGTCGTGGAGGTCGGCCACCGCCGTTCTTGTGGCCGTCTTCCGGATGCGGGTCCGGTAGTCCTCTTCCCACGCGCTGGTGTGTGCGGACACCACACCGATCGAGTGCAGCCCGCCATCAACGCGATCAACGAGAAACGGGCCATTGCCCACCAACAGCTGAGAGGTGTCTCCCGTCCGCACGTACTCGGCGGACTGGTAGGAGACAATCCACGCCAGTTCGTGCTCCTCGACATGTGTCACTCGTAGCTGCCCCGGCGACTCACGCTCCAGATGCGCCTCCACCAGCCGGATGGCGAACTCACGGTCGATCATTCAGGCAGCATCCCCCACCTGCGAGGGAACGACCAGCGGATTTCATTCTCGTCTCAGGCCGGAACGCGGCTTGGTGATCACGGGCATGCCGAGGTCGGTAGGACCGCCCTGGCCCGACTGATCAGCTGCTGTGCCCTTCTGTCCGCTCACCATCACCATGGTGGGCAAACCGACTCGTCGAAGGGGTTGCACCCGTCCCCGACGGTGCGCGGGTTGCTTGCTATCGGAAATCTGGACGGGCCGCGTGTTTCCGCCGGGGGATGCGGCTCTTATCCGATCAGGGCCACGGGGGCGTCCCAGGCGTTGCGGTCGACAGTGATGGTGCGGCCGCCGCGGGTTTCCTTGCTGTTGACCATGTACTGGTGGGCGCGGCTGTGGTTGGTGTACAGCTTGGGATCCCAGGGCCAGTCGGCGGTGGTGGTGTTCTTGTTGTTCCACAGCGCGTACCAGAGGTTGCCCGGCAGGTCGGTCCGGTCCTTCGCGGTGGCGATGGCTTTGGCGCTGGAGCTGCTGAAGCCGTAGTAGCCGGCGCGGTACGTCTTCGCTCGCAGGGTCTTTGTGAAGGAGCGCACGTACGTCAGTGTGGCGTCGTTGCACGCCTTGTTCGTGATGTCGTACGGCTCCATGTTGAGGTAGATGGGGCTGCCGGGCTTCATGCCGAGGGCGGCCGCCTTGGCGACGGCGTCCTTGGCGTTGCTCGCCCCGAGGGAAGCCGCTGTGGACGCGGTGAACCTCTCCGGGTTCCTGCTGGCCTGGCAGGGCGGCTGGGCGCCGACGTAGAGCGGGATCAGCTTCCAGCCGGCTGTGCTGACCGACTTCACCCAGGACGCGGTGAGGTTGGGCTGGGCGCAGCCGCGGTTCTTGCCGCCGATGTAGACCGCGGCGGCTCCGTAGAAGCCGGTGTTCCAGGCCTTCATCGCGGCGAGGGAGGGTGCCGTGCAGGTGTCGAACGCCCGTCCCGTGTACGTCTTCTGCGCAGGCCAGCTCGTGGCGGCCATGGAGGTCTGCGCCGCGATCCCGGCGCCGGCGACTACGACGACGCCGGTCGTGGCCCACGCGATGTATCGGCCTCTCTTGGACAGCCGGTGACTGGACATTCCCACCCCATTCGGATCACGGCCCGCGGCCGCATGTGGTGCACAGGAATGCCTGCGCGCGCGGTGACACACCATGAGGTGTGACCGCAGCACTGGGCACTTTCTTCGGCGGCGGCGGTAGAGCTCCGGCAGTCGGAGCGCTCTGCACCCTATCCAAGATCCATCCGCTGGTTGGTGGCGGAGGGTGTCAACTGGGTTCGGTGGTCTCCGCACAGCTGGCGGCGGCCTCGAGACCGTGGTCT
>NZ_JBHVGZ010000085.1:0-41436 GCF_042800355.1 Streptomyces sp. NPDC057623
ACCAGGGCGACGATCACGCCGACCCAGACGTTCATGCTCAGCTGGTAGGCGACCATGCTCGCGGTCAGGGCCGAGGTGATGACGGCGACACCGGCGGACAGGTCGAACTCGCCGCCGATCATCAGCAGCGCGACCGGCAGGGCCATGATCCCGATGGTCGACGACTGGTACAGGACGTTCGCCATCGAGCTGCCGTCGCGGACCGGGGGCGCCGCGACGAGGAAGCAGATGAACACCGCGACGGCACCCAGGAAGACGCCGATCTCGGGACGGGCGAGCAGCCGCAGCGCCAGGGGGCGCTGCTGGGTCCGCCCGTCGGTCTCCTTGCCGGGGCCGGGGCCGGGGCCGGGGCCGGGGGCCGGCGGTGTGGTCACCGCCGGCTCAGCCTGTTGGGTCATGCCCATCACCGAGTGCCCTTCGCGGCGAACGCGCCGATGGTGTCGACGTTGGCCTTGTCGACGAAGGCCGGACCGGTCAGGATCGGCGCCTCGCCGCCGCCCATGTAGTTGCCGTTGTTCTTGTAGAGCCACAGCGAGTCGACCGCGAGGTAGCCCTGGAGGTAGGGCTGCTGGTCGACGGCGAACTCGATGGAGTCGTCCTTGATCGCCGAGATGAGCTCCTTGTTGAGGTCGAAGGTGGCGATCTTCGCCTTGCTGCCTGTCTCGTCGACCGACTGCGCGGCGGTCAGTGCGATCGGGGCGGCCAGCGTGACCACCTGGTCGATGGAGGAGTCCTGCTTGAGCTTGGCGGTGATCGTCGACTTCACGGACGGCATGTCCGCGCCGTTGACGTACAGCTTGTCGGTCTTGCCCTTGAAGCCCTTCTCCACGCCGGCGCAGCGCTGCTCCAGGTTGACCGCGCCCTGGACCTGGACGACACACAGGGCGTGCTTGGCGCCGGTGTCGTTGAGCTTGGTGCCGAGGGCCTCGCCCGAGACGGCCTCGTCCTGGCCGAAGAAGGACAGCAGGCCCTGCTTCTGCCAGTCGGGCATGCCGGCGTTGAAGCCGACGACCGGGATGCCGGCCTTGATGGCCTTGGCGACGACGTCCTTCATGGCGTCCGGCTTGGCGAGGGTGACGGCGATGCCGTCGACCTTCTGGTCGATCGCGTTCTGCACCAGGGCCGCCTGATCGGCGGCGGCATCGTCGCTGGAGTAGATCAGCTTGACGTTGTCCTTGGCGGCCGCGGCCTCGGCGCCCTTGCGGATGGTGTCCCAGAAGGTGTCGCCGGCGGGCGCGTGGGCGACCATCGCGATCGTCATGCGGGGAGTGTTGGCCTTGCCTGCGGCGGCGCCCTCGGCGTTCTCCTCGGCCTGCTTCCCGCCGGAGCCGCTGGAGCAGCCGGCGACGACGAGCGCGGCCGCGGCCGCCACGGCCACGGCGGAAGCGATTCTGCGGGACCGGGGGAGGGGTGTGCGGTTCATGGAGCGTGCACCTCACTGTGCGACGGATGAGAGAGGGGATCCGCGGACTTCGGGTGGGCCGGGACTGGTGACTACGCCTCGGAAGCAGCTGGGTGGAGCGGAGAGGCCGGTGTCCGAGTGCGCGAGGCCGTCGTAGGGCGCCGCGCTTTCCGTGCTGTCGTTCGTTGGAACAACAGGACAATTTAAAGCGTTTTAAGTTCTGGTACTATCAACCTTGTTTCGCGAGCGTGTCAAGGGTGTGGCGCAAGGAGATCTGCCGCGGGGAGGAACACTTGGGCAGCGATGGAGCAGTGAACAACGGCGCGCACAAGCGTCCCAAGCTGGAGGACGTGGCCGCACGGGTAGGCGTGTCGACAGCCTCGGTGTCGCTGGTGCTGCGCGGCGTGCCCGGTCCGAGTGAGCGGACCCGGCAGCGTGTCCTGAAGGCCGCCGCCGAACTCGGCTACCGGGTGGACCGCACCGCCAGCACGCTGGCCAGCAGGCGCAGCCGACTGCTCGGTGTCATGGTCGACATCCATCGCCCTTTCCACGCCGAACTGGTCGAGTACCTGCACACCGCTGCCGAGGAGGTCGGATACGACCTCGTCCTCAGTACCCAGACTCGCACGCGCGACGAGCAGAGTGCCGTGGAGACGCTGCTGGCCTTCCGCAGCGAGGCGCTGATCCTCCTCGGTCCGACCGCACCGGCTGCCACGCTCGCCGCCCTCGACAACAAGGCGCCTGTCATCGCCGTCGGCCGCCGCATCGCCGAGGCGACCCTCGACGTCGTACGCACCGCGGACGACGACGGCGTCGGCCAGATCGTCGATCACCTGGTCGGCCTCGGGCACCGCGAGATCGTCTACGTGGACGGCGGCAAAGGTGTCATCGCCACCGACCGGCGCCGTGGATATCGCACCGCCATGCGGCGCCACGGGCTGGACGATCACATCCGGATCCTGCACGGCGACCACACCGAAGCGGCAGGTGAACGCGCCGTCCGCAAGCTCCTGGAGGGCGACAGCCTGCCCACCGCTGTCCTCACCTACAACGACCCGTCCGCCATCGGTGTCCTGGCCGGTCTTGCCCGCGCCGGTGTCGACGTACCGGGCGAGGTGTCCGTGGCCGGCTACGACGACGACATGCTCTCCCGCCTCAGCTGCTTCAACCTGACCACCGTCAGCCAGGAAGCCGAGGAGCAGGCTCGGCACGCGGTGACCGCGGCCGTCGAACGCCTGGACGAGGACCGAGTCGAACGGCGCGAGGTGGTCCTCGCTCCACACCTCGTGGTGCGCGGCACCACGGCCGAACCCGCCTGAGGTTCGTGCCACCCTCCACGGGCCGTCTCGTGGGCCCGTGCTCGGTGGAGCAGGCCGTCGCGCCCAGTGGTGCGTTCGACCTGGGCGCGGCGAACGTTCCTGAGCCGGCCGTCCCACGCACACCGCCTCCGGCGACGACGACACCGACGGCGAGAAGGGCAAGTGCATCGCGCTCGCCTGCGACGGCGGCCCCGCGGTGCCGGAGACCGCGACCCTGCTGACCTATCTGGCGCACTACAAGGCGCGGGCCACCTTGCCGCCCACCGGCCTCATCCGGAACCGGGAGGCCGGGGCCGGTTCCAGGTGCGGAGTTTGTCGGGGTTGAGGGTGACAAAGACCTGGACGACGTGCGGGCCGGCGAGGTCGAGGCTGATGACCGCGGCCACCTGACGGCCGTAGCGCACCACGAGGCCGGTCCGCCCGTTGACGGCACGGGTGTCCACAGTGGTCCGCGGATGCGGGGCCAGCAGGACCAGCAGGCTCCGGGCCACGCGGACGTCGCCGTGCACCGGTCCGGCCGGCGCCCGTACCTTGCCGCCTGCGTCGAACCAGGCGGTGGCGTCGGCCGAGAGGAGGGACACCAGGAACCCCTTGTCCTGCTCCGCACAGGCCCGGCGCACCGCACGGGCCGCCTCGTCGTGCTGCCCGGTCGGCGTGGGCCGCGCCCGTGGGCCGCGACGGGCCCGCTCCGCCGACTCGGCGCACTGCGGCTCGGCCGGCCGGGCGACGTCGGCGAGGAGGAACGCCGCCCGTTCGGCCGGGGACAGGGAGTCCAGCGCGTCCAGCAGAACCCGGTTGGCCTCCTCCACCGGCCCGCCCTGCCGGACGGACCCGCGCGTCCCCTTCTCGCCGGGGCCGGGGTCCCGGCCCGGCAGGGTCAGCCGCGACAGACAGATGCTCCCGGTGACCCCCGCCAGCCAGGCCCGCGGCTCGCTGATCCGTGCCCGCGCCGGATCGGGCAACCCGAACCACCGCCGGTAGGCCGCGTCGACGACCCGCTCGGCCTCACGTCTGCTGCCCAGCATCACGTACGCGACATCCAGCAGATACCGTCGTTCGTCGACCAACTGAGCGATCGGCACCGCGTCGTCCGCACTCGCCATACGGCATCATCCCTCCCACACAAGGGAGACGGGACAGACGCGGACCCTGTGACATCGTTCACCGCTGCCGTGCGAGCCAGTCGGACAGCTTCGTCTGCGCGATCCGCGCGTCCGGTCCCGGCAGCAGCGTGGTCTCCGCGAGCACGGCACCGGAGTACGGCGCGAGCGGATCCGTGACGACGGTGCGGGGGTCGTTCTGGGCGGCGAGGGTCTCGCGGACGAGCTCGTCGAGCTGGAACACGTCGGGGCCCGCTACCTCCACCACGCCGTTGACGGGCGCGCCGACCGCGACGCGACCGACGGCCGCGGCCACGTCGTCGGAGTACATCGGCTGGAACCTGGCGGGCGCCAGGCGCACGGTGTCGCCGTCGGTCGAGATGTCCGCGATCGCCTTGACGAACTCGAAGAACTGGGTCGCGTGGACGATGGAGTAGGGCATGCCGGACCCCTTGATCAGGTCTTCCTGCGCCTGCTTGGCCCGGAAGTACCCGCTCTCCTGGAGGCGGTCGGTGCCGACCACGGACAGTGCGACATGGTGCGTCACCCCGGCCTCGGCCGCCGCCTCGAGGAGGTTGGCCGTGGAGGTGCGGAAGAAGTCCATGACGGCGTCGTCCTCCCACGAGGGGGAGTTGGACACGTCGACCACGACGGACGCGTCCTTCAGGACCTCGGCGAGACCCTCGCCCGTCAGCGTGTTGACGCCGGTGTTGGGCGCGGCCGCGACCGCCTCGTGCCCCTGCTCGTTGAGCCGGCCGACCAGCTTCGAGCCGATGAGTCCGGTTCCACCGATCACTACGACCTTCATGACGGATTCCTCTCGGAGAAAGATTCGGTCTGCACCAGGAGAGACGGGGCGTTCTCAGGTCATTCGACAAGCTTTCCCTCGGTCGGGACGTCCTGCATCAGGGCGGAAATCTCGTCCGGAACATCCGGGATGCTCTCGCGGGTCACACCGGTCGCCGCGGACCACACGAGATTGACGCGCAGGGCGGGATCCTGGTCCGGGTGGTCGCTGCGGTTGTGGCAGCCACGGCTCTCGCGACGCTCCAGCGCCGATTCGAGGGTGGCCCGCGCGGCCATGGCCGCCGACTTCAGGTCGAAGGCGTGCGCGAGATCCTGATAGCCGGCGATGTCCGGATGCACGCCGACGTCCGCCATCCGCTTCTCGATCACGGAGAGCTCAGCGAGCCCCGCGCGCAGGCCCTCCTCGTCGCGTACGACACCCGCGTGCTCCGTCATGGTGTCGCGGATGGCGCGTTGCAGGGCGCGCACGTTCTCCGGCCCGTCCGCCGCGAGCAGGTCGTCGAGCTCCGCGCGGGCCTCGGCGACGGCCGCCGCCGAACGCCGCTGCGCGGTCAGGGACTGCGAGTAGGCGGCCGCCGCCCGACCTGTGATGCGGCCGAACACCAGCAGCTCGATGAGGCTGTTCCCGCCGAGCCGGTTCGCTCCGTGCAGCCCGCTCGACGCCTCACCGATGGCGTACAGCCCCGCCACGTCGGTGCTGTGGTCCTCCGGTCGCACCCACACCCCGCCCATCGAGTAGTGCGCGGTGGGCGCGATCTCGACGGGTTCGCGGGTGATGTCCAGCATCTGGAGGTCGAGCATCGTCTGATAGACGCGGGGCAGGCGCGTCATGATCGTCTGCCGGGGCAGATGGGAGACGTCGAGCCATACGCCGCCCTTGGGCGTGCCGCGTCCTTCCTTGATCTCCGTGTAGGAGGCCAGGGCCACGCGGTCGCGCGTGGAGAGCTCCATCCGGTCGGGGTCGTAGCGGGCCATGAACCGCTCCCCGAGGGCGTTGCGCAGGATCCCGCCCTCACCGCGGGCCGCCTCGCTGACCAGCGTGCCGGCCGCGTTCTCCGGCTCGATGATGCCGGACGGGTGGAACTGGACCAGCTCGGCGTCGCGCAGCCGGGCCCCGGCCTCCACGGCCAGCCGGAAGGAGTCGCCGGTGTTCTCGTCGCGCCGTGAGGACGTGCGCCGCCAGATACGCGTGTGGCCGCCCGCGGCGAGGATCACCGCGTCCGCGTGGATCAGGTAGCGCCTTCCGCTCGCGAGATCGAAGCCGTAGGCCCCGAAGACGGCCCCGTCGTGCACCAGCAGCCGGGTGATGTAGACGCCGTCGAGCACGGGGATGGCGAGCTGTTCGGCCCGCCTGATCAGCGTGCGCTGGATCTCCAGGCCGGTGTAGTCGCCGGCGAAGGCGGTCCGCCGGAACCTGTGCGCCCCGAAGAACCGCTGGGAGATACGGCCGTCCTCCTCCCGGGCGAAGGCCATGCCGTAGCGCTCCAGGTCGTCGATGCCCCGGGCGGCGCCCCGGGTGACGATCTCCACGGTGCGGGGGTCGGCGAGCAGATAGCTCTCCTTGATGGTGTCCGCCGCGTGCTGCTGCCAGCTGTCCTCGGGATCCATGGTGGCCAGAGCCGCGTTGATCCCTCCGGCGGCCAGCGCCGTATGCGCGTCCTGCTTGGGGCGCTTGCCGACCGCGAGGACGTCGACACCGGCCTCGGCCAGTTCGATCGCCGCGCGCAGACCGGCACCTCCGGTGCCGATCACCAGCACCATGGTGGAAAGACGTCGTTCGGTGAGAGCCACGGTGTTCTCCGATCGCGGGGTTGTCACCCCTTACGACCGGACGGCCGCCCGATCTGTGACACCTCCGCCGGCGCCACGGTCGCCGGCGTTCCCCGCCCTGCTCTGCCCTGTGGCTCAGGCGGTCAGCGAGGCCACGTACGGAGCCAGCTTGTCCGGGTTCATGACCCACATGACGCGTTCGATACCCCGGTCCGACACGTCGACCGACAGCAGGGCCACCGGGCTCCCCCCGGCCGTGACGAGGACGGCCGGCCTGCCGTTGGCCTCGACCCAGCGAACGGCCGTCGCAGGCCAGAACCGTGGCGCGAAGGCGGCAAGGTACCGGGAGACGCGCGGGAGCCCGACGACCGGGATCCTGGACGCCCCGCGCATCCCTCCGCCGTCGGTGTAGCTGACCACGTCGTCCGTGAGGACCTCCTCCAGCACCGACAGGCTGCCGGTCCGGGCCGCGTCGAGGAACACCTCCAGCAGACGCCGGTGGACATCGGAGCTGACCGGCTTCCTGCGTTCCGCCGCCAGGTGTTTCCTGGCGCGGGTCACCAACTGGCGGGTGTTGGCCTCGCTCGTCTCCAGGATGTCCGCGATCTGCCGGTACGGGTAGTCGAACGCCTCCCGCAGCACGTACGCGGCCCGTTCGACCGGGTTGAGCTTCTCCAGGAGGAGGAGCACCGCCAGGTCGAGCGCCTCGGCCCGTTCCGCGCCCAGCTGCGGATCCGTACGGGTGTCGACCGGCTCCGGAAGCCAGGGGCCGATGTACGACTCACGCCGCATCCGGGCCGACTGGGCGAGGTTGATCGCCAGCCGGGCCGTGACGGTCGCCAGGAACGCCGCCGGTTCCCGGATGTCGGCGCGGTCGGTGTTCTGCCACCGCACCCACGCCTCCTGGACGATGTCCTCGGCCTCCACGGCACTTCCGAGGACGCGGTACGCGATGCCGAAGAGCTGGGGGCGAGCCGCCATGAACTGCTGCGCCGCCTCGTCGAGGGAACCCGCGTCGTCCTCGGCGCGCATGACTGTCCTCCCGTCCTGGACGGCCAGGCTACAAGCGGTTCCGGCCGAGCGCGCCGCCGGGACGGCCCGCTGCTCCCGTCCCCCGAACCGGTCTGCTGAAGGCCGGGGCGGGCGTTGGTAGCGTCGGGCCTGTGCCGTACCCGTCGGCGCGGTGTGCCGTTCGACCGAGAGAGACGTGATGTCCCCGACCATTCGCAGGGCCGTGATTCCCGCAGCCGGACTCGGCTCCCGGCTGCTGCCGCTGACGAAGGCGACGCCGAAGGAGATGCTCCCGGTCGGCGACAAGCCGGTCATCGAGCACACCGTGCGCGAGCTGGTGGACTCCGGCATCACCGACATCACCATCGTGGTCTCCGGCGGCAAGAGCCTCATCCAGGACCACTTCCGCCCCAACCCGGCCCTCGTCGACCAGCTCCGCGCCGACGGCAAGACGGCCTACGCGGACGCCGTGGAGGAGGTCGCCGAACTGGCCCGCAAGGGCCACATCACCTACCTCGACCAGCACGGCCCGTACGGCAACGGCACCCCGGTGCTGAACGCCGCCCGCGCCTTCGGCGACGAGCCCGTGCTGGTGCTGTGGCCCGACGACGTCTTCGTGGCCGAGGTGCCGCGCGCCCAGCAGCTGATCCGCGCGTACGAGCAGACCGGCTGCCCGGTGCTGGCCCTGCTGCCGATGGACCCCACCGAGTCCCAGCGCTACGGCGTCCCCATCGTCAAGGAGGACCTCGGCGACGGCCAGCTGCGCATCACCGGTCTGGTCGAGAAGCCCGAGCCCTCCGCCGCCCCGTCGTCGTACGCGGCCATCGGCGGCTATGTCATCACCCCGGGCATCGTCGACGAACTGCGCGAGCAGACCCGCCGCTGGTACGAGCACCGGACCGGCGAGGTCTACCTGACCGACGCCATCAACGCCTACGCCGCCACCCGCGCCGTGTACGGGCAGGTCATCAAGGGCCGCTGGTACGACACCGGCAACCCGGCCGACTACCTCGTCGCCCAGATGGCGTTCGCCCTCGCCCACCCGGAGTACGGCCCCCTCCTGCGGGGTCTGGTCGCGGGCCTCGACGACGACCGGGCCGCGGCCTCATAGCGCCGGGTCGTCGGTGGCCGCGGGAGCGCCGTACCGGGCGCGGATGAGCGCGATCACGGTGTCCGCCGTGCGGTCGAGACAGCTGCGGCCGTCGGGCAGGTGCCCGTCCGGGCTGAGGTAGCCGCGCGGACCGAGATGGGTGGCCGGGTCGAGCCGGTGCACGGTGACCTTGCCTGCGCGGCGGGCACGGTTCCATCCGCTGCGCCGGAACAGGCGCCGGCGCTGCGGGAAGATCCAGGTGCCGACCCGCTCGATCCGGTCGTGGGCGCTGGTGAGTTGATGCACCCGCTCGGCGTAGGTGAGGTCGTTGGCGCCGTTGTGGAACCCGCCGAGCGTGATCACCGTGACCGGGCAGCGCAACCGGCTGTGCAGCGCTTCGACCGCCCCCGTCGCGACCTGGGCGCCACCGCTGTAGCTGAGCAGCACCACGGGGACACCGCTGTCGGGCCGGTAGCCGGCGAGGCGGAGCTGCGTGGCGATCTGGGAGCCGACGGCCCGGTTGTACAGGGGGCGGTAGCGGTGGTCGGCGGCGACGAAGATCTGCATGACGTTGTGCAGGAACAGCAGCAGCCCGATGCGGCGGCGCAGCCACGCCCACACCGGCCGGTCGGCGAGCGGGTCGGCCAGCGGCGAGTAGGGCTGCACCTGCCCCAGCACCCGCAGCTCCGGCGCACCGGCGATCACGGCCTTGACCAGTTGGCCGCCGTCCCGTGTGTCACGGACCCGGCGTTTCCCGATGCCGTCGAGATAGACCAGGTAGGCGCCCGGAGGGGCGTCGGCGGCCGCACCCCGGGCGTAGGGCATGCCCGCGGGGAGCTCGGTGAGAGGGGCCCGCAGGCCGGCGCCGTAGACCAGCACCTCGTAGCGGGCCAGCAGACCTTCGGCGAGCAGGACGGGCCCGAGCACGCAGGTCCAGAACAGGAAGTCGTTCACGCGATCGGCTCCGGTGTCCGGGGTGCGCCGATCCTCACGACCAGACGCCGAACGGCTGCCACGGCGAGGCCGAGTCCGGCGCCGGCCACGGCCACGCAGCCGGCGGCGTCCCACCAGCCGAGCCCGGTCGCCGCCGCGAGCGGCTCGGCCAGCCCGGCCCCGACCCCCACGAAGAGCAGCAGGTGGAGCAACGGCCCGAGCAGCGGGAAGGCGAGCACGGCGGAGAGCACCAGCGGAGCGGCCAGCCCCGGTGTCCACTCCAGCCCGGCACCCGACGGCGGCGAGGACAGCACCAGCTCCGCCAGGGTCCACGCGGTCAGCGGCCACAGCGCCAGCACAGCGGCCTCGACCAGGCCGGCCGCCAGCAGCGACCCGGCCACGAGAGTCCGCGACATGCCGGGCCGGCGCGCCAGCAGCGGCAGAATGCGCCCGGCGGCCTCGGACAGCCCGGCGAGGAACAGCAGGACGACGAGTGACATCGCTCAGCCTCGCCGCGACGGATCGACGGTGACGGCCGACCGGCGGTCCCGGCCGGGCGCGAGCACGTACCGTTCGAGTTCGTCGACGGCTCGCCGACAGCCCCCGGCGTCGTGCTGGGCGGCCTTCAGGGCCGTCGCGGCCGTCCGGAACCCGGGCTCGTGCAGCAGACGCCGGGCAAGGGCACGTACGGAGCCCTTCGTGACGTCCTGGGTACGGATCGACAGGCCCGCGCCGAGTTCCACGACGCGGGCGGCGGTCATCGGCTGGTCGGCGCCCTGCGGGACCACCAGCATCGGGACCCCCGCGTACATCGCCTCGTTGACGCTGTTCATGCCGCCGTGGGTGACGAACAGCGCCGCGCGGGCGAGCACCTCCGGCTGCGGCACGAACCGGCGGACCAGCACGTTGGCCGGCAACGGACCCAGCGTGCCGGGGTCGGTCCGCCCGGTCGAGACGATCACGGTGCCCGCCAGCGGGGCGAGCGCCGTGGCGAACGTGCGCAGCAGCTTCGGGCCGGCACCGAACACCGTGCCGAGCGAGGCGTACAGCACCGGGTCCCGGAGCCGGTCGGCCTCGAACGACGGGTCGGCCGGGCGGGCGCCGATGCTGGGGCCGACGAATCGGTAGGACGGCCCGAAGCGCTCGACGGCGGGCTGGAACGCCCTTGAGGTGTAGACCAGGTTGAGCGGCTGGCGGATGTTCAGCAGGTCGACCAGGGGCAGCCCCCGCGCGTCGAAGCGGCGGTGCAGCTCCCGGCGGGCCCGCAGATAGCCCTTGACGCTGCGGGGTTGTCCGCGTGCCGCGGCCAACAGGTCCCAGGAGCCGCGCGTGGGGCTGGGGACATGGCGGTCGAAGGCGAACGTGGTGAACGACGAGGCCGCCGGCACGCCGAGTTCACGGGCGGCGACCGCGCCCCACAGACAGGAACTGTCGTGGACGACCAGGTCGGGCCGGTCACGGCGCAGGTCGTCGAGGACGGCGGGCAGCAGCCGGACGGCGGTGCTCGCCAGCGACTCCAGCAGCGTGACCGGCGTCGGCGGATCGGGAAGCGGCTGCTCGTCCCCGGGGTAGAGGCGGACGGTCGCGCCGGTGGCCTCGATCTCCGCACGGAACGCGGGCGACGTGTGGTAGATGACGGTGTGGCCGCGCCGGACGAGCTCGGCCACGACCGGCAGCGTCGGGTTGATGTGCCCGTGCATGCCGATGTTGAGGAACGCGAGGGTACTCACAGGCCGGCCTCCACTACGGAAGAAGAAGTCGCTGCACCGCCCGGACCGGCGGACGCCGCGGATGGGCTGTCGATCAGCCGCTGGAAACGGCCGAAGTCGCACGGGGCGGGCCGGGCTTCGCCGCCGGTGGGGACGAGCACGACGGCCCGGGACGTGCTGGAGCACGCCACGCGGGTCATGCCCGGCCGTGCCGACGTCGGAGTCCGCGGCCACCGCGGTGAACGGGGCCGCCAACTCCGCTACCCGCTACGGCAGTTGAGTTCGGGTGACCCGCTCGGGGCCGTTCGTGTCCGGCGCGTATCCGGTGCCGGCCGCCGTCATGACCCGTCTGCCGCGTCAGCCGAACTGACCGGGCTGGTAGTCCCCGGCGGGCTGCTGGTTGATGACGTTGACGCGGTTGTAGGCGTTGATGACGGCGAGGAGGGAGATCAGCGCCACGAGCTGGTCCTCGTCGAAGTGCTTGGCGGCGTCGGCCCAGGCCTCGTCGGTGACCCCGCCCGCGGCATCGGCGATCCGGGTGCCCTGCTCCGCCACCTCCAGGGCGGCGCGCTCGGCCTCCGTGAAGACCGTGGCCTCCCGCCAGGCGGCGACCAGGTGCAGGCGCTGCGCGCTCTCCCCGGCGTGAGCGGCGTCCTTGGTGTGCATGTCGGTGCAGAAGCCGCAGCCGTTGATCTGGCTCGCGCGGATCTTCACCAGCTCCTGGACCGTGGCCGGCAGCGTCGAGTCCGAGACCAGCTTGCTCGCGGTGTTGATGTGCCTCAGCACCTTGCCTGCGAGGGGGTTGCCGAAGTAGTCGAGACGAGGTTCCACGGTGATCTCCTTGCCCTGTGGTGGGATACACCCCACTGACCGGGGAGCCACGCGATGTGTGACAGGAGGTCGTGTGTGAACTGGGTCTCACCCAGGGCCTGATCCGCCGGACCGGTCGGCTCGAAGCGGCCGGTCAGGGCCCGGGTGTGTACTCACCGCAGCGCGGAACGCACGATCTGTCGCACGATCGGAGTGCCGTCCAACTCCGCCCTGATCTCGGCGAGATTCTGGGCGGCCAGGGCCTGGTGCCACGCTTCTTCCGCCCGGCGCATCGCCGAGTTGACGGCACAGGCGCCCGTCGGCGGCGGTGACAGCTCGCCGATCCTGCCGCAGCAGCGGATCTCGGTGCAGTGGAAGAGCCGCGCGTCCCCTTCGATGGCCTCCACGACGTCCAGAAGGGTGATGGCCTCCAGAGGCCGTTCCAGGCGAAAGCCTCCGCGCGGCCCGGGCACCGAGACCACGAGGCCGGCGCGGGCGAGCTGCTGGAGCTGCTTGTTGAGATAGGACGCGGAGAGGCCGTGGGCCTCGGCGAGCTGCGCACTGCCCACCGGGCCGCCGCCGATCATGTCCAGGTTCAGCAGCGTGTGCAGCGCCCATTCGACGCCTTTCGACATTCGCATATTACGGACATTACCTGTCCAGGATCGGGGCGCGGTAACGCGCGCTCACGGTCCGCGTTCGCTGAGCACAACTGCCCGCCCGAATACGGGAGTTCGCGGTGCCCGATGAGCCCGGGGTCCGTGCCGCCCGGGTGCGGCGGCCGCTGTCCGTGCCGGCGGGCGCGGAGCCCGGGGGCGTTGAAGAAGTGGCGTATGTGGCCTTGTGGGAAAAGATGCGCGCTTTGTGGCGGTGTGGTGATCTGAGTCGTGGAGGCTATGGCTGACCACAGAGGAGATGGTGATATGCCTTCCATTGACAAGGCGATCGAACAGATCACCGGCGTCCGGAGCGACCTGGAGGCGGCGCTCGACCCCGCCGAACCGGACGGCGTCTACCGCGACAGCCGAGAGTGCGCCGCCCTGGCGCTGCTCTCCGCAGACACCAAGCTGCTGCTGTCCCCGCCGACCCCTCGCCCCAAGAAGGGCTGAGCGGACCGACTGGAGCAGTGAATGGAGCAGTCAGGCACTTCGACCCTCTTGCAGGGCGCGGTGCAGGACATTGCGTCCGACGTGGTCTCCGCCCTTCGGGGCGGAGACCATGTGCGCATGTCCGGCACCGGCGCGGCGGACGACCCCGAGGGACACTTCGTCCTCGCGGCCGTACGCGTGCTGGGAGCAGACCTTCTGCTGCCGCACGTACTCTTCCCATCTCCGCCCGCCCCAGAAGCACTTACCGTGTTCCGGAACACGGTGGAAGCCTTTCCGCCGCGTGCCGACGCGGCACCCACCGTCAGGTGGAGCCACTGGGCCATGAGGCGCACTCTGTCCCGGTTCGACACACCTGTGACCGGCCCACTTGCCGGTGACGGGGAAGTGGAACCCGACGCCGCGTGGCTCGACGAGGCGACCTGGCAGGTTCTGACCCACCAACTCGCGGTCCTCGCCCCCCTCGCGGTGCCCGGCGACGACTGCGCGGTCGCCCGTGCGGTCCGGCGCCGGCCGGTCGACGTGGCCCGGGGCTTCGTACGGGCGGTGCGTCGCAGGGACTGGCAGCAGGCAGCCGGAGCGGGACGCTGGCTGACCCTGACGGAGGGGGTGCCGGACGCACTCGGCCTCGAAGCGGGGCTGGACTTCGTCGAGCTCATGGGCGGCAACGACCCCCGGGTGGCCCTCCAGGTACAGGCGGCACGGGTCATGCGGGCGGCCGGAGCACTCGTATGACGGCCATGGACGTCGACGGGATCCGGGACGTCGGCCTCGCCGCGTTCGCCTGGCTGTCCGCGCACCGCGACGACTTCGCGCTCGGCGAGGACGCGCTCACCGCGGACGGCCAGGTGGACGCCACCTGGAAACCCCTCGGGGAACTGGCCCAGACCTGCGCGAGCGTGCGCGCGCACAGCCCGCCGTGGGACCCGCTGCACGCGTGTGCCGCGGACCTGTTGCGGTACGCCTGGCAGCAGACGGGCCGGGGCGAACTGTTCCTCCGCCTCCAGCGGTTGGAGCCCTTCGCGACGTACCCGCTGGAGGTCTACTCCGTCTTCGCCTCGGCCGGACTGCGACATCCGGGGTACGAGGCCGCCGCCGCGACGACGGCCCGCACCCGGGGCTGGCGGCTCACCGAGCAGGACCCGACCCGCCGGCTGGGCGTGCTGAAGGCCGAGCGGCGCAGCGGCATCCACCGGCCGGAGCAGGACGGGCCGACGCTGCGGCGCACCTGGCTGGGCGGACTGCCCGAACCATGGACGTTCGAGCGCTCCTCGGGGTACGCGCTCACCCACGTCGTCTTCCACATCACCGACTGGGGCCGCGCCCCCGAGGGCGTCCCCGCGGACCTGGCCACCTACCTCGCGCACTGGCTGCCGCCCTGGCTCGACACCTGCCTGGACGCGGGGATGTGGGACCTGAGCTGCGAACTGCTGGTGGTGGCCGCGAGCCTTCCGGCGCCGCCCGATCCCGCGACCCTGCGGGACGCCTGGACCCGGATCGCACGGGCGCAGCGCGACTGCGGTGCGCTGCCGCAGCAGGCGTACCCGCCGGGCGAGGCCGGAGCGGACGCCGAGCCGGGCTTCCTGCACTGCTACCACTCCACACTCATGGCCGCCTTCGCGGCGGCACAGACCGTCACCTGCCTGAGCCGTGAGGCCGAAGGAGTGCCCGGATGACCGACACCCGTCTGATGCACACCGTCGGCGCGCGCGCCCTGGAGTGGCTGTGGGCCCATCGCGACGGATTCCGCCTGGAGCCCGACGTCGATCCGGAAGTGGGCTTCCTGGAGCGCTTCAAACCGGTCGGCGAACTGGCCCTGATCTGTCGGGTGCTGTTCCGCGAGGGCGTGGCCGGATCGCGCCAGGCCGAACTGGCGCGCAAGCTCCTCGACCACACCTGGCGGCACACCCTGGACGGCGGTCGCATGCTGGTGCGCGGCCAGCGCATCGAACCGCTCTCGCCGATCCCCTTCGAGGTGTACCTGCCGTACAAGGAGCTGGGGTACAGCGAGCCCGAGGTGGAGCGCGCCACCGTCCTCTACCACCGGCTGAACAGCTGGGCGGCCCTGGAGCTGGACCCGACCCGGCGTCTGGGACTGTCCGCGTTCCAGCGCCGGTTCGGCCTCACGCCCCGTATGCCCGAGGCGGACATCGTCGGCTCCACCTGGCTGGGCCGCACACCCGAGCCCTGGACGGTCAGCGGGCACATCGCCTACGACGTCACCCACACGGTGTTCCACCTCACCGACTGGGGAGAGCACCCCGACGGCCTGCCGCCGGACATCGCCGACTACCTCGCCACCTGGCTGCCGGTCTGGATCGACGACTGGCTGGACCTGGAGCGCTGGGACCTGCTCGGCGAACTCCTCGTCGTCGACGCCTGTCTGCCCCGTCCCACCCTGGACGAACGGGCCTGGCAGGGCTTCGCCGCGGCGCAGCAGGCCGACGGCGCCATGCCCGCCGTACGCACCATGCCGCAGGGCGAACCGGACGAGCTGTTCGACATGATCTACCACCCGACGCTGGTGGCCGCCTTCGCCTCCGTGCTGGCGACCTCCCGCGCCCTCTCCGAGCTGACCCACGCCGCCTCATGAGCGGCCGCTCCCTGCCCTGGCCGGGCCTCGCCGACGACGCGGAGCAGGGCCGGGCGGGCGGCCCGCCCGACGGTGACGACACCCTGAGGGAGCGTCTGCGGAGCGCCGTCGACGCCGTCGACGCACCCGACGCCGTCTTCGCGGTCTCCCGGTACGGCCGCCGCACGCTGCACTGCGGCGGCACCGCCCCGCCCTCGCCCGTGGCCCGACAGGACCTGCGCTACGAGATCGGTTCGGCCACGAAGACGTTCACCGGACTGCTGCTGGCCCGGCTCGTCCAGGGCGGCCTGCTGACCGGGGGAGAGCCGGCCGCCGCCCTTCTGGAACCGCACCGGCGCACCGGCACGGACCCGGTGACGCTCGCCCACCTCATCACCCACACCGCCGGACTGCCCGCGCTGCCGGCCGACTTCTACGTACGGGCGCTGCCTGCCTGGCGTACCAACCCCTACGGCCGCTATCCGGCCGAGCGGGTGACCGACGCCTTCCTGCGGTACCGCCCACGGCACCGGCCCGGCACCCGGTGGCACTACTCCAACCTCGGCGTCGCCGTTCTCGGCCACGCACTCGCGACGGCGGCAGGCACGGCGTGGGAGGAGCTCCTCGCCGCCCAGGTGCTGCGTCCGCTCGGTCTGAGCGGCACGGCCCTGCGGGCGGAGGACCCGAAGACCGACGCCGTCGGGCACGGCAAGGACGGGCGCACGCCCACCCTCGCCTTCGACGCCGGCGGCTTCGCGGCGGCCGGCGCCGTCCGTGCCACCCCGCACGACCTGCTCACGTTCCTCGAAGCCCATCTCGACCCGGCCGGCGCTCCGTGGCCCGACGCGCTGCGGGCGGTGCGCACGCCGGTCCTCCGGCGCGGCCTGGGGCACCGGCACGTGCACACGACGGCGTGGTTCCGGCACCCCACGGACGGCGGCCCGATGTACTTCCACAGCGGTGCGACCCTCGGCCAGCAGGCCTTCCTGGGCTTCCGGCCCGACACGGGAACGGCCCTGGTCGCGCTCTGCACCCGGCGCTTCCGCGCCCACGACCCGTTCGTCGCCACCGCGTACGCCTTCCTGGCGGAGGAGTAGCGGAGGAGTAGCGGGGGACTAGCGGAGGAGTAGCGGGGGAGAGGGGGCGGGGCGGTGCGGGGAAGTGCCCCGCACCGCGAGCCGTACGACTCCTGCGGCCCATTACACCTTCTGCTTACACCTTCTGCCACAGGGCCGGAGTGGCCAACGGCGACCACCTGCCCTGCGCCTGGTGGGTCTGGAGGCACTGGTAGCGCACGCCCGCGTGGGTCACCGTGGCGCCGGCCTCGTAGACACGGCCCGCGGCCCAGGTGACGGCCCCGTTGTCCTGCGGGGCGGGAGTGCCCTTCTGGGCGGCCGCGGTCTTCAGGACGAGGCCGAAGTCGCTGAGGATCGGGTTGATCGGCTGGTAGAACGTGGTGCCGCCGTCCGTGCAGTCACCCGAGCCGCCCGAGGTCACACCCTGTGCCTGGGATCCCGAGAGGTACGGGCCGCCGGAGTCACCCGGCTCGGCGCACACCGTCGTCTCGGTCACGCCGTCCACGGTGCCCTCGGAGTAGCTGACACTCGTGTCGTGCTGCTCGATGGTGCCGCAGTGCCATCCGGTGGTGGAGCCGGAACGGCAGATCGACGCCCCGACGAGCGCCTGGACCGAGCCGGTGACCTGCGTGCGCTCGCCTTCCTCGCCCTCCACGTCGGCCGTGGCGGTCCAGCTGCTGTTGACGCCGACCCAGGACATGTCCTTGCCGGGGAAGGTGGACGCCTCGAACGTGCCCTGGGCGGCCATGTTGGAGCCGGCGGTCGAGTCGCCCTCGCTGCCGCAGTGTCCCGCCGAGGCGAAGCCCTGCTGCTCGCCCTTGGTGACGGAGAAGCCGATGGAGCAGCGCGCGGTGCTCTCGATGTAGTAGGCCTCGCCGCCGACGAGGTCCGCCAGGAGCCGTGGCCGCTGCGCCGAGACACTGACGCCGACGCCCTTGCCCTGGACGCCGGCGGCCTTGATGAAGGCGTTGGCGGCGGACCTCTTGGTCGCCTGGACGACCACCCGGTTGGTCGGTACGTCGACGTACCAGACGGGTGTGTCGCGTGTCTTGACGCGCTTGGCCGCGCTGTCCAGCTTCTCCTTGACGGCCCGGAGCTCGGACAGCGGCCGCTTGACGACCGCCGCCTTCGCGCCCTGGGCCTTGATGGCGGACACGTCGGCGGCGCGCGTGGTCGCGACGGTGAGGTCGGCGGCGGTCGTCCCCCGCAGCCAGGCCCCCGCGAACCGCTCGCCCAGGGAGTTGCGGAGCCGGCCGGCGCGGACGCCCGCCTCCGCCTCGTTGACCAGCCGGTCGGCCGCCTGGCCCGGCTTCAGCTCGAGGTCACGCTCCAGAGCCCGCAACACCGCCGCGGACGGTCGGTCGGCACCGAGTGTCTGCGCGGCGGTGGACGCGGGCACCGGCGCGGGGGGCGGCCCGGCCGCCGCGGCCGAGGTGACGCCGCTGAGGACCAGGGCGCCGAAGACGGTCAGGGCGGTGCGGCGGCCAGCCGCCGTATGTCTGCCGAGCATGCGATGTACCTCCAACGAGTACAGGTGGGATTGCGACCAATCCAGGCCTTGACAAAAAGGAATGACTCAATGTCAGAAAAGATGATTTTTCGCGCTTTGGGAGGTGCCGAGGGTGCCATGTGCGCCGGACACCAAAGTTTCATCATTCGTTTTCTTGAATCATTCGTGTTTAGCGAGGTAGGTTGTCTCCCATGACCGCATCCCAGACTCCGACCCCCGCCGAGGAGCTCCGCGGTGCCGGCCTGCGGGTGACGGCCGCGCGTGTCGCGCTGCTGGACGCTGTCCGGGCCGGTGACCACCTCGGTGTCGAGGCCATCGCCTCCGGGGTCCGTGATCGCGTGGGTCATGTCTCCCTGCAAGCCGTGTACGAGGGCCTCCACGCACTCACCGCTGCGGGACTCATACGTCGCATCGAGCCGGCCGGCAGTCCGGCCCGGTTCGAGGGACGGGTCGGCGACAACCACCACCACGTCGTGTGCCGCTCGTGCGGGGTGGTAGCCGACGTCGACTGCGAGGTCGGCGAGGCGCCCTGTCTGACCGCGTCCGACGACCACGGCTTCTCCATCGACGAGGCCGAGGTCATCTACTGGGGCCTGTGCCCCGACTGTTCCACCGCCAACAGTGCCCCCCGAGCACTGTGATCCACCTAGTTCGGAAGGTTTCCCATGGCTGAGAACCCCGATGCGATCGTCACCGACGCGAAGACGGAGGGCACCGGTGGCTGCCCCGTCGCGCACGGTCGCGCCGCGCACCCCACGCAGGGCGGTGGCAACCGTCAGTGGTGGCCGGAGCGCCTCAACCTGAAGATCCTCGCCAAGGACCCCGTGGTCGCCAACCCGCTCGGTGCGGACTTCGACTACGCCGAGGCGTTCCAGGGTCTCGACCTGGCAGCCGTCAAACGGGACATCGCCGAGGTGCTGACCACCTCGCAGGACTGGTGGCCCGCCGACTTCGGCAACTACGGCCCGCTGATGGTCCGGATGGCCTGGCACAGCGCCGGCACCTACCGCATCAGCGACGGCCGCGGCGGTGGCGGCCGCGGTCAGCAGCGCTTCGCGCCGCTGAACAGCTGGCCGGACAACGGCAACCTCGACAAGGCCCGCCGACTGCTGTGGCCGGTCAAGAAGAAGTACGGCCAGGCCATCTCCTGGGCCGACCTCATGATCCTCACGGGCAACGTCGCGCTGGAGTCGA
The DNA here is from genome assembly GCF_042800355.1 of Streptomyces sp. NPDC057623. Lineage (NCBI taxonomy): Bacteria > Bacillati > Actinomycetota > Actinomycetes > Kitasatosporales > Streptomycetaceae > Streptomyces > Streptomyces sp. NPDC057623. The sequence continues at coordinate 19,410 of NZ_JBHVGZ010000085.1, forward strand.
TGGGCTTCGAGACCTTCGGCTTCGGCGGCGGCCGCGCCGACGTCTGGGAGGCCGACGAGGACGTGTACTGGGGTCCCGAGACCACCTGGCTCGACGACCAGCGCTACACCGGCGACCGTGAGCTGGAGAACCCGCTCGGCGCCGTCCAGATGGGCCTGATCTACGTCAACCCGGAGGGCCCGAACGGCAACCCGGACCCGATCGCCGCGGCCCGCGACATCCGCGAGACCTTCCGCCGCATGGCGATGAACGACGAGGAGACCGTCGCCCTCATCGCCGGTGGTCACACCTTCGGCAAGACCCACGGCGCCGGCCCGGCCGACGCGGTCGGCAACGACCCCGAGGCCGCCACCATGGAGGAGCAGGGCCTGGGCTGGAAGTCCACCTACGGCTCCGGCAAGGCCGGCGACGCCATCACCTCCGGGCTCGAGGTCACCTGGACCACCAAGCCCACCCAGTGGAGCAACGACTTCTTCGACATCCTCTTCGGCTACGAGTGGGAGCTCACCCAGAGCCCCGCCGGTGCCAACCAGTGGGTGGCCAAGGACGCCGAGGCGATCATCCCCGACGCCCACAGCGACTCCAAGAAGCTGCCCACGATGCTCACCACCGACCTCTCGCTGCGCTTCGACCCGATCTACGGGCCGATCTCCAAGCGCTTCCACGAGAACCCGGCCGAGTTCGCGGACGCCTTCGCCCGCGCCTGGTACAAGCTGACGCACCGTGACCTGGGCCCGAAGTCCCTGTACCTCGGCGCGGAGGTCCCGGCGGAGACGCTGCTGTGGCAGGACCCGCTGCCGCAGGCCGAGGGCGCGGCCATCGACGCCGCCGACGCGACGGCCCTCAAGGCCAAGCTCCTCGACTCGGGCCTCACGGTCTCGCAGCTGGTCTCCACCGCCTGGGCGTCGGCCTCGACGTTCCGCGGCAGCGACAAGCGCGGCGGCGCCAACGGCGCCCGTATCCGCCTGGAGCCGCAGCGCGGCTGGGAGGTCAACAACCCCGACGAGCTCGCCCAGGTCCTGCGTGTCCTGGAGGGCGTCCAGGCCGAGTTCAACTCCGGTGCCAAGAAGGTCTCCCTGGCCGACCTGATCGTCCTCGGCGGTGCCGCCGCGGTCGAGAAGGCCGCCAAGGACGCCGGCTTCGACGTGGCGGTTCCCTTCACGCCGGGCCGTGTGGACGCGACCGAGGAGCACACCGACCCGGAGTCCTTCGCCGCGCTGGAGCCGACCTCGGACGGCTTCCGCAACTACCTCGGCAAGGGCAACCGGCTGCCGGCCGAGTACCTGCTGCTCGACCGCGCCAACCTGCTCACCCTGAGCGCCCCCGAGCTGACCGTCCTCGTCGGCGGTCTGCGCGTCCTCGGCGCCAACCAGGGCGGCTCGTCGCACGGTGTCCTCACCGAGACCCCGGGCAAGCTGACCAACGACTTCTTCGTCAACCTGCTCGACCTGGGCACGACGTGGAAGTCGACGTCCGCGGACCAGACCACGTTCGAGGGCCGTGACGCCTCGGGCGAGGTCAAGTGGACCGGCACCCGTGCCGACCTGGTCTTCGGCTCGAACTCCGAGCTGCGCGCCCTCGCGGAGGTCTACGCGTCCGACGACGCCAAGGCGAAGTTCGTGAACGACTTCGTCGCGGCGTGGGCCAAGGTCATGGACCTGGACCGGTTCGACCTCGTCTGATCCGTACCCAGCCAGACGTCCAGGCCGGCCCGCACGGGTCGGCCTGGACGTTTTCGTCTGCATGGCGGTGCCCCGGACGGCGCACCCTTCACAGAACGCACACCGAGTCCCGTCAATTCTTTAAGTTTCAATCGATAGGCTCGCCGACAGGGGAGTGGCCAACGGCGGCCCACCCGTCGCGCCACTCGCTCCTCCTTCCCCCCACCAGCACAGGAGACTCGGCGTGTTTGACGGCGACGTAGTGGTGATCGGCGGCGGCTACGCCGGCGTTCGTCTGGCGAAGCGGCTGGACGCGACGGCACGGGTCACGCTGGTGGACCGCAAGGAGGTCTTCTTCCACCGCATCGCCGCCCTGCGCGCCGGCGTACGTCCGGAGTGGTCGCACAGCCCGTTCATCCCCTACGACCGGCTGCTGACCAACGGGCGGGTGGCCGTCGGCAAGGCCGTCCGCATCGACACCACCGAGCGGCAGGTGACGCTCGCGACGGGAGAACGGCTCCCCTACGACGTCCTGGTGATCGCCACCGGTGCCGACTACCCGGAACCGGCCCGCTTCGCCGGCACCACCGTCGAGGAGGCGGCGAAGTCCTTCGCCGCGCACCAGCAGCAGATCGCCGCCGCCGAGCACGTCCTCGTCGTCGGCGGCGGCCCCTCCGGCGTCGAGCTCAGCGCCGAGATCCGCCTCGCCCGGCCGGAAGCCAAGGTCACCCTCGCCCACTCCGGGCCCGAACTGCTGCACGCCACGGGCAGCGCGCGGGCCGGGCGCAAAGCGCGGATCTGGCTGGAGTCGCACGGCGTGGACGTGTGGCTGGACGCCTTCATGTCCCCCGGCAACGACTTCGGCACCTTTCGCGACGCCCACGGCAACCTCATCGAGGCCGACCGCTCCTTCTGGGCGACCGGCACCACGCCCAACACGCTCTGGCTTCGGCTGGCCGGGCACGGGGACTGGCTGAACCCGACCGGACACGTGAAGGTCGACCAGGCCCTGCGGGTCCAGGGATGGCTGGACGTGTTCGCGGTCGGCGACGTCAACGACGCCACCGAGGTCAAGATCACCCCGGCCGCGCTCGCCCAGGCCGACCTGGCCGTCCACAACATCCGCGCCTACCTGAACAGCGCCGGCAAGCACCGCAAGGAGCCCCGCTTCTACCGGCCGATCCACCGCACCCCGCTCATCGTTCCCTTCGGCCCGGCCGACGGCGTGACGATGCTGCCGGTACCGGGCGGCGAGACGGCGGTCCTCGGCGGCCGCACCACCACCCTGGCCAAGGCCAAGACGCTCATGACCCCCTACATGAGGCGCCAGCTCGGCTACACCGCGGCGTGAGCCCGCCGTATCGAAACCGGAGCGCTGGGTACTCGGTGCCTCTGCCGAGCCCGCCCCGGGCTCGCACCGGATCTCCGTGCGGCGAACGGAGTCGTGATGACCCAGAACCGGGAGAGCGCGACGCCCGCCGGGCGACCCGGGTTCCCCGAGCTGCGCCCGGTCGGGCCCGCCTCGCGGGAACCGCGCCCGCTGAACAGCCAGGAACTGCCCCGGGACCGCAGTCAGGCGATCCTTGAGGCCGCCAAGCAGGTCGGCGCGCTGCTGAAACGCCAGGGGCACACGTTCGCGCTGGCCGGAAGCGTGGCCGTGTACGCCCACGGCGGGAGCGGTCACCTCCAGCACGACGCCGACTTCTGCGTGCGCCGCTCCGACGCCGAGGCGGTGGCGGACACCCTGACCGAAGCGGGCCTCACGGTCCGTACGCCGCCGGAGGACTGGCTGATGAAGACGACATGCCTCGGCCAGGAGGTCGACCTCCTCTTCGAGATGGCCCACCGCCCGGTCACGACGGACCTCCTGGCCCGGGCGCAGGAGATCCCGGTCGACTCGGTGCTCATGCCGGTGCTCGCGCCGACCGATCTGGTGCGAGGGCTGATCCAGGCGTTCTCGGAGCACTACTGCGACTTCGGGCCGGCCCTCGCCGCGGCCCGCGCCCTGCGTGAGAAGGTCGACTGGGAGGACGTACGCGGCTCCTGCGGGGACGAGCCGATGCCCGCCGCGTTCTTCTTCCTCCTGGAGCGCCTGCGCGTGATCGCCGCACGGGAGGAGTACCGATGAGCGGCCCCGGCCCCCGGCCCGCCCCGGGCGTGGGCGGCGCGCCGAACCTGGACTACCTCGTGGCCCATCTCACCGACCACCTGGCCGCCGGGCCCCTCGGCGAGCTGGGGGTGCGCATCGAGATGCGCGGCGAGGCCGTCCTGCTGACCGGCACCGTCCCGTCCGCCCAGTGCCGCGACGACGTCCTGCGCACCGCTCGCGCCCAGCTGCCGGGACACCCGGTCCACTGCGACATCGTGGTCGCGGACAACGCCGCGCCCGACCACGCCGAGGAGGTCGAATGATCCGGATCGCGGCCGTCGGGGACATCCACATGGGCCCCGAGAGCCAGGGCGTGCTCCGTCCCTCGTTCGAGACGCTGCACGAGAGCGCCGACGTCCTGCTGCTCGCCGGGGACCTCACCCGTCACGGCACCCTCGAGGAGGCCCAGGTCGTCGCGCGGGAGATCAAGGACCTCGCGGTCCCCGTGGTCGCGGTCCTGGGCAACCACGACCATCACTCCGACTGCGCGGAGGAGGTCACCGCCGTGCTCCAGGACGCGGGCGCGCGGGTCCTGGAAGGACAGGCCACCGTGGTGGACAACGGCCGGGCGCGCATCGGCGTGGCCGGTACGAAGGGCTTCGGCGGCGGGTTCGTGGGCCGGTGCGCCGGCGAGTTCGGGGAGCCGATCATGAGGGAGTTCGTCCGGTACTCGCGGCACCGGGCCGACACCCTGCGGGCGGCGCTGGCGGAACTTCAGGAGCAGGACTGCGACGTACGCGTCGCCCTCACCCACTTCTCCCCGGTGCCGGACACCCTGGCCGGCGAACCTCCCGAGATCTACCCCTTCCTCGGCAGCTATCTGCTGGCCGAGGCGATCGACACGGCGGGAGCCGACCTCGCGGTGCACGGTCACGCGCACCTCGGCACGGAGCACGGCATGACCAGTGGGGGCGTGAAGGTCCGCAACGTCGCCCAGCCGGTGATCGGCCGGGCGTTCCACATCTACCACCTGGGTAGCTGACCGCGCTGCTTCGGTGCCGTCCGGGGTGAGGTGTGGGCGAGGCCACGCCGTTCACGAGGCCGCAGGCATGTCGGCCGCCCGGGGCGGCGGGCTACCGTTTGAGGGATTCACCTTGATTCCCGTTTCCCGCCAGTACCTCGGACGGCCCGGCAGTGCTCGCAGACCTCTCCCCGCTCATCGCGGCGACCACCCAGTGGCTGACCCGCTCCTACCCCGCATGCGGCGGCGCGCTCGCCGCTGCCCTGGGCGAGGTGCAGGCCCGGCAGGCCGTCACGGTCGCCGCGTGGCTGCGCTACCCGACACCGACCGACGCGGCCCTGGTCGGTATGGCCGGCCCCGGCGGCTCGGTCGCACTGGACTGGGTCACCGGCGCGGACACGACCGCGTCCGACGAGACGGACGACTCCGCCTGGCGCACCTGGGTGGACGAGGTCGTGGCGAGCTGGGCCGCCTGTCTGCTCACCGACGACGAACTGGCCCGGCTGGCGGTCGGGGCGATCGCCGAGGGCGGCCACGGCACCGGCCTGCCGGTCGAGTTCCGCCGGCTGGTGTCCCCCGACACCCGGGACCGCCAGGCAGCGGCCCTCCTGCGCCACCCGGACCTGCTCGCCCCGGTGGCCGCCCTGCACCGCCCCACCCTCCACGAGCGCCTGGACCCGGGCCGGGCACTCATCGCCTGAGGCTCCGGGGCCGCACTCACCGACCGGGGCCCCGGAGCCGGGCAGGCATCACCGGAGCGGCGGCACCCAGCCCAAGCGCTCACTCCTGGCACCCGGCCCTCGCACTCAGCCCCAGCGCCGGCCGGGCACCAAGCCCCGGCCCCCGAAGGACGTACGCCGGTCAGTCCTTCTTGCCGCGTCCCGTCAGCGCGTCGCGCAGGCGGTCGACCAGGCCGGCGCCCGGTGCCAGCAGCTTGTTGGCCGGTGGCTTGTCCGGGGCGTACGGGTGGGGGCGGGTCGGAGCCAGCTTCTTGGCCTGACGCACCTTGTCGCCCAGGGTGTCGAGCGCCTCCGGGGGACAGCCCGCGCGCAGATTCGGGAAGAGGTTCTGCTCCTCGTCGGCGATGTGCGAGCGGACCTCCGTCATCAGCATCCCGATGAGCCGGTCGAACTCGGGATCGCCGGCGTCGCACCCCTCCAGGTCCTTCATGATGCGCTCGGCCTTGGAATGATCGTCGATCTCCCTGTCGGCGATGGCGTCCCCGCCCGCCACATGCTCCCGCACGGCCGGGTACAGGTACATCTCCTCGGCGACCGAGTGCCGCACCAGCTCCATCGTGACCTGGTCGGCGACCAGCTTGCGATCCTTGTCGCCGTGCGGAAGCGCCTCGATCCGGCCGAACATCTCCTCCACCTCGCGGTGATCGGTCACCAGCTCGTCGATGACGTTCCCACCATGGCCCATGGTCTCCACCTCCAGAACGGGCGGCGGCCCGGACGGACCCACCGCGGGCTCCGAGTGCCCGCGCGTGACGGGCTCACACGAAGGGCGGCGGACAGGACGGGCGGGCAGTGAGCGCCCGTACCGGTCCGAGGCGACGCGACCCGAGCGCTCTCGCCGGGGGCGTGCCGCCTAGGCTGCCGGCATGGTCTCGCAGGCATACCTCTCCGAACTGTTCTCGCTGGAAGGCCGGGTCGCCGTGGTGACCGGTGGCAGTTCCGGCATCGGTCGCGCCATCGCCGAGGCGCTCGCCCGCGCGGGTGCGGGCGTCGTGGTCGTGGCCCGCGGGGAGGCGGAGCTGGCCGCGACGGCCGGCGACCTTCAGGCGCGGGGCTGCCGGGCGGCCTGGGTCAGCGCCGACCTCGGCACGCGCGACGGCGTGCGGGCGGCGGCCGAGGGCGCGGTCGAGGCATTCGGCGAGCCCGACATCCTCGTCAACTGCGCCGGGATCAATCTGCGCCCGCCGCTCGGCGAGCTGGGCGAGGACGTCTGGGACACCACGATGGCCGTGAACCTCGAAGCGCCCCATCTGCTGGGGCAGCGGTTCGGGCCCGGCATGGCCGAGCGAGGCTTCGGACGGATCATCCACATCACCTCCCAGCAGGCGCACCGGGCGTTCGTCCAGAGCGGCGCCTACGGCGTCTCCAAGGGCGCACTGGAGTCGCTGGCCCGCTCACAGGCCGAGGCATTCTCGCCGTACGGCGTCACCTGCAACACGCTCGTGCCGGGCTTCGTCATGACGCCTCTCAACTCCCGTCTGTCGTCAGACCCCGAGAAGGTGGCGGCACTCGCCGCCCGCACGATGGTCGGGCGCAACGGCCTGGCCGAGGACTTCGCCGGCGCGGCGGTCTTCCTCGCGAGCCGCGCCTCCGCGTACGTCACCGGGCAGTCGATCTTCGTGGACGGCGGCTTCTCGGTGCACTGAGCCCGGCGCGGGCGCACAGGTCAGCGCAGATCGAGCCGCATCAGGATCCGGGGATGACCGGCCAGTACGGAGGTCGTGTCGGCGGCGTGGACGAAGCCGGCCCGTTCGAAGTTCTTCCGCAGCCCGGCGTACGCCATCGTCTGGTCGACCCGGGCGTCACCGTTGTCGAGGGGGTAGGCCTCGATCACCGGTGCACCGCTCTCCCGCGCGAACTCGACCGCTCCGGCGATGAGGGCGTGCGTGATCCCCTGCTTGCGATGGCCGGGGCGGACGCGGATGCACCACAGGGACCACACCGGCAGGTCGTCGACGTGCGGGATCTTGCGGTTGCGCGCGAAGGACGTGGCCGAGCGCGGTGCCACGGCCGCCCAGCCGACCGGCTCGTCACTGTCGTAGGCGATCACTCCCGGAGGAGGATCGGCGCGGCACAGTCCGGCGACGTACTCGCCGCGGGCCGGCCCCCGCAGTTCGTTGTTCAGCTTGGACGGGATCCGATGGCTCAGGCACCAACAGACGTTCGCCCCGGGTGACTTCGGGCCGACCAGCGCACGGACGTCCTCGAAGACCGAGGCGGGACGGACTTCTATGGCCATGGCACCACCATGTCATGGCGTACGGACGGGCGCCGGGCGTCGCCGCGACGACGGCCCTGGTCGTGTCGCCGGAGGCGGTGCGGGTACCCGGGCGGGCATGAAGTGGCAACAGGTGCAGGATTCCCCGGAGTCGGTGTACGTCCTGGTGCTCGCGCCCGGTGAGGACGCCCTCGCCGAGATCACCGGCTTCGCACGGGAACAGGCCCTGGGCGCGTCCCAGGTGACCGCCGTGGGCGCCTTCTCCCGGGCTGTGGTGGGGTGGTTCGACCGCGAGGCCAAGGACTATCGCCGCATCGGCGTCGACGAGCAGTGCGAGGTCCTGTCCCTCCTCGGGGACATCGCCATCGGCGGGGACGGACCGACCGCGCACCTGCACGCCGTGCTGGGACTGTCGGACGGGACGACGCGCGGAGGGCATCTGCTGGAGGGGCGGGTGTGGCCGACGCTGGAGGTGATCGTGCGGGACAGCCCCGCGGTCCTGGCGAAGATCCACCGCCCCGACCTCGGTCTCGCGCTGATCGATCCGGAGTGACGACGCGCTCCGGAGTGACTACGCGAAAGGCCGGTTCCCCGGGCCGGTCACGCCGTGGCGTAGAACGCGTGCAGTGTCTCGGCGGCCCGCGTCTCGGAGAGCCGGCCGAAGTCCTCGTACCACTCACCGACCGTGTGGAGGGACGGCGGCTGTGCCAGGCACAGGAGGTCGTCGCACTCGGGGCGGATCGCGGCCGTCGTGCGCGGGCTGCCGACGGGTACGGCCAGGACCAGTCGCGCCGGGCCGTGGCGGCGCAGGAAGCGCAGGGCCGCGGTGGCGGTCAGGCCCGTGGTCAGGCCGTCGTCGACGACCACGATCGTGCGGCCGTGGAGGGACGGCAGGGGGCGGCGGCCGCGGTAGACGTACTCGTGGCGGTGCAGCTCGTTGCGTTCGCGGGCGACGACGTCGCCGAGCCGGTCCTCGGACAGGTGCATCATGGCGAGGCTCTGCCGGTCGTACAGCGGCGGATCGTCGGCGACGATCGCTCCGATCGGCGTCTCAGGCCGGATCGGAGTGCTGATCTCACGGGCCAGCAGCACGTCCAGCGGGGCGTGCAGGGCGCGGGCCGCCTCCGCGGCGACGGGCACGCCACCGGGCGGCAGGGCCAGCACCAGCAGATCGGTCACGTCAACGGAGTCGGCCCACTCGACCAGCCGCGGGGCGAGTTCTTGTCCGGCGTGGGTGCGGTCGCGGAATGCCATGGCGCTCCTCCCTCCCGCGTCCCTTCCGTGAAGATCGACGCAGGCGCCGAGTTCCCGGCGGGCGCGGGGCGAAACGGGGCTCGGCCGCCACCGGCCCGGCTCCCGCACCCCGTGTCCGGCACCGCGTGTGGCCCGCCCCCGGGTGGGTACTGCGGCGCCCATGAGCGACATCGAACTCAGGAGCTCCGCGTTCCACGATCATGAGATGATCCCGCGTCGCCACGCCCTGGAGGGCGAGAACCTCTCCCCGCCGCTGGCCTGGTCCGGAGTGCCGGACGGGGCGGCGGAGCTGGCCCTGCTGTGCGAGGACCCGGACGCGCCGTCGGGCACCTTCGTGCACTGGCTGGTCACCGGCATCGATCCGCACGCGGAGGGGCTCCCGGCCGGGCGGACGACCCCGGGCAGCCACCCGCACACCAACGGCTACGGGGAGTCGGGGTGGGGCGGCCCGCTCCCGCCGGTCGGCGACGACGCGCACCGGTACTACTTCCGGCTGTACGCCCTTGCGGGCCCCGTCTCCATCCCGGAAGCGCCCACGGCGGTAGAGGCCCACCGCGTGCTGGACGAACGGCAACTGGCCAGCGGAACCCTAGTCGGGCTGTACCGACGCTGAGCGCGCTCCTTGGCCGGTCGGGCCGATCCGGCCGGTACGCCGGGCTGCGTACCGGCCGCGCAGAGCGCATGGTGGTGTCATGAGCACGCGTCCCCCCGTGGTGGTGCTCCCGCCGGCGTCGGACGGCGGGCGTCAGGTGACGATCGGCGGCGAGCCGACCGGCACCGCGTACAGCCTGTTCGACGTGCTGGACCTGGTGCACCGCGCGGGCCTGCCCGGCGAGGACCGGGCCGTCGACGACCCCGAGCTGATCGAGTGGCGCGGCGGCGGACCGTACGACTGGACCGCCCCGGAACCGCCGGATACGCCGAACGGGTGAACCATCCGGGCGCCACCGACCTCACGAGCCAGTCCTCCGGTGTCCGCCCGGTCCGCAGCTCGGGCGTCGGCGGCGCTGGACCGTCCAGCAGGGCCGGGGACCCGTCACGCCGGGGCTCAGTACGGCCGCGGACCCGCCGCCCGCTCCGGGTCGGGGTTGAACTCCGCGTGGTAGCTCTCCGGCGGCGCCAGATAGCTGACGGGCAGCCCGCCGGTGTCGATGACGATCTGGTCCACGGCGATGCCCGGGTCGACCATGAAGATCCGCAGAACATGCTCACCCGGCTCGTCCACCGTCACCCGGGCGGTCAGCTTCTCGACGCCGTCCTCGACGTTGCGGGCCCAGGCGTCGCCCCGGTTGCCGGTGGCGACGGCCTGGCCCGCGAGGACCGTGGCCGGCTGTTCGTCGAGTGCGACCGCCAGCCGGCGGTGGCCGCGCTCGTCGAGGGACGGCAACCGGAAGACGGTGACCGGGAAGGTGCCGGCGCTGTCGAAGCGCACCCGGTACCTCAGCTCCGGCGCCAGGCGGGCGAAGTCGGCGGTGACCGGTGCGGCCGTCGACGGCACCGCCTCCAGGGCTCCCGTACGGCGGCCCAGTCCGCGCACCTCACGCCAGTGCGCCCCGCCGCGGGCCACCCGGCGCTCGGTGTGCACGGCGTCGATCGAGACGTACCCGTGGGCCGGCACGAACCCGCGTGCCCGGCGCCGCGCCCGCGCACCCTCGTGGACCACCCGCAACGGCACCTCGATCCGCTGACCGGCCCCGCTGACGGCGACCGTGGCGTCGTCGTACGTCCCCTCGGGCAGCCGTGCCCAGTCGATCTCCACCCACAGCCGCGTCTGGTCGGTGAGCGAGCCTTCCGCCGAGCTCAGCAGCACCCATGGGCGGCTCGCCTCGGCCGTCCAGTCGAGCGGCAGGAAGCCGGTGTTGAAGACGTCGAGGAAGCGTCTGTCCCGGGTGTAGGAGGAGAAGGAAAGCGGGCGGTCCGTCCCGGTGGCGTTCCCCTCGGCCGCCACGCCCAGTCCCGAGGTCTCCTGCCGGGCGATCCGGGTGACGGCCGGGCGGCCCGGGGCCTTCGGGATCTGGGAGGGGTACGGGTTGACGATCCCGTCCCATTTCCCGCCCGCCACCTCGGTGTTGTACCGCTTGGTGAGCGCCGCCTCCTCGGCGTGGGCCGCCTCGGCCAGGTCGGCGAAGCGGTTGGTCCCGGCCCCGCGTCCCTGCCGGACCGCGAGCGCGTTACGGTCGGCCCAGTAGTACTTCAGGTTCATCAGGTACGCGCCGTGCACCGGGTATTCGACCAGTTCGAAGAAGGCGTCCCGGTACTGCTCGGGCACCTTGGCGCCCACCGCGCGCGCCCGCGCCAGGAGCCGCTCGTACGCGTCCATCCGGCGGCCCGCCTCGTCGCCGTGGTGGATCACGGAGAACACCCCGGGGTCGATGAACTCCGGGCGCCGCTCCGCCGCGAGCCGGTAGTACTCGGTGCGGATGGCGGCGATCTCCCGGCCGTACCGCCGGCCGAACTGCCGCCCCGACCACTCGGCCAGGAAGTCGCCCACGTCGTCGGCGTCCCACCGGTCCACGTCCCAGGCCATGTCGAGGGAGAAGGACAGACCGGTCTCGATCGACTTGACGTCGCCGACGTTGAAGATCCACATCCGGTCGGCACCGTGCTCGTACACCCGCCGCAACTCCTGCCAGACCTTGGCGAGTTGTGTGGTGTCCAGCCACAGATAGCTCTTCGGGCGGCCCCAGTAGGACAGGTGGTAGTAGATGCCGTTGCCGCCGGCCCGGCCCCGCTCGGCGTCGTTCGGCAGCTGGCGCATGTTGCCGTGGTTGTCGTCCGGCCAGATCAGCGTGACGTCGTCGGGGACCCGGACGCCCGCGTTGTACAGCTCCAGGACCTCCTTGTACGGGATGAAGATCTGCGGCTCGGCGGCCGTACCGACCTCCTCGGCCAGGATCCGGCGCTGGTCGGCGATGATGTCGTTCATCACCACGACCTTCTCCGGGACGGTGGTGGCGTACTTCGTCTCCAGCGCGCTGTCGTGCAGCCCGCGCATCCCGATCGTCCAGCTGCTCTCGTACGACGCGTTCTGCTTCGCCCGGGCCCTCCAGTAGTCGGAGATGACGGCCGGGTTCACGGTGTAGTCGTACACGGGCAGGGTGCCGTCGGGGCCGGGGTGCTCCTTGGCCCACGGCTCCCACTCGTGCACGCCGTTGCGCAGCAGGGCTTCGGGGTGGCTGGAGCCGACGACGATGCCGTAGCGCTCGGCCAGTTCGGGGTTCTCGCGGTGCTTGTTGAAGAAGTCGGAGTACGGATGCATGGCCGGCCAGAGGTAGTTGGCCTTGAGGCGGAGCAGCAGCTCGAAGACGCGCTTGTAGGTCTCGGGGCCGATGTTCTTGTCCGGCTCCTGGGTACGGTGCGACCAGGTGGTCAGGTTCTGCTCGTCGTTGATGAAGACGCCCCGGTAACGCACCGACGGCTCGTACCGCTTGAGCGGGCCCGCGGGCACCGTCACGGTGTCCCGTCGGGGCACGGGGACGTCGGCCCACCAGTACCAGGGGGAGACGCCGATGCGCTCCGAGGTGTCGTAGATGCCGTAGACCGTGCCGCGCCGGTCGCTGCCCGCGATCACCAGAGCCCGCTCGACCCCGGGCAGCGGCCGCTCCACGACCTGCGTCACGGACGCCTCCCAGCGCCCCTCGACACGCGAGACGTCCAGGCGCCCCTGGGCGACCAGCCGGTCGACGACCGGGCTGGCGCCCAGCGTGCCCACGAGGACCAGGCCCGCCGCCGTCTCCGGCAGTGTGTGCCGCAGCACCGGCCGGACCCCGCTGACCCGTTCGACGTCCGCCTGGAGGTCACCGGCCGCGCGGATCACGGCGGCGTCGTCCGCCGCGTCGACGTACAGCTCGACGGCGGTGCCGCCCCGGGCCAGCGGGAAGTCGGGCCGGTCCGACGCGGCCCGCGCGCGTGCGGGCAGGACGGCGGGCAGCAGCGGGGCGGCTCCGACGGCGGCCATGCCGCGCAGGAAGGACTTGCGGCTCCACGGCTGGGACGGGAGGGGGCGGGGGCGGGGGGTGTCCTGGTGCGGCACGTGACGCTTCCTTTCCGCGCATGACGGGAGTGCATGACCGACGGGGGTGGGGCGACGGGACTACCTGAGCGTGGCGTGCGGGCCATCATTGGCATGGGCAGGCTAGAAAGCGCTTGCCATCGGGCACCCTAGGCCAGGCCCGGCCGAGAAGGCCAGACCCCTGCGACGTGTCGGGCAGACGAGTCCCGTGGTGTGTCCGGTACCGGTGGGTGGGGTACGCGGCGATCGACGGAAGGGGAAGCCCATGCGGTTCCGTGACCGTGAGGAGGCCGGGCGGGAGCTGGCGGAGCAGCTGCGCATCCGGCGGGACAAGGGCACCCTTCCGCATCCCGTGGTCCTCGCGCTGCCCCGGGGCGGCGTGGCGGTGGCCCGGGAGATCGCCGCGACGTTGCGGGCCCCGCTGGACGTGCTCGTCGTGCGCAAGATCGGGGCCCCGTTCCACGAGGAGTTCGGGGTGGGTGCGCTCGCGGGCGACGCCCCTCCGCTGTTCGACGAACAGACGTTGTTCCGGCTGGGGTTGAGCGAGGCCGACCTGGCGGCGGTGGTGGAGCGGGAGCGCAAGGAGCTGCGGCGCCGCGAGGAGCGCTACCGACAGGGGCGGCCGCCGCCACGCCTGCGCGACCGTACGGCCGTCGTCGTCGACGACGGCGTCGCCACCGGCTCGACCGCACGCGTCGCCCTGCGTGCCGTACGCGGCCAGGACCCCGGGCGTCTGGTCCTGGCCGTGCCGGTGTGCGCACCGGAGACGGCCGAGGAACTGCGGCGGCTGGTCGACGATTTCGTCTGTCTGCACCAGCCGCGGCTGTTCAGCTCGGTCGGGGAGTGGTACGAGGACTTCGGCCAGCTGACCGACGCCGATGTGCTGGCGGCGTTGAGCGGTGGGGGAGAGTCACGCTGAGGGAGCCGGGCGGCCGGTGGTTCAAGGGGTCGCCGCGGCGGGCCCGCGCAGGGCGAGCGCCCCGTCCGTGCCCAGGGTGAGGTGGGCGCCGTGGCTGATGCGGTCGAGGGTCGTGTGCAGCCAGGCGCGGTCCTCGGGCGGGGCGCTCTCCAGGCGCATGCGGCGGGCGATGAGGGGCACCATGCGCAGGTCGGTGAGCTCGCCGGTGTCGGCCGCCAGTGTCACGAAGTAGGCGATGCGGAGGTCGTCGCGGTACTGCTCGTAGCCGGGAATGCCCTCGTAGTCGTCGATGAAGTCGCCGCAGCCGTGCAGGACCAGCCGGCCGCGGTGGACCTCGACGGGGCGGGGATGGTGCGAGGAGTGGCCGTGGACGACGTCGGCGCCGCCGTCCACCAGGGCGTGCGCGAAGCGGCGTTGGTCCCGGGGGACGAGGTAGCCCCAGTTGGATCCCCAGTGCACGGACACGACCACGAGGTCGCCGGACCGCTTCACCCGCCGTATGCGCCGGACCGCGGCGGCGGCCGTGGCGGCCGTCAGTTCGGGCACGTAGGCGACACCGGAGAGGTCCGCCGTCGCCGCCCAGCCCGCGGGGACGCCGCTGGTACGGGCGCCGAGGGCGAAGACCAGCACCCGACCGCCGTGGGGAAGCGGGAGTGCCACGGGGGCGTACGCCTCCGCGGCGCCGTGCCCCGCGCCCGCCGTCCGCAGACCCGCGCCGTGCAGGACGTCGAGCGTCTCCTCCAAACCGGCGCGGCCGAAGTCCCGGACATGGTTGTTGGCCAGGACGCAGACATCGGGCCGGGCCACCCCGAGGGCGGGCAGATTGGCCGGATGCATGCGGTAGTGGACCGCCTTGCCGGGCTCGAACGCCGCACTGCGCGTGATGGACGTCTCCAGATTGACGATCCGGACGTCCGGGGCACGCGCCTCCAGCACCGCCAGCGCCTCACCCCACGGCCAGGACGGGTCGACGGGGGCCGGGATCGGACCGTTCACCGACTCCGCCATGCTCACGTAGGAGCGGGCGTCCGTGACGTACCCCTCCCGCAGCACCGGGTCGCCGGGCCGGGCCAGGATCTGGTCGACGCCGCGTCCGAGCATCACGTCACCGCAGACGAACAGCGTGACCGTGCCGCCGCTCATGTCTCAACGGTACGGGGTGTCACGGGCTGTGCGGGGGGATGGCTGCCGCGATACGGCCCGCCCCGCGCGGGTACCCCGCATCTGCGACGCCGGGCGCCGGACC
The DNA here is from genome assembly GCF_042800355.1 of Streptomyces sp. NPDC057623. NCBI lineage: Bacteria > Bacillati > Actinomycetota > Actinomycetes > Kitasatosporales > Streptomycetaceae > Streptomyces > Streptomyces sp. NPDC057623. The sequence continues at coordinate 34,570 of NZ_JBHVGZ010000085.1, forward strand.
CGTGCCCGGCCGAGGTGCGGGAGGCCGTCATGGAACTGGTCGAGGAAGCCCCCCACCGCTTCCGTATCGATCCGCACGGGCCGATGCGGGTGCCGGGCGTGGTGTTCGCGTCGCGGGGGCTCCTGCGGGACGCCGAGAAGTCGCTGGAGCAGGTGGTCAACGTGGCCACGCTGCCGGGCATCGTCGGCGCCTCGTACGCCATGCCCGACATCCACTGGGGCTACGGCTTCCCCATCGGCGGGGTCGCCGCGACCGACGTGGCCGGCGGCGGGGTCGTCTCGCCCGGCGGGGTCGGGTTCGACATCTCCTGCGGCGTACGGCTGCTCACCGCCGACACCGACCGCGAGGGGCTGGAGCCGGCGCTGTCCGCCGTGATGGACGGCCTGGACCGGGCGATCCCGCGCGGCGCCGGCCCTGGCGGGGTGTGGCACCTGACCGGCACCGCGCAGCTGGAGCGGATCCTGCGGGGCGGCTCCCGGTACGCGGTCGCGGAGGGCCACGGCGAGGAGCGCGACCTGATCCGCTGCGAGGACGGCGGGGCGGTCGCCGACGCCGACGTGGACCAGGTGAGCGCCCGGGCGAGGGAGCGTGGGCTCGGGCAGGTCGGGAGCCTCGGGTCGGCCAACCACTTCCTGGAGGTGCAGCGCGTCGACGAGGTGTACGACGAGAGAGCCGCCGCCGCGTTCGGGCTCACCGTCGGCCAGGTGTGCGTGATGATCCACTGCGGCTCCCGCGGGCTCGGCCACCAGATCTGCACCGATCACGTCCGGCTGATGGACCGTGCGATGGCCCGCTACGGCATCAAGGTCCCCGACCGCCAACTGGCCTGCACGCCGGTCGACTCACCCGAGGGACAGCGGTATCTCGGCGCGATGGCGGCCGCCGCCAACTACGGCCGCGCCAACCGCCAGTTGCTCTCCGACGCGGCCCGCGGCGTCTTCCGCCGTGCCGCGGGAACCCGGCTGTCCCTGGTGTACGACGTCTCCCACAACCTCGCCAAGATCGAGCCCCACCCGGTGGCCGGCGCCCGCCGCACTCTGTGCGTCCACCGCAAGGGCGCGACCCGCGCCTTCCCGCCCGGCCATCCTGAGCTGCCCGACGATCTGCGCGAGGTCGGCCAGCCGGTGCTGATCCCCGGGACGATGGGCACCGCCTCGTACGTCCTGGTCGGGGTGGCGGGCGGGGGCGCGTTCTTCTCCACCTGCCACGGCGCGGGCCGCCTCCTCAGCCGCCACCGGGCCGCCCGTGCGGTGGGCGGCCGGGAGGTACGGGCCCGGCTGGAGGCGGCGGGCATCGCGGTACGCCCGCGTTCGCTGCGCGGTCTGTCCGAGGAGATGCCCGAGGCGTACAAGGACGTGAGCGAGGTGGTGGCCGCGAGCGAGGGCGCGGGACTGTGCCGGACGGTGGCCCGGCTGGTGCCGTTGGGGGTGGTCAAGGGCTGAGGGGTCTCGCCTGGTCCCTCCGGCTCGACCCCTTCACCTCACCCCTTCTCACACGTCCACCGTCACCGCGCACGACCACCCGTACGGATCCGGCCCGATGTGCAGCCCGTGCCAGGAGACGCCCTTCGGTGTGGCGCCGGTGACCTCCACGTCCCCCAGCTCGGCGAGCGCGAGCCGGACGTCGAGGTCGCCGTCCGTGGTGTCGGCCTCCAGGTCCACCGGCACCCGGCCGTCCACGTCGAGGCGGAAGACGACCTCGTCGAGGAGGGCGGTCAGCAGGTCCTCGTCGCTGTGCTCGGCGAGCCGTATCCGCTCCATCGAGGTGGGCCGCACCGCCGTGACGTCGGCGAAGCACTCGACCATGCCCAGCGCGGCCTCCACCAGGCAGCGTTCCCGGCTCACGCCCCACGCCTCGATCCGCACGTCGGCCGTGTGCGGCACCGCCCGGTGGCCGCTTCCGCCACGCCGCCGGGTCTGGATGTCGTCGTCCGTGTCACCGACCATCGGCACCACCTGATCCGCTTCCGAGTCGTCTCTCCAGCAGGGTGCTACACGGACACGGGTACCCGCGACCGGGGACGACGCACCGCGGCCGTCGAACGAGCCGCGCACACCCATTGACCTTGACCATCCATGAACATAATCTCCGTCCTCATATGTAGATGACGTCTTCATCTGAGGACTCCGTTCAGCGGGGTGAACATAGCGGCCGGCGTTCAAAGGAGAACTGACATATGCCGCTCGTGGTGGTCGGGATCAGTGTTCTGGTCCTGCTCGTCCTGATGACCAAGCTCCGGCTGAACGGCTTCGCCGCCCTGCTCCTGGTGGCGGTGGGCGTCGGCCTGGTTCAGGGGATCGGGCTGGAGAAGATCCCGGACGTACTCGCCGAGGGCATCGGCGACCAGATCGGCGACACCATGCTCACCATCGGGCTCGGCGCCATGGTCGGCCGGGTGATGGGGGACTCCGGCGCCGCCCAGCGGATAGCCGGCCGCCTCCTCGATGTGTGCGGGCCGCGCTGGGTGCAGGTGGCCATGGTGCTCACGGCCATGCTCATCGGCGTGACGATGTTCTACGAGGTGGCCTTCGTCATCATCGTGCCGATCGCCTTCACCCTCGTCCGGGTCACCCGGGCGAACCTGCTGTGGGTGGGGCTGCCCATGTCGATCGCCCTGTCCACCATGCACAGCTTCCTGCCGCCGCACCCCGGCCCCACCGCGGTGGCCGCCACCTTCCACGCGTCCGTCGGACTCACCCTGTTCTACGGCCTGTTCATCGCCGTCCCCGTAGGCGCGTTCATCGCCCTGCTGTGGCCGCGCCTCCCCTTCGTCCGGGCGATGAACCCCGCCATCCCCAAGGGCCTGGTGAGCGAACGGGTCTTCGAGGACGAGGAGATGCCGGGCCTCGGCTGGTCGCTGTCCGTCGCCCTGCTGCCCGTGGTGCTGATCGCCGGCGCCGCGGTGACGGATCTGGCCGCTTCCGGCGACAACGGCCCCCTGCACTTCATCGCCTTCATCGGCTCCGCGCCGATCGCCCTGCTGCTCACCCTGCTCGTGGCGATCTGGGCGTTCGGCCCGCGCGTCGGCCGCAGCCTGGCCGAGGTCGGCGCCTCGTGCAAGGAGGCCGCCCAGGCGATGGCGATGATCCTGCTCGTCATCGGCGCGGGCGGTGCCTTCAAGAACGTCCTCGTCGAGGGCGGCATATCCGACTACATCAAGGACGTCACCGACGGCTGGTCGATCTCCCCGATCGTCCTGGCCTGGCTGATCGCCGTCATCCTCCGCGTCGCCCTGGGATCCGCGACCGTCGCCGTCGTCACCGCCTCCGGCGTGGCGCTGCCCCTGCTCGCGGGCAGCGGCGTCCACCCCGAGGTGATGGTGCTCGCCGTCTCCTGCGGCTCGATCGCCTTCTCCCACGTCAACGACCCGGGCTTCTGGATGTTCAAGGAGTACTTCAACCTCTCGGTCCTGGACGCCATCAAGGCCCGTACGACCTACACGACGGTCCTCGCGATCCTGGGCCTGGGCGGTGTACTCGTCCTGGAACAGGTACTGGACGCCCTCGGCGTCTGACCCCGCTCGACCACCCGCCCCCTCCACGAGAAACGGCACCCGCCAGACATGAGCCAGCCCGTCGTCACCCGCTTCTCCGTCTATCCGGTCGCCGGCCGCGACTCGATGCTCCTCAACCTCTCCGGAGCCCACGCCCCGTACTTCACCCGCAACGTCGTCGTCCTGGAGGACTCCGAGGGCCGCACCGGCCTGGGCGAGGTGCCCGGCGGGGAGAAGATCACCCAGACCCTGCGCGACGCCGAACACCTCGTCGTCGGCGCCCGCGTCGGCGACCACAACCGAGTCCTGCGCACGATCGAGGCGACCTTCGCCGACCGCGACCCGGGCGGTCGCGGCGCCCAGACCTTCGACCAGCGCACGACGGTGCACGCGATCACCGCCGTCGAGTCCGCGCTCCTCGACCTGCTCGGTCAGCACCTCGAAGTCCCGGTCGCCGCCCTGCTCGGCGACGGCCAACAGCGCGACGCCGTACGGGTGCTCGGCTACCTGTTCTACGTCGGCGACCCGGACCGCACCGACCTGGACTACGTCCGCGACCCCGACCCCGCCGTCGAGTGGTACCGCATCCGGCACGAGGAGGCACTGACCCCCGAGGCGATCGTCCGACAGGCCGAGGCCGCCTACGACCACTACGGCTTCCGCGACTTCAAGCTCAAGGGCGGAGTCCTGCCGGGCGCGGAGGAGGTCGAGGCCGTGCGGGCGCTCAAGGACCGCTTCCCCGAGGCGCGCGTCACCCTCGACCCCAACGGCGCCTGGTCCCTGCGCGAGGCCGTGGAGCTGTGCCGCCCCCTCGTCGGCACGCTCGCCTACGCCGAGGACCCCTGCGGGGCGGAAGGGGGCTACTCGGGCCGGGAGATCCTCGCGGAGTTCCGCCGGGCCACCGGGCTGCCCACGGCGACCAACATGATCGCCACCGACTGGCGCCAGCTGACCCACGCCCTGGCCCTGCAGTCGGTGTCCATCCCGCTCGCCGACCCGCACTTCTGGACCATGCGGGGCTCGGTGCGCGTAGCCCAGCTGTGCCACGCGATGGGGCTGACCTGGGGCTGCCACTCCAACAACCACTTCGACATCTCCCTGGCGATGATGGCCCACTGCGGAGCGGCCGCCCCCGGTGAGTACAACGCCCTGGACACGCACTGGATCTGGCAGGAGGGCCGGGAGCGGCTCACCGTCGAACCGCCCAGGATCATGGGCGGCGAGGTCGCCGTACCGCAGGCCCCCGGACTGGGAGTCCGCCCGGACATGGACCGAATCCTCGCCGCGCACGAGCTGTACCGGGACAAGGCGCTGTCGGGCCGGGACGACGCCCTCGGCATGCGGTACCTGGTCGACGGCTGGACCTTCGATCCGAAGCGGCCCTGCCTCGTGCGCTGAGCCGGCGGCCGTGCCGCGCCCCGGCCCCTATCGTGGGGCCATGTACGCGACGCGGGTCTCCCGGCATGTGAACGCCTCACGCGCGGCCGTCTACCGGGCCCTGCTGGACGCGGACGCCGTCGGGAAGTGGCGGGTGCCGGACGGCATGACCGGGCGGGTGCACGAGTTCGAGGGACGGGAGGGCGGGGCGTTCCGGGTCTCGCTCACCTACGACGTGCCGACCGGCACCGGGAAGTCGGACGCGCACACCGACACCTACCACGGTCACTTCGTGAAGCTCGTGCCGGACGAGCAGGTCGTGGAGGAGGTCGAGTTCGAGACCGACGATCCCGCCCTGCGCGGCACGATGACGATGACCACGACGCTCACCGAGTCCGACGGCGGCACGGACGTGCTGGTCGTGCACGAGGGGATCCCCGACGTCGTGCCCGCCGCGGACAACGAGACGGGCACGCGCATGGCGCTGGCCAACCTCGCCCGGCTCGTCGAGGCCGCGGCACGGTGACCCCGGTGCCGCGCCGACCCCGTCGGGGAAACGGTCGGGCCGGGTTCGGCAACCTCGGAGGGTTCCGCGGCGACTGACGGCAAAGGGGCTACGTCGTCATCAGCGACCTCCGGGTGATCGGGCCGGGCACGGCCATCGCCGGCGTCAACGCCAACTACGGCGACACCGCGACGCTTTCGGGCGTGACGATCACCGGCGACAGCGGCCGGGGCATCGACGTCTGCGCCCGCTTCGTGGGCGACGACAGCGGGGACGAGCCGAGCGCGACCGGCAGCGGGCCGGACGGCACGCACTGCCGCTACCGCGTGTCCGACATCACCTACCCCTGACGCCGTGCATTACGTGATCTTTGCCTGGGGTTCGCCGCGCGTACGAAAGCGCTCGCTTCCATGCGTGTGTATGGACACCGAACTGCTGTCAGGGCTGCGCGTCGACTACACCGACCAGGACGACCCCGTACTGATCCGGCCGGACGGCAGCCCCGTGGACACCTGGCGGGAGAACTACCCGTACGAGCAGCGCATGGAGCGCCCGGAGTACGAGTGGCACAAGCGGCTCCAGCAGATCGAACTGCTGAAGCTCCAGAGCTGGATCAAGGAGACCGGCCGCCGTCTCGTCGTCGTCTTCGAGGGGCGGGACGCGGCCGGCAAAGGCGGCACGATCAAGCGCTTCACCGAGCACCTCAACCCGCGCGGCGCCCGGGTGGTGGCACTGGAGAAGCCGACCGAACGTGAGCGCGGGCAGTGGTACTTCCAGCGGTACGTCGAGCATCTGCCGACCGCCGGGGAGATCGTGATGTTCGACCGGTCCTGGTACAACCGGGCCGGCGTGGAGCGCGTGATGGGCTTCTGCACGGACGACGAGTACCGGCGTTTCATGCGGCAGGCCCCGGCCTTCGAACGGATGCTGGTGGACGACGGGGTCGACCTGGTCAAGTTCTGGTTCTCGGTGTCCCAGGGCGAGCAGCGCACCCGGTTCACCATCCGCCAGGTCGACCCCGTACGGCAGTGGAAGCTCAGCCCCATGGACCTGGCGTCGCTGGACCGCTGGGAGGACTACACCGCCGCCAAGGTCGCCATGTTCCGCGAGACGGACACCGAGCACGCGCCCTGGACGGTGGTGAAGAGCAACGACAAGAAGCGGGCCCGCGTCGAGGCCATGCGCAGTGTGCTGGCCCGCTTCGACTACTCCGACAAGGACGAGGAGGTCGTCGGCGCCCCCGACCCCCGGATCATCGGCGCGGCCGCGGGCCTGCTGGAGGCGGGGGAGGACGACTCCGAGCTGCCCTAACTTGATCTTTAACGTCCGGCGTCGAATGGTCCGTCGAACTTGATCACTCGGTTCGGTAACTGCCGTACACGAATGCGGCCTTCGGCTGAATATGTGCTCCGACCAAGGAACACACACATTCAGCACGAAGGCCGTGAAGATGAGTCTGCTGCATCACGACGTCCGGCGAGAGCCGTTGGCG
>NZ_JBHVGZ010000086.1:0-39418 GCF_042800355.1 Streptomyces sp. NPDC057623
GCCCTTGAACCAGCCGGAGGGGGCGGGGGAGAGGTTCTGGTAGATGTGCTTGGCCTCCTGGTACTCCCGCAGCCCCGTGGGGCCGAGCTCGCGCCCGACGCCGGAGCGGCCGAAGCCGCCCCATTCGGCCTGCGGTACGTAGGGATGGAAGTCGTTGATCCATACGGTGCCGTGCCGCAGCCGTTGCGCGACGCGCTGGGCGCGGCTCGCGTCGGAGGTCCACACGCCGCCGGCCAGGCCGTAGCGGGTGTCGTTGGCCAGCTCCACCGCCTCGTCCTCGGTGCGGAAGCGCTCGACGGTGACCACCGGTCCGAAGACCTCCTCCTGGACGATGCGCATGGACCGGTCGCAGTCGGCGAAGATCGTCGGCAGCAGGAAGAAGCCGCGGGCGAGGGCGGGGTCGTCGGGGCGGGTGCCGCCGGTGACGAGCCGGGCGCCCTCCTCCTTGGCCACGGCGATATGGCCCTCGACCTTCTCGCGGTGCTCGGCGGAGCTGAGCGGGCCGCTCTCGGTGCCCTCGTCCAGGCCGTTGCCCAGCCGGATCGCCCGCGCGCGCCCGGCGTAGGCCTCGACGAACCTGTCGTGCAGGGAGTCCTCGACGAGCAGCCGTGAACCGGCCGAGCAGACCTGCCCGGAGTGCAGGAACGCGGCGTCCAGGGCGTAGTCGACCGCGGCGTCGAAGTCGGCGTCCGCGAAGACGATGTTGGGGTTCTTGCCGCCCAGTTCCAGGGCGATGTTCCGCGGCCCCTCGGAGGCGCTGGCCATGATGGAACGGCCGGTGTGCAGACCGCCGGTGAAGGACACCAGGTCGACCTCGGGATGGCTGGTCAGGGCCGCGCCGACGGTCGCCCCGGCGCCCAGCACGAGGTTGGCGACGCCGGGCGGCGCGCCGGCCTCCTCGATGAGCCGGATCATGGCGATCGTGGTGAGCGGGGTGGTCTCGCTGGGCTTGAGGACGAAGGTGTTGCCGGCGGCCAGCGCCGGGGCGACCTTCCAGGATGCCTGAAGCAGCGGGTAGTTCCAGGGGGCGATGAGCGCGCAGACGCCGACCGGCTGGTAGACGACGCGGCTGAGGACGTCCGGCCCGACGTCGACGACCCGGCCGCCGTCCTTGCCCGCGAGTTCGGCGAAGTAGCGGAAGGCGTTCGCCACGTCCTCCACGTCGATACGGGCCTCGGTCAGCGTCTTTCCGGTGTCGAGGGTCTCGGTGCGGGCGATGTCCTCCTTGTCGCGCAGCAGCAGGTCCCGCACGCGCAGCAAGAGGTCGGCGCGGCGGCGGGAGGGCGCGTTCGCCCAGTCCTCCTCGACGAAGGCACGCCGTGCGGCACGCACCGCGCGATCCACATCGGTGGCGTCGGCCTCGTCGACGCTGGTGACGACGGAGGCGTCGTAGGGGTTGACCACCTCCCGTCGCCCGCCCGCCGCCGCCTGTGTCCACTCGCCGTCGATGTACAGCTCACCCACCGCGGGGCCTCCTTCGCATCCGGCCGGTGCCGATCGGCTCGACGGTCAGCAACATGGCCCATCGCGCGGTCGGCGGCCACGGGACGCACCGCCGCGATGGCGTCGGAGCGGCGCAGGGGACCCGGGTGGGCTAGGAACCTCCGTCGCCGGGGGGTGACGGTCGCGGCCCCCGCGGTGACTGCCGTGGCCCCCGGCGGGACCCACCGCCGGCGCCCCACGTCACGCCGGCACCGCCGACGGCATCCGCTACCCCTTCCTGCTCTCCTCGTCCGGCGCCACCAGCGCCCGAGTGAGCGGGATCCGCGACAGTGCGAGGACCCCGGCGGCGATCAGCGCGACACCGAACAGCTGGGGCACCAGCCACCAGCCGGAGCGGATCTCCTCCTCGTACAGGGCGATGCCGAGAGCGAGGCTCACCAGCGCGTCGCCGAGGGTGAGCGCGGGCTGGGAGGCGACCAGCGGGCCGGCCTGCATCGCGTTCTCCAGCAGGAACAGCGCGCAGACGCCGGTCGCGGCGAAGGCGTACGTCTGCCACGCGGAGAAGAACCCTGCGAGCCCCTGCTCCTGGAGGATGTGCATGGACGCCTTCATCAGTGCCGCGGTCACCGCGTAGCTGATCGCCGTCGCGGTCCCCAGACAGGCGGCCCGGGCGCGGCCTTCCGGGCGCTTCAGGGCGGCGAGCGCGAGGACCACGACCAGCCCCATGCACAGCGCCAGTGCGGGAATCCAGCGGTCCAGCGGCACATGGATGCGGTTGCCGGAGGGGGAGGCGGCGGCGAGCCCGACCGCCAGCCCGGCCACCACCACCGTCACGGCCAGCCAGCCCCTGCCCGGCAGATTCCGGTTCATCAGCAGGGAGGCGACGATGAGGGTGAGGGGCAGCTCCAGCACGAACAGCGGCTGCACGATCGTCAGCGGCCCGGTGGCGAGCGCCAGCGCCTGGCAGACGGCGGCGGCGATCACCGCGAGGATGCCGGCCAGCCAGACGGGCCGCCGCAGCAGGTCCAGCATCAGCCCCGCCCGGAATCCCGCGGAGCGCGGCACGGTGAGTGCCGCCTTGCGCTGGAGCACCGTCGCGACGGCGTTGCTGAACGCCGCGCAGAGCGCGAAGACGACGGAAAACGAGGTGTGCAGCGGGGCCACCTCCTGGATCGGCGGACGGGCGCGACGAGACGCGGGAACGAGGGGAAGCCGGGCGCGTTCCCGGTCACGGTACGGGTCGGCCACGCCGTAGTCCCGTAGGCGAGCCCCGCCGGAGCTGCCAGGAGCGCGCCGGTGCGGAGAATGGAGGTACGGCGGGGGACGCTCCCCGGGGTGGGGCCGCGGGAAGGAGCGCCATGCCGGAGCGGACGTCGTCACCGGACCGCGTCCAGGCCGCGCGTCGCGCCGCACGGATCTCCCTCGCGGCCGCCGCCGGCTTCTATCCGGCCGTATACGCACTGGACGAGCCCGTCGTCGCGTTGTACGCCTTCTTCACCCCGATCTCGCTCGGCATCCTGTCCCCCCTGCCCGGCTCGGGCCGGGACCGCGCACGCGTCGTCCTGCGGGTCCTGCCGGTCGCCATGGCACTGACCTCGCTCGGCACCGCGCTCGCCGTGGCCACCGCGCCGGCGGTCGCGGGGATGGTCCTGGTGGGCTTCGTGATGTCCTTCGGCGCGGCCTGCGGCCCGGCACCGGCCGGTGCCGCGCCCGGCCTGCAGTTGTTCTACATCCTGGCCTGCTTCCCGCCGTACCTGCCGGACACCCTCCCGCAGCGGCTGGCGGGCCTGCTCCTGGGGGGCGCGCTCATGGTGCTCTGCGAGTTGCTGGTGCTGCCCGCTCCCGCCGACGTCCCCTATCGGGAGCGGCTCGCCGCGGCGCTGGATGTGGCGGCCCGCGCGGCCGGAGCCGAGGCGGGCGGCGGTGCCCCCGACCCCGCTCGTGTCCGCGAGCTGCGCGCGGCAGGCCAGGCCCTGCGTCTGTCGCGGCTTCCGCCTGCCGTACGACCGACCGGAGCGGGGCGCACCGATCGCGCGCTGGCGCACACGGGCGGGGCGACCCGCCGCCTCCTCGACCAGCTGGCCCGTGCCGCGGAGCACACACTGCCCTCGCCCGCCCGGGATCCCGTGTCGGGAGCGCTCCAGACGGCGATCGCCGCGGAGTGCGCCGCCATGGCGGAGAACCTGCGCGGCCGGCGTCCCGTGGCCGGCTCCGAGGCACTGGAGGAGATGGTCGAGCAGTTCCTCACCGCCCGCGCACGGGCGGTGCGGGCCCGTGAATCCCCGTCGCTCCACATCCTGCGGCGGCAGTCGGCCGTCCTCGCCGAGGCGGCCTCGGTCGTGACCGCGCGGGCCGCCGTGTCCGTCGCGCTCGGCGGACGGCGGGTCGTACGCGGCTTCCCGGGCGAACAGCTCTGGTACGCGGAGCCGCCCGCGATCGATCTATGGGCGCGGCGACTCACCGGGAACCTGACACTGCGCTCGGTCGCGTTCCAGAACGCGGTGCGTACGGCGCTCGGGCTGGGCGTGGCACGCCTCGTCGCCGGTTCGCTGGACCTCGCTCACGGCTTCTGGGTACTGCTCGCCGTGCTGACGCTCGGACGCACCACGGCGGGAGCCACCTGGTCCGCCGTGCGCCTGGCGGTGGTCGGCACGCTCGCGGGGGCGCTGTCGGCGGGAGCCCTGATCCTGTGGGCGGGGGAGCGGACCGACGTGTACGCGGCGCTGCTGGTCCCGTTCATGCTGCTGGCCTTCACCGTGGGACCGGTCGCCGGCCTCGCATGGGCACAGGGGCTGTTCACGCTTGTCGTCTCCACCGCCTTCGCCCAGCTCGTTCCGGTCACCTGGCGCCTCGGGGAGGTCCGGGTGGTGGACGTCGTCACGGGCTCCTGCATCGGCCTGCTGTGCGGGGTCCTGGCCTGGCCGGCCGGAGCGGCCACCGAGGTCCGGCGGGGCATGGCCAGGCTGCTCCAGGAGGCCGCGGCCCTCATCCCGGCGGCGGTGGCGGCCACCTTGCCCGCCCCTGCGGCGCCCGCGGCGCCGTCACTCCCCGAACCACCCGAGGACGGTGAGCGGACCCGGTGGCGGACACAGCACCGGTGGCGGACACGGAAGCGGCTGCGGCTCGCCGAGGCGGCGTACGCCCAGTACCGCAGCGAACCCGCGACGCATCACGAGGCGGCGCCCGACTGGCCGGCCGCCCTCAACTTCGCGGTGCACACCCTGGTCGGCGCCAACTGGCTGCCACGGATCGCGGAGCGCCACCTCGACGGCGAGGTCCCCGCCGCCGCGGCGACCTGGGCACATGAGGCGGCCGAGGTGACGGCCACCGCGGCCGTCCGGGCCGCCCGCTTCGCGCCGGACCCCATCCGGGTGCCACCGGTGCCCGCTCCGTACGCGGTCGACTCCACGGCGCCCGGCCGGGCGCCGACGGTGCTCCCGCTGCTACCGGTCCTGACGGACGTCGAGAACTGGCTCGTCACCTTGCGGGCGGACCTGCGGGCGATTGGCGACGACTTGCCGCCCTGAGCCGTGCCCTGAGCTGTGCGCCCTCACGGGGCGCAGGCGCGGGCGATGGACAGGCTGTTCTCGTAGAGGTGGTGGCGGGTGATCCGGCCGTCCTCGACGGTGAGGTGCAACGCGAAGGGGCCTTCGAAGGTCTTGCCCGTGACGCGGACGGTCCCGGACACGTGCCCCATCAGCACGGCGTCGGTGCCGTCGACGAGGAAGGTGTCGACGCTGGCGCGCGCGTCCTCGGGGACGGTGTGCTCCATCAACTCCGTGAACTGGGCGGCGCACTCGGCGGCGGTGGACCGCGGACGGATCCAGGGGACGGCGGGGTTCTCGGCGAGCAGCCAGTCGACCTCCTCGGCGAAGAGCGTGACGAGCCGCGCGGTGTCACCGGCCAGCCGGGCAGCGATGAACTCCCGCACGACGGACCGGGTGGCCTCGGCGACGGAACTCGCCGTGTTCGCCGAACTGGCCCTGAACGGCAGGGACTTGACGGACATGGCGCTCTCCTCGCGGTTGCGACCGAATTCCGGCGGGGGTTCCCGACCGTGTGCCTGATCCTGCCGGGGGAGGGGAGAGCCGTCGATTACCTCCGAGGTCATGAAGACCCGAGGGAGACCGGCTCCGCGCATGACGGCCCGGTCCTAGGAGGCGGGGGCGGGGGCAGGGGCCAGCCCCTCCGGCAGCCGCGGGGGTGAGCCCTGGGTCCACACCACTCGCAGTGCCGAGGCGGAGATCCGCCAGCCCTCGGCCGTCCTCACCAGTTCGGTGTCCGCGTGGCCGGCGGAGACGAAGACGCTGCCCGAGCCGTCAGCCAGGACGTGCGTACTGAGCTGGGCACCACGGGCAGTGGCCTGGGCACCGTCGATCTCGATGACGGCGTTGGTACCCAGATGCACGGTGCGGTCGAACAGCGCCATTCCCCGCCGGACATGGGCCAGCAGAGCGTCACGGCCGTGCACGGTCCCGATGGGCATCTCCGCGGTGACGTCCTCGGTGTGGAACGCACGGGCCCATTCCTCGTCGAGTACCCCCTCGTCCAGGGAACGCAGGTAGCGGTCCAGCAGGTCGGTGATCTCGGCGCGGTCGGTCAGGGCCCGCACCTGTCGCTGCATCTCTTCGGCGTCCATGGCGAAAGACTCCTTCCTCAAGCGCACTTGAGGTCAAGGCGTCCCTTCCCAGGTAGGCGTTGCCGACGGCGTAGGGGGCCTGTCCGATGTTGCCGACGGCCGCGGCGATCGAGGAGTAGACCGCGACCTGCGGTTCGAACCCCCGGTCACCTTCGACGCGGGAAGCGCGAAGCGCCACGCTCACGGACTTCCGGGCGTCCGACCGCCGCTCGCTCCGCCGAGCCACTTGAGCCCGTCGACGAGGAAGCGGTTCTGGGTGGGGCTTGCGAACGTGGAGGACAGCCGTGTGTCGGTGGCGTAGTCCATGGCGTTGTGGCCGAAGTTGGCGTACAGCATCCGGTACCGGGTGTTGGTCCACAGGATCGGGTAGTAGCCGCTGTACCAGGACTGGTTCGGGTCGGTGCCGAGCGGGAAACTCTTCGGGTCGACGGAGGCCAGCACCCTGATGTCCGGGTTGGCGCGCAGGTCGTTGGACCAGCTGTACCACTCGCTGACCGACGAGGTGAACGTCGCGGGCAGATCGGTGGTGGACGGGTGGGTGCGGTTCTCGGTGCGCAGCACCGCGGTCGTCGGCCCCCAGGTGTTGGAGCGGAAGTCGCCGCTGCCGAGGAAGCTGTTGTGGTACCAGGGCCAGGCGCCGGCGTCGGCGGTGAACGCCGAGACGTGGAAGCCCATCCAGCCGCCGCCGGCCCTCATGTACCGCTCGAAGCCGGCGCGCTGGGCGGCGGTGTCCGGCGCGTCGTCGAGGAAGAGGACGACCTGGTAGTCGTTCACGCCTCCGTTCGCGAGCAGGTTCCAGTTCGTCGTCGCCGTGTAGGTGAAATCGTGCTGCGCGGCCGTGCGGGGGAACCACTCGTTGGCTTCCTTGACGAAGTCGATGTGCGCGGCGTCCCAGGTGCCGTGGTAGAAGGCGATGACCTTGAAAGCGGGTGCCCGGGGCGCGGCGGTCGCGCCGAGCCCGGCGGGCGCCGGGGCCGCCGTCAGCCCCAGCACCAGCGCCAGCCCGGTCAGCAGGCGTGCCATGAGCCGCCTCACGGGTAGCTCACCAGGTTCGCCACGTTGGTGGACGAGTCGGAGGGGCCGCCCCGGTCGTTGATGACGTGCCGGATGGTTCCGGTGCCGCCGAGCGAGACGGTCACCATGTTCTGGAAGCGGACGCCCGGGTTGTTCGGCACCTCGAAGGCGCGCTCCGCGGTGACGGACGGGTCGGCGTTGAAGAAGCAGTAACTGCCCAGCCCGTACGCCTGATGGCTGGTGACGGAGTTCGCGACCTTGTACGCGGCGTATCCCTGGGTGGAGCCGTTCATCCAGGCGGCCTGGTTCGGCGGGTCGTAGGGCATCTCGTTCTGGTAGAAGTACGTCCGCCCGCCGTTGCCGTTCCAGATGGTTTGGTGTTTCTGGTAGTGCTCGACGAACAGGCCGTACATGGTGACGTCGTCGCCGTTGACGACGAGTCCGGTGTCGGCTGTGTTGGTGTTCCAGCCGATGCCGCTGCCGTGGTCGCCGCGCCAGATCCACATGTGGTCGCCGATGACATGGTCGCTGTTGACGACGAGGCTGGTGGTCGCCTTGCCGACGGCTGCTCCGCCGACGCGGAAGTACACGTCGTGCAGGGAGGTGGGGTTCGACGCGTGCGAGGCGGCGGAGCCGGTCGGTCCGATCTCCACCAGCGTCCGGGAGTTGGTGGTGCCGGCGTCGAAGAGCACACCCGCGATCTTCACTCCGTCGACGTCGGCGACGGTCATGGCGGTGACGCCGTTGTCCGGGATGAACGTCGCGAGGCCGAGTCCGAGGACCACGGTGTCGGGGCGGGTCACCCGCAGGGTCTGGTCGAGGTGATAGACACCGGGTGTGACCAGCAGGTTCTTGCCGTCGGCGAGGGCGGCGTTGATCTGTGCGGCGGTGGCGCCGGGCTTGACGACATGGAACTGGTCGATGCCGAGCGAGCTGCCCGGCGCGTTTCCGTTCGCCCAGCTGGTGGCTGTGGAGTCGGTCCGCGGGGAGGGCACGAACACCCGGTAGGCGCCCGCGTTGTCGACGTACAGGAAGGGCTTCTCACGGACGGTCGGGGTCTGGGCGACCGTGGTGTAGGGCGGGTTGGGGAACGTGTTGCCCGGCACGCCCTGGCTGCCGACGAAGACCATGTTCCAGTTGGAGCCGGTCCAGCTGCCGAGCCGCGAGTTCCGGGTCAGCCACTGCTGTTGCGTGCCCGAGCGGACCTGGCCGTCGATCTTCGTATCGGCCATGAAGCCGCCGCTGGACCAGCCGCCGTCACTGAGTTCGAGGTTGCCGCGGACGTGCATGCGCCGGTACCCGGACGCCTGGGAGACCGCCCACCGGTCGGTGCCGCCGGTGGGGTTCACCGACAGGTTCTCCGCGCCGCGCCAGAAGTTCTGGGTGGCGTTCTGCGGCGGGAACCAGTCCGCCTCCACGTGTACGGCGCCGTTGATGGTGACCGAGTCGGGAGACTGGCCCAGGCCCAGGACCTGGGTGTAGAAGCCGACGTTGACGTCGTTGCCGTACGTGCCCGGCTTGAACATGACCGCGTAGCGCTGCGAGCCGAACTGGTTCGTCTCCTGCTGGCGGAAGATCGAGTCCAGTCGGCTCTGGATCGTGGCCGAGGGCATCGACGGATCGAAGACGACCACGCCCGGACCGAGGTCGACGTCCCCCGGGGCGGTGCTCACGGGTGCGACCTGGAAGCGCTGGGCGGCCGTGCCGTTGCAGGTGTACTGCACCAGCTGGACGCCGTCGGCTGTCGAGGCCGAGGGCACGTCAAGGCACTTGCCGCTGTGCCGGTTGACGAAGTGGTAGGCGCCACCGCCCTCGTCGACGGCCTGCCACTGCTGGTTGTCACCGCCCCCGTACGTCCACAGATGCACAGCCGCGTTGTCGGCCGTCGACACGTCGCTCACGTCCACCACCTGCTGGGCGTCGTTGCGGTTGCCGATCCGCACGAAGCCGTCGCCGGCCGGGGTGAGACTCCACTGCTGCGCGGTGCTGTTGTTGCAGGTGTACTGCTGTACCGCCGTGCCGTTGACGGTCCCGGCCGCCCGCGCGTCCAGACACCTGCCACTGCCGCTGTTCACCACCGTGGACCAGCCGGTGGGCAGCGCGGCTGCGGAGGGGACCGAGGCGGCTGCCGGTTCGGCGACCGCCGTAGTGGGCCGGACGGCGCTGAGGAGCGAGGCCGCGGCCGCGGCGGCGACGAGGGCCGCGGTCAAGGGGCCACGGGTACGGGTCCAACGGGACCTGTGGCGGCCGCCGGTGGCTGGTCGCGGGGTGGGGAGCATGTCTTCTCCTGCGCCGGCGAAGCGGCATGAGTGGGGGGAGTGGGGGGGGCGTTGGAGCGTAAGCACGTGTGGCATTGGCCTGTGCATGACAGATCCAGATGTGCTTATTTCACTTCATGATTTAAGGAGCGACGGAAACGCACTGTCAAGACGTTGGTATAGGCCAATCCGGCTGTCAGCGGCCTCGCACGCCCGGCCGCAGCAGATGACCGAACCCGGCAGCCTCCAGCCGATGGCACAACTGTGCCTTGTCCACGCCGAGTTCGGCGGCGGTGTCGGCGAGGTGCCAGTCGTGTGCGGCCAGGCGGCTGAGCAGGTAGCCGCGGCGGACCTGGCTCTCGGACAGCCGGAAGGTCTTGAGGTAGACGACCTGCCCCTGCTCGTCGCTGATCGCCTCGCCGATGTGGTTGTCCTGCTTGGGACGGAACCGCGGCAGGAAGCGGGAGAGGGTGAACCGGCCCATCCGCCGGACCTGCTGCCAGGTGCTCTCCTGCCCGAGCAGCCCCGCCGCCATGGTGGTGTCGTGGAAATCGGCCCACTGGGCGGTCTGCCGCGCGACGGCCGCCCGCAGCTCGGCGAGCGTACGGATGCCGGTGTCGTTGACGCGGGCCCGGAAGTCCGTCACCGGCGGCATCAGGGTCGCGTAGTGGTACACTAGGTCGCCGTACAGGTCCTGCACCAGAGTGGGGTGCAGCGTGCGGTAGTCCTCCGGGTGCGGCACGACGAACGCCGCCGCGAGAGCGTCGGCCAGATAGACCAGCACGCCACACTGACCGGGATGGATCTCGAAGACACTCAACGCGTCGGCCAGCCCCGGCACCTCGGCGCCGACGAAGGCCGCCTCGACCCGTGGGGACAGCCCCTGGCGCAGGGCCTGCCGCGACCACTCCTCCCACGCGATGGAGGGCCCGCCGAAGTGCAGCGAGAGATAGCCCTCCAACGCCAGGTGGAGCGGCAGGAACCGCAGCCGGTGCTTGGCCTCCTGGCGTGCCATACGGCGATGGAAGTGCAGCCGTACGGCCTCCACGGCCTCCTGCTCCGGCTGGGAACCGGTCAGCTGGGTGCCGTAGGCGGCGGCAGGAGAGCCGTCACCGGTCCACTCCGCGACGAAGCTGTGCGGGATGTAGGAGCAGTAGGTGCCCTTGCGGCCCAGGTCGACCACGCCCGGCCCCTTGTGGATGCGCGGATGCAGACGCAGGTCCTGGACGGGCTCGGGCCGGATCAGCGGCACCAGCCGCACGGCTCCCCACACCTGGGAGGGACGCGTCCGAAGCCCGGCGAGCAGCCCGGAAGGCTCCGCGGAGGGGGCCCGGCCCCCTTCATGCGACATCACAGTGGACTCCCGTCCGTAGCTGCTGCCCGCCCCGCCCGCTGCGCCGGGACGACGGCGAGCCGCGCCGCGCGGGCGTCAAGATAGGCCTTCAGCTCGGCCAGGCCCGTCCGGCCCTCGGCGAACTGCGCGATCTCGACGAGCGCCGGCAGGTCCTCCGCGTCACGGATGCCGGCGGTCGGCACGCGCGCGGACAGTCGGCGTACGTCGAAGTCGGCGGCGTCGTATACCGGGTTGAGGTGGACCACACTGGTGCGGCGCGCGGTGTCGAGGCGGGTGCGCCAGACCCGCAGGACCTCGGCGGCGAGTCCGGGCGGAGCGTTGTCCCAGCCGTCGGAGACGATCACCAGCCGGTCCGGGGACGTCTCCAGCCCGTCGAGCACCCGCTCACCCAGCGGGGTCGGACCCACCGGGTGCGCCAGCAGCGCATCGCCGCGCCCGGAGGTCCACAGCCCGCGGTAGTGCCCGGCGAGCGCACCGAGCAGATAGTGGCAGGCCAGGGCGACCGCCAGCGGCCGACGCCGCTTCACGCCCGAACCGTACGACGAGAAGCTGTCGTCCAGTACGGCCGTCACCCGGCCCCATGTCCCGCGGTGGACGCCGGCGACCCGCTCGGCGGCCGTGCGCAGCGCGCCGGTCAGCTCCGCGCGCCGCACGACACGTTCCTCGGCCGGGAGCGAGAGCACGTACCCGGCCAGCCGGGTGAGCGGCATCCGGGCCAGGTCGGTCTTCAACGCCTCCGCCGCGGCGGGGCCCTGCGCCTGCGCGGCCGCCTGAAGCCGCAGTGCCTCCCGGCGTGTCAGCCGCGGCGCGATCCGCTGCAGGAAGACCTCGCGGGGGATGCCGTGCTGGGCCGCGAACCCCTCGGCGACGGTGTAAGGGAGCTCGTACACAGCCGCCTGCTCGAAGTGAGCGCGACGCCATGTCTCCAGGATCGGTGTGTCGTAGCGGGCGCGGCTGAGCGGCGCGAACAGGAACGTGCCGATCTCGCCGTCGCCGGGCACCAGATGCGCGTGTCGCAGCGCCTGCTTCAGACCGCTGCGGTACTTGACCGCGTCGAAGGCCAGGTCGGGCCGGGCGCACAGCCAGTCGCGCAGCAGAGCGCGGGTGCGGCGGTTGTTCACCCCGGCACGGCGCAGCGCGCCGAAGAGCGTGTAGACGCGCTGCGGTGGCAGGAGCGCCAGCCGCCCGCCGATCAGGCGCCCTTCGGCGCGACGTTGCTCCACGGTGGCCTCGGCGGCCGTCTCCAGCAGCCGACGGACGATCAGCGCGGCGTTGTGGTCGTTGATGTCGAGGGCGAGCACGCCCGCGTAGAGATCGCGGTAGTTGCCCAGCATGTACGCGTGCAGGAAGTCGAGGGAGAGCCGCTGAGTGCCGGCGTCGGAGTGGAACTCACGCTGCCCGGTCGCGGTGATCGCGGCATTGACGAACAGCAGCGCGTCATCGGCCGCGATCAGATCCCCGAACGACTCCATGCCCCGCCCGCTCACGTGTTGTCCCCCCTGAAGCCGGCCGGGGAATGGAGGCACGAGCTGCGAATCATTGCTTCATAGGCAGGTTCCGGAAGTCGCACCGGAGTCCCGCGGCCGGCGTGCGGACGTTAACACGGCGCCGATCACCGCTTCCACGGGGTTTTCGCCGCCGACGTCCATGGCCTGCTCATGCCGGGGGAGTGGCGCCGTGACGGCGCTGGCGTCGGCTGTAGGTGGTGATGGCCTGCCACAGGTGGCGGCGGTCGATGTCCGGCCAGAGGGAGTCGGTGAAGTGCAGCTCCGCGTAGGTGGCCTGCCAGGGCAGGAAGTTGGAGGTGCGTTGTTCGCTGCTGGTACGCCACAGTAGGTCGACGTCGGGCAGGTCCGGGTGGGGCAGGTGGGCGGCGACGTCCGCCTCGTGGATGAGGGAGGGGTCGATGTGGCCGGCTCGGGCGGTCCGGGCGAGGGAGGCCGCGGCCTGGGTGATCTCGTCCCGGCCGCCGTAGTTGATGCACATGGTCAGGGTCAGCCGGCTGCGGGTGCGAGTGCCGCTCTCGCGCCGGCGCAGAATGTCGACGAGGTCGGCGGGCAGCCGACCGGGCCGGCCGGACCAGCGCAGACGGACGTCGAGATCGCGGTAGGGGTCGGCGTCGAGCTCGTCGCGCAGGCAGCACAGGATGTGGCCGACCTCTTCCGGTTCGCGTCTCCAGTTCTCGGTGGAGAACGCGTAGAGGGTCAGCCAGGGCAGGCCGATCTCCAGCGCCCCGTGGACGGTCTCGTGGACCGCGCGAATGCCGGCCCGGTGGCCTTCGCGGCGCGGCAGGCCGTGCTCGTTGGCCCAGCGTCCGTTGCCGTCCATGATGACCGCGACATGGGTGGGCATCCGGTCGGCCGGGATGCGGGGCGGCGTGACGCCGCTGGGGTGGGCCGGAGGTTCACGGAGCAGGGCCGGTCGGGAATCCGGGGTGAGGCGTGCGGTGGCGGGTGTGCCGGGGCGGTGGGCGGGCGTTGGTGGGCCGGGGACCGTGAGCGGGGTGAGTTTCCAGGCCAGGCACGCGCGCAGCCGGGCGGGGGCGAGGATGCGGGCGCTGGTGGCGGCGCCGGGGCGCGGTGCGGTGCGCAGGAGCCGGGGTCCGGCCGCGTCGATGGCGTCGAGCTGGGCGTGCAGCAGGGCGGCCATGGTGTCGAGGATGATCGCCGGGCCGGGATGCATGCCCCGGGTGAGACCGGGCTGCGTCGTCCACCGGCGGGCCGTCGTGGTCAGACCGGCGATCAACGCGGCGACACCGTCGCTCCACCGGAGTCGGCGGAGATCCTCGACGGCTCCGGGGTGGTCGGCCAGTGCCTCGTCGGGCACGAGCAGGTCGCCCTGGCCGAGGTCGGCGGCGAGGTCGGTGAGGACATCGGTGAGCCGAAAACCGTCGAGGAACCCCTCGTACGCCTCCTGGCGGTCCAGACGCAGCGTCACCGGAGCCCCGGCCCGCTCGAAGAGATCCCGTGTCAGCTCGAACCAGGGGAGCAGATTCCCGCGGCCCCAGGCCCGCCAGGCAGCCCAGTCGGCGAAGCTGCGCCCGGCCACATCGTCACGCACCACATCCAGCGCACCGCGCAGCCCCGACAGGTCCAGCCGCCAACGCCGGGCGGTGTCCACCAGGGCACGACGCACGAGGTCCGTGCTGTCGCCGGCCGCCAGATTCCGGTCGAGAGCGGTGATCCACGCCTCGACCCGGACGGCGCGTTCCTGAACCGTGGCGTGCCGGTCGTCGGCCAGATCGTCGACCGCGTTCGCCGCCGCCCACAGCGCCCAGCAGGCCGGCCTCAGCGCAGCCGGAGCGAGCTGGATCAGCGCGTACTCGGCCGGGTCCCGCCGGGTCTGGCGTCGACAGAACTCGTAGGCCGCCCGCAACGTCGGCTCCTGCACGATCCTGTACCGCCCCGTGGGAAGGAGAGCGGGCGCTTGTCCACCGCCCCCGCCCCTGGGCGGAGCGACTTCACCGTGACCAGAGGGCATGCGTGATGCGGGCACGTCCGGCACAACGAACATCTCGGGCACAGGTTGCGGATGCTCAGGGGGTGACGGCAGAGGTCGGTGGTGGCAATGGGGCGGTGGAGGGACGGGGAGATGCCGGCCGTGCGGGGCGACGGGGCAGATCGCCGAGCTTCTTCCGGGCGACGGTCGCCGGCACCGCCGTACTCCGGCCCTATCCGTCGGATCCAGCCAGACGTTCCACCTCGGCGGCCGCGGAGCGCGCCGCCTGCTCCGCTTGGGCCAGGGCGCCAGCGGCCGCCTGGTGCCGGTCCTCGGCTTCCCGCTGTTCCCGGTCGGCTCGCTGCAGCTCCTCGCGCGCCTGCTGGAGTTGCTGCTCGGCAGCGGCCTCCTGCTGACGTGCCCGGTCGTGTCGGTGGCGCGCCCGGCTCAACGCCGAGTCGGCGCCATCCTGCTCCGTACGTCGATCGTGGAGGTGCCGCTCGGCCTCCTTGGCCGCCTTCCTGGCCTGCGTGAGTTCCTCCCGCCGCTTGCGGTGCCGCCGGTCGGCGAGGTCGTCCTTCGCCTGCGTCCGCGACGAAGGTGCCGCTGTGCGCTTGTGTGGCTTGCGCGGGGTGTCGGGCGCCGGGGCGGGGCCCGCGGGGAAGGCCGACGGCGGGGTGAGCGCGTTCTCCAGACGGCCCGTGGCCCACTGGTCGGCCGCGTCCTGATCGGCGAGCACGGCCCGCAGGGTCGATGCGACGTCCTGCTGGGCCGCGTCCGAGAGACGGTGCCCCGCCGCACGGGCCAGCTGGGCGGCCTGCCGGGACAGCGCGGAGACGATGCTCCGGCGCTGCTCGGACAGCTCTTTGATCCCGTCGGCATCCAGGGTTCGATACGCCTCGCGCAGCGCCCGCCCCAACTCCAGAAACTGCCGGCTCTCCTCCGGCTGGGAACGCACCAGCAGGTTCGCCGCCCAGGCCGCGAGCGTGGGGCGGCGGGCCGCCTGGATCAGCAGGGCATCCTCCACCTGTCCGGACGCTTTGGCGGCGGCGGCAAGCTCTGTGCGCCGGGCGACGAAGTCGGGCGGGGGCGCGGTGTAGAGGTCGTCGAGTACGTCCTCCACGGCGGAGGACGCGTCGGCCCGCCCGTGCTTACGCTCCATGATCCTCAGACTCCACCGAACGGGACCGTCGCGCATGTCGGGTCGAAGGAGCCGTGGCCACGAGCCCGAGACGGACGTCGCTACCTGAGGGTGAAGGGCGCACGACCATCCGGGCGCCGCCCGCGCGGCGCGCGTCCGGCCCCGGCGCGGGTGGTGTGCCCTGGGATGCCAGGACGGTTCACCCGCGAAGGAGACACACGGCATGCTCGGACAATCGCAGGCGTTCAGCGGCTTCTCGGTCGACGACCTCGGCGAGGCCCGCCGGTTCTACGGCGAGGTTCTCGGCCTGGAGGTGGAGGAGACCGGGCAGGGAGACATGCGGTTGCTGACCGTCAGGCTCGGCAGCGGCGCCCGTGTCTTCGTCTACCCCAAGGAGAACCACACCCCGGCGACGTTCACGATCCTCAACTTCCCCGTCGACGACATCGAGGCCGCCGTGGGTGACCTGGAGCGGCGCGGGGTGACCCTTGTGCGCTACCCCGGATTCGACCACGACGAGAAGGGCATCGTCCGGGTCGGCAACGGCGGCCCCGCGGCGATCGCGTGGTTCACCGACCCCGCCGGAAACGTGCTCGCCGTACTCCAGGAGAACTGACCGACCGCGCGGGGCGCAGCGCGCGGGACGCCGCCGGTCTCCGCTGCCTGCTCCCCGTCAACGGCCCGAGCAGCAGCGGACGGTGGGCGGGGCTGTGCAGGGGTGGGTTATCGTCGCTGCGGGGAGGGCGGGGCAGCCTGCTGAAGGGGCGGAAGCCGCGTTGTTCACAGGTCCGTCCCGTAACGTCGCTCATGGAGACGTCAGATGCCATGGGTGTCCACTTTGAGGAGGCGGCGGTGCTCGGACGGGGCGCGTGGTTGCTCGCAGGTGCCATGATCGCGGCCTGTCTGCTGCTCGTCGGCCCGAGTGCGCCAGGTGGTGCCGTTTCCGCCAGGTCAGTGCCCGTCGAAGCCGTCAGGGACGTCGCGCCGAACCGGGTCATGACGTGGAACATCTGCAACCCCTGCGACGTGAGCAACGTCGACCGGGCGGCGGAGATCGCCGCGTACGCGCCCCAGGTCATCGGCCTTCAGGAAGCGTGCGTGCGTGACGTCGAGAGGATCCGGGAGTATCTGGAGAGCCTCCACGGGCTGGTCTACCACGTCGAGTACGGGTCGGTTCTGCGGAGTTGGAGCCGCTGCGGGGGAGTGCCGTGGAATCCGGGGGGCTACGGCCAGGCGATCCTCTCGGCGGCACCGATGACAGACCACGTCAATGTGGAGTACCCCGACGGCGGATCCGAGGACCGCGGGTACATGGCCGTCACCACCAAGGTGGGCGGACAGTCCGTCCGGGTCTTCAACACACACCTCGCCCAGCGACGCCAAGAGGCGGTCCGGGCCGAGCAGACCGGCGTACTCGCGCCTGAGGTGGCCCGGTACGACCGGGCGATCGTCCTCGGTGACTTCAACGCTGTGCCGGACGCCCCCGAACTCGCCCGGGTATGGGCACTGGCCTCTGACACGGACCCCCAGTGCCGTCCCTCCTCCACCGGCAGCTGCGAGACGACCACCGACTGGCACAGCAAGTTCGACTACGTCTTCCTGCGCGGCATCGTCCCCCTCGAGCACGCCGTGCGAGCCACCCCGTACTCGGACCACGACATACTGCACACCGACCTGGACCCGACCTGCAGCGCCGTCGTGACCGCCGGCACCTCGGAGCAGGTCCACGGCGCGGATGCCGCCACTTCGCCCTGCGGTCGCGCTGCGAGCTGATTCGACGACTGGCGTCGCACGGGAGTTCGTCTGGTCGGCCCCTGCGGCCGGTCCCGGGGAAAGCGGTGCCGCAAAACGGCTGGAACATGGTCAACCCGTTCCGGGGAGCGGGATACTGGTGCCTTCTCGCGACGTGGCGATCAGGGGAGCTGCTAGGTGAACTCTGCGGGTGGAACGGGCTCGGCGGGTGGGCGGCACGCGGTAGTGGTGGGCGGGAGTCTCGCCGGGATGCTCGCGGCGCACGTGCTGGCGGGGCACGCCGACCGGGTGACCGTGGTGGAGCGCGACCGGTTCCCGGACGGGGTGAGGGCGCGGCCCGGCGTACCTCAGGGCCGGCACCCCCATGTCCTGCTGGAGGGCGGGCAGGTGGCCGTGGAGTCGCTGCTGCCCGGCTTCCTGGCGGAGCTGCGCGCGGCGGGGGCGCCGCGGGTGGGCATGCCGTCGGACCTGGTGCTCTGGCAGAAGGGCCGCTGGTTTCGCCGACTGCCCGCGACGACGCACATCTACACCGGTTCCCGCGCCCAGCTCGAGGAACTGGTCCGGCGGCGGGTCCTGGCCAACCCGGTGATCAGCGTGGCGGAGGGGACGGACGTCGCGGGGCTCCTCGGTGACGCCTCACGCGTGCGCGGCGTGCTGCTGCGCGACCGTTCCGGAGACGCCCGGGGTGAGCAGCAGGCCCTTGAGGCCGACCTGGTCGTCGACGCCTCCGGCAGCGGAACGAAGGCCCCGCAGTGGCTGACGGCGATCGGGGCCGCGGTACCGCACGAGGAGACCATCGACACGGGGCTCGCGTACGCCTCGCGCGTCTACCGCGGCAGGGACGGCGTCCTCGGCGGCGACACCGCCGGGTACTACGTCTACCCGAGTCCCGACCAGGTCCACGCCGGTGGTGCGTTGCCCCTGGAGGACGGCAGCCACCTGGTCATCGTCTCGGGGCTGCGCGGTGACGAACCGCCCACGGGCGACGACGAGTTCGTGACGTACGCCAAGCGGCTGCCGCACCCGCTCCTGCACCAGTGGCTGGACGAGGCCGAGCCGCTCTCCCCGGCGTTCGGCTACCGGCGGACCGCCAATGTCCGCCGCCGCTACGACCTGCCCGGCAGCGGCCCCGCCGGATTCATCGCCACCGGCGACGCCCTGTGCACCTTCAACCCGATCTACGGGCAGGGCATGGCCGTCGCCGCGATGAGCGCGGTCGCTCTGCGCGACGCACTGGCCGATCCACGCCGGACCCCGACGACCCGGTCCGTTCAGCGGGCCGTCCTCGCGGCGTCCCGGCAGGCGTGGGACATCTCCGCCGGGGCGGACCGCAAGATGCCGGGCGCGACCGGCAGTGCGGTGGCCGGCGGGCCCGCGGACCGCTTCGCCGACTGGTACCTGCAACGCGTCCAGGAGTGCGCACCCGGCGACCCTGTCGTAGGGCGTGCCTTCCGCTCCGTACTGACCCTCTCCGCACCCGTCACCGCCCTGTTCGCCCTGCCTGTGGCCCGGGCCGTCCTCTTCCGCCCGCCGGCGACGACCCCTGCCGAGCCGCCGGCGACACGGGAGGAACCGGGGGCCTGACCGAGACCGGCGCCACGGTCGAGCGGTGGAGGACATGGTCAGGTCCCAGGTGCCCGTGCGTCCGGCCAGCACAGGTCAGGGCCCGCTGCGCGGGCGGACGAGGAGGAGGGCGATGTCGTCGTGGCGGGGCGCGGATCGTTCCGCGTGATGGAGGAGGTCATCAGCCAGGGCGTCCAGGTCTTCCCGTGGTGCCGCTGACAGTTGGCCGGCCAGCGCGAGGGTCGCGTCGTCGATGTCGACGCCGGGGCTCTCGACGAGTCCGTCGGTGTACAGGGCGAGAACCGCGCCCGGTGAAAGGGCGATCTCGGCCGTGGGGTAGTCGGCATCGGGGTCGATGCCCAGCAGCAGTCCTGGGGACACCCGGAGGATGTCGGTTCCGCCGCCGGGATGGCGGAGCAGGGCAGGGGGGTGTCCCGCGCTGGCCAGTCTCGCGCGGTGACGCGTCAGGTCGAGGTGGGCGATGAGGCAGCTGGCGAACAGGCCGGGGTCGAGGTCCGTCAGGAGGCGGTTGGTGCGGGCGAGGATCTCGCCGGGTGAGGAGCCGGCGGTGGCGTGGGCGCGGACGGCCGTGCGGATCTGCCCCATCAGCGCGGCGGCGCTGGTGTTGTGGCCCTGGACGTCGCCGATCGCCACGGTGGCTGTCGCGGGGGCGCTGCGGATGACGTCGTAGAAGTCGCCGCCGATGTCCATGCCGTGCCCGGCGGGCCGGTAGCGGGCGGCCACCTCCAGGCCGGGCAGGCGCGGCAGGGTGTGGGGGAGCAGGCCGGTCTGAAGGGTGTGGGCGAGAGCGTGCTTGGCGTCGTAGAGGCGGGCGCGGTCCAGGGCCTGGGCGAGCAGCCCGGCCAGTGACGTGAGGATGGCCCGTTCGGCGGGCGGGAACGGGCGGGGCATGTCGTAGCCGAGGACGAGGGAGCCCACCGGCCGGCCCGACACGACCAGGGGGAGGAACGCCCAGGAGACCATCTCGTCCTGGTGCACTGCCGGAGGGTAGGCCCTCTTGAGGTCGGCGAAACTGGGGAAGAACGTGGCCACACCTGTGGCGATGGTACGCACCGCGGGGGTGTCGGAGGTCAGGGGCGCGGCGTCGAAACGGGCCATCAGCTCCGGGGAGTAGCCGCGGTAGCCGGTGATCCGTAGTCGGCCCTCGTGCACCGTCATGAGGGCCAGCGCTTTGGGGCCGAAGGCGGGCACGATCTGGTCGGCGG
Organism: Streptomyces sp. NPDC057623; assembly: GCF_042800355.1. Taxonomy (NCBI): domain Bacteria; kingdom Bacillati; phylum Actinomycetota; class Actinomycetes; order Kitasatosporales; family Streptomycetaceae; genus Streptomyces; species Streptomyces sp. NPDC057623. Next base: position 19,829 of record NZ_JBHVGZ010000086.1, read on the forward strand.
CCAGCTCGACCACGTCCTGGACGCCGACGGCCTCGGTGAGGGCGGTGGCGAAGTGCGTCAGGTGATACAGGCCCGTCGCGCTCACGGGCTCGGCCGTGGACCGGGGCCGGCTTCCTCCCTCGGTGTCGGACGGGTGTCCGGCAGCGGGGGTGATGTGGACGCTGATGCCGCTGTCACTCGGGTAGAGCTGGAAGAACAGCCATGTGTCCGGTGGGCGCCGCGCGGTGAAGGAGATCGGCTGGCGCGTGACCACGGCGGCCCGGTACCGGTCTTCGAACACGGGATCCTGCAACCACCCCAGCACCTCCCACGGGCGGTTGCCCAGCAAGGTGGCGGCGCGGGCCCCCACCAGTTCGGCGCCGGCGGGGTTGATGTAACCGAGCCGGCCGTCCAGGTCGAGGGCACAGCAGCCCACGGGCAGACGTTCGGTGAAGGCCAGGGCGGCCGTGGCCCGGGCCGGATCGACTTCACGGAGCTGAGGCGCCGGGAGCGAGCGGGGTTCGTCCACGAGCCGCAGCCGACGCCCGCTGTCGGCGGCCTGTTGCAGGATCCCTGCCGCGCGTCGACAGCAGCCGGCGATCGTCTCCTGTTCGGCCGCGCCGAGCTGCGGCGGATGCCACGCGGGCCACAGCAGCACAATGCCGCCCCATACGGTGCCGGCACTCGTGATCGGGGCTGCGGCGAGCATGAAGTCGTACGGCAGGACGATCCCGAGGCGGGGGTAGCGGCGGGCGATCTCCTCCTGGCTGCCCAGCCAGACCAGGCTCCGTCGGCGAACGGCGTCCGCCACCGGGATCGCCGCGTTCACCGGGATGCGGGCCCACGGGGCGGAGATCTGTTCCGACACGCCGGAGGTCAACACCAGCCGCAGAACCCGCTCCCCCGGGGGCAGCAGGTACACCAGACCCGTCGATGCGCCCGTGTCCCGCATCAGGTCGGCCAGAACGGCGTCCGGCAGATCGATACCGGCGCCGGCGGCGTGACTGAACGCGGCGGGACGCCGCATGGCCGTCACCCGCTCCGGCCGGCTCGCGCATCGCTGTGGGTGCGCCAGAGGTGCCCACGAGCCGCCGTTCCGGTGAGCCACGCCCCGCCCGGGTCGCACCGCACGTCCCTCATACGGGGACGATACGCCCGCCGCGCCGGGACGGCACCCGTCCCGGATCCGAGGGCCGGATGCCGCTTGTCGCCCGGAGGCGGACCGGTCTCTCCTCCTCCCCTCCTCGGCACGGGCCGCCTGGGCCGGGGGCCTGCACAGGAAGCAGGTCACCGTCAGCGCCTGCGGCACCGGCGGCCGCACCGCACGGCCGCCCGGGCATGCGCGGTACGGCGGGTCAGCTCGGCTGCCGCGTGGTGCGGTAGTGCTCGGCGAGCCGGGCCAGGGCGACGGCGCCGAGCAGAAGTCCGAAGTCGCGCAGGGCGATGTCGTAGTAGTCGGGGATGGTCAGCAGGTTGACGATGATCCCGGCGAGCCAGCCGGCGACCAGCCAGCCCCCGAACCGCGGGGCCAGGGCGACGGTGATGCCCGCGACGATCTCGATGACACCGACGGCGTACATGGCGGCCTGGGCGCTGCCCGGAACCACGTCGTTGATCCACGGGGCGAGGTAGGCCGGCCAGTCCACGAGCAGGTTGGCGAACTTGTCCAGGCCGAACAGGATCGGGGCCACGGTGAAGCCCGTCCGCAGGATCCAGAACGCCTGGTAGGCCGGATCGGCAGCCAGGATGCGCCGGGGTGTGACCGGCGCGGTGGTGGTGGACGACATGACGCCTCCTTCTATCGACAACTTTTACTATCGATAGAAGCCCCTCCCGGCTCTTTAGTCAATGGCTGTTGGTTTTACACTGGGCTCGTGGACCAATCGAGGGAAACACCCGGCGGCGATGTCTCCGCCGTCGCCGCTCTGGACGAGCCGACGCGCCGGCGGCTGTACGAGCACGTGGCGCGCGAGTCCGAACCGGTCGGCCGGGACGACGCGGCCCAGGCCCTCGGGCTGGCGCGGCAGACGGCGGCCTTCCACCTGGACCGGCTGGCCGATCAGGGGCTGCTGGAAGTCGTGTACGAGCGGCGCAGCGGACGCAGCGGCCCTGGCGCGGGCCGGCCCGCGAAGCTGTACCGCCGCTCGGACAGGGAGGTCAGCGTCAGCCTTCCCGAGCGGCACTACGAGCTGGCCGGGCTGCTGCTGGCGCAGGCGGTGGAGGAGTCCGACGCGACCGGCGAACCCGTCCGTGCGGTGCTGCACCGCAAGGCGGCGGACCTGGGCGAGCGGCTGGGCGCGCGGGAAGAAACCGGCCTGACGGACCTGCTGGAGCGGCAAGGCTTCGAGCCGCGCCGCGACGGGGACGCGATCGTGCTGGGCAACTGCCCGTTCCATGTGCTGGCGCGAGAGCACACCGAGACGGTGTGCGGGATGAACCTGTATCTGCTGCGCGGGGTGCTCAAGGCGCTGGGCGAGAGCGGCCTGAAGGCGTGCCTGGCTCCCGCGCCGGGCCGGTGCTGCGTTCGGCTGGAGCCGGCCGCCTGACCGACGCGCTGTGGGTTGTTGGGCGGCCGCGTGCCGATCGGCCCACGGGGAGGCGGTTCACCGGCCTGCCGCCTGCCGCCATGTCAGGGCGTCACATCCGACCGCCGCTGTCCGCGTCGGTCGTCGCCGGCGTCTCGGAGGCGGCCGGTGCGGCTGCGAGATGATCTCGCAGCCACTGCTCGGTGTTGCTGACGTGAAGCAGCGCGGCGGCGTGGCTGAGGGCGGCGTCGCGGTGGGACAGGGCCGTGAAGATCGCCTCGTGCTCCGCGAGGGTGCGCCCCGCGGCCCGGTCGTCGACCAGGCCGCGCCAGATGCGGGCTCTGAGCGTGCGGCCCGAGACGCCCTCCAGGAGTGTGGCCAGCGACTCGTTGCCCGCGGCGGCGACCACCGCGCGGTGGAACGCGGTGTCGTGCGCGTTGAGCTGCTCGACGTCGTCGCGGGCCTCGCGCATGGCGTCCAGGTGTCGCTTCACCTCGGCCAGGCCCTCGTCGGTGATCCGGGTGGCGGCCAGCGCGGTGGCGGCGGGTTCGAGCAGCCGCCTGACCTCCATCAGATCCAGCAGGGCACCCGTGTCGCTCTGGAGCAGGTCCACCGCGCCTTCGAGACCGGCCAGCAGCAGGCTCGGCTGAAGGCTGGTCACATAGGTGCCGTCACCCCGTCTGACCTCCAGCACCCGGGCGACCGCCAGTGCCTTGACCGCCTCCCGCGCCAGATTGCGCGACAGCCCCAACTGCGCGGCCAGGTCCGGCTCGGGAGGCAGCTTGGAGCCCGGCGGCAGTGCGCCCGAGCGAATGAGTTCACGGATCTGCTCGATGGCTTTGTCTGTCAGAGACATGTGATGTCTTTCCTCGGATAAAGAGAATTGTTCAGCATCAAATCGGTCATCTTGCCAGTCTCAACAAGCCCATTCATCCCTGCACGCCCGTTGACAGTGGTGGGTCACATGCCTGACCTTCGTGCGTATGTCGCAATCGATCAGCAGGCGCAGGTTACTGGCCGGAGCCACGGCCGTCGCGGCGGCCGCGGCGGCCACGGACGTGTTCGCCGCAGGCGGCGCTCTGGCCGTGCCGAAGACCTACACACCCACCTGGGACTCCGTGAGCCAACACCCCGCGTCCCCCGAGTGGTTCAGGGACGCCAAGTTCGGCATCTACTTCCACTGGGGCGTCTTCAGCGTCCCCGCCTACGACAGCGAGTGGTATCCGCGCAACATGTACGTGCCGGACAGCAAGGCGAACAGACATCACATCGCCACGTACGGAGAGCCATCCGCCTGGCCCTTCCACAACTTCGTCGACGGGGCGGACGATCTGGAGGGCAACCACAAGGAGTTCGCGCCGAGGCTCAAGTCGGCGGGCGGCTCCTTCGATCCCGACGAGTGGGCGCAACTGTTCGCCGACGCCGGTGCGCGGTTCGCCGGACCGGTCGCCGAGCACCACGACGGCTACTCGATGTGGGACAGCCAGGTCAACGAGTGGAACTCCGTGCGGCGGGGCCCGGGACTGGACCTGCTGCACCTGTTCACCGACGCCATCCGCGCCCGCGACCTGAAGCTTCTGGTGGCGATGCACCACGCGTACAACTACACCGGCTACTACGAGTACGCGCCGACGCAGTCGAACCCGAGCCTGAAGAAGCTCTACGGCCAGCTGAGTTCGGCGGAGGAGAACCAGCTCTGGTTCGACAAGCTCAAGGAAGTCGTCGACCGAGCCCGGCCGGACATCCTGTGGCAGGACTGGAGACTCGACCACGTCGACGAGAGGCAGCGGCTGAACTTCCTGGCGTACTACTACAACCAGGCGAACAGATGGGGCAAGGAAGTCGTCGCCACCTACAAGGACGGGTTCAACAGCCACGGCGAGGTCTTCGACTACGAGCGGGGCGGCCCGGCCGACCTCACCGCGCCGTACTGGCTGACCGACGACAGTATCTCCGACTCCAGCTGGTGCTACACCGAGGGAATCGGCTACTACTCGCTCGCACAGATGCTGCACTCGCTGATCGACCGGGTCAGCAAGAACGGCAACATGCTGCTCAACATCGCCCCGCAGGCCGACGGCACCATCCCGCCGGGCCAGCGTGACCTCCTCCTTGCCATCGGCGCCTACCTGAAACGGCACGGTGAGTCGATCTACGACACCCGGGCCTGGACCGCGTACGGCGAGGGCCCGACGAAGATGGGCGGCGGCTCCTTCACCCGCCCCACCGCCGGCACCGCGCGGGACATCCGCTTCACCCGCAACAAGGCGGACACCGTCCTGTACGCCACGGCCCTGGGCTGGCCCGGCAGTTCGCTCACGATCCAGACGCTCGGCTCCGAACGGATCGATCTGGACTCACTGTCCTCGGTGAGGCTGCTCGGCGCGACCGCCGGCGAGTACATCGACCTGCCTGCCCCGACCCAGGACGCGACCGGTCTGAGGGTGGCCCTGCCGTCCACAGCGCCGTTCGACGCGCCCGCGTACGTCCTCAAGCTTCGCTTCTCCGGCCGCATCCCCCCGCTGCGACCCCTCGCGGGCGCCGTGGTCCACCCGGGCGTCAACTACTCAGGCGGCAGCGCCGTGTTGGCCGTCGGCGGTTACACCGCCGAACAGCTCTCCCTCGCCGGAATCCCGCCTCGCACCCTCTCCTCGCTGCGGCCGGCCCCGGGGTACCAGGTCGTCGGCTACTCCGGCGACGACTTCACCGGTACGGCGTGGACCTTCAGCGCCGACAACGCCAGGGTCCGGAGCCGGATCACCTCCCTGAAGGTGGTGTTCGACCCTGCCGTGTACTTCCGCATCACCAACGTCACCAACGGCCTGGCCCTGGACAGCGGCGGTGACGCCCCCGCCGGCTCCGACCTGAAGCAGTGGACCTGGGACGGTTCGGCCAACCTCCAGTGGCACGCGGTCGACCTCGGCAACGGCTACTACAAGCTGGAGAACCGCACCAACGGCCTCGTCGTCGACGGATGGGGCGCCACGAGCGACGGCGCCCCGGCCAGGCAGCAAGCGTGGAACGGTGGCACGCACCAACAGTGGCTGATCACTCACCGCGGCGACGGCCGGCACTCCCTCGCCAACCGCACCACGGGCCTCGTCCTCGACGGCGGCGGCAACGTCTCCTCCGGCTCCGTCACCAAGCAGTGGACCTGGGGCACCAGTACCAACCTGCTGTGGACGTTCACCAAGACCTGACGGATTCGGACCGGGATGCGGATGCGGTGCCTAGGTTCCGGTGTGGTGTGCGGAGGCATCCGCGACCTTCCTGAGCGCCGACGTCGTGGCAGGGTCACCGACCTTGGCGGGTTGATCGTGTCTGCCGCTTTCAGGGTGGTCGTGCTCGAAGTGAGAAGGGGCCAGCCTGTCGCCGGGGCCTTGGGGCTCCGACCGGGCGTCGGCGCGTTCGGTGGGGACATCGGCTGACCCGGCGGCAACCGACCTGCCGCGGCCCTGCGCCCTGCCGTCCGGGGTCATGGCGTCTCGGGCCGTCTTCCCTCGCGTGCCTTCCCGGGAGCGAGGCTGGGTCAGCCAGGCGACGGCCGCGCCGGTGAGAGCGAGGGGCCACTCGATCACGCCGGCCACGCCGAGCACCCCGGCACCGGTGTAGACCGCGATCCGCCGTCCGCGTGGCGAGACCGCTCCGAGCCGATCCAGCGCACCGTCGGCGACCCTGTTCACCTGCCCCGCTCCGGGCAGGTGGCGGAGCCCGGAGCCAAGGCTCCGCAACGGCTGAGGAAGATCCGAGGAATCCGTCCTGGTCTGACTCACTGCGCACTCCCTCCGCGCGTCATGAACGGTTCCGAGTCCGAGTTCCCCCTTTATGTCACCTATGCACTCGGGCGTGCTCAAACCGGCTCGCGAGGGCGTTGTCAGTGGCAGCGGATACGGTGCCGGGCATGACCGATTGGATCAACAGCGGCGTCATCGCCTGGAAGGAAGAAGACCGGTACGGGGAGGACGAAACCGTCCTGGTGTACTTCAGGGGAACCGGCCTGACCGCCATGACCGAAGGGCTGGTCGCCCAGCACCGGCCGCCGTTCGCCTACGGCCCCGCCCCGGCGTCCGGCGACTGGGGGGTGGTCGTCCACCACATGTTCAACCCGTCCCGCGACGACTTCGACGACATCGACTACCGCCTGCTGTGCCCACCGGGCGCCGAGCTGACGGTGTTCGTTCCCAACCCGTGCATCGCCAAGGGCCACGGCCCGCATGCCTACCACTACAAGGACGGCAGTATCTCGTCCTGCGTCGACTACGAGGACCCTGCCTACAGCGGGGAGTACTGGCCCAACAAGTTGGCCCCCCTCATCGCGGCGGCCGGGCTGGACTGCGAGAACGACGACTACGAAGAGCGGTTGACCCGGCTCATCTGTGACCACCTGGGGCTGCCGCCGCTGAATCGCGACACCCTCAAGGTGGACCGTGACCTCATGGCCTCCTATGTCCAGCCGGATCCCCGATGGCAGTGAACGGCAAAGCCGCCCGCGGGTCTCCCCGGCGGGCGGCTCGTGCTGTAGGTGTTCAGAGATCGAGGTCGGCGGCGGCGCACTGTAGGTGTCCTGGGCCGATGGACGACACCGGCATGGCGCCGGCGACGGGATTCGAACCCGTGTCACCCGCTGGAGAGGCGAAGTAGCCACAGCCTGCGCACCTGAACGACGCTCACCGTAGTCGGGCGTTCGTCGGCCGGCACCTGGTTTTCGGGGCGCGCCGCACCCCCGGTGCTCACCGCGCCGGCAGCAGCACTCCCGGATTGAGGACGCCGGCCGGGTCGAGAGCGGACTTGGCGGCGGTGAGCGCGGCGGCGAAGGGGTCGGGGCGCTGGCGGTCGTACCAGGGCCGGTGATCGCGGCCGACCGCGTGGTGATGGGTGATGGTGCCGCCGCTGTCCGCGATCGCCTCGGACACCGCGGCCTTGATGTGGTCCCACTGGCTGACGAGGCTGTCCCAGCGGCCGGGCGCGTACACGCTGAAGTAGGGCGCCGGGCCGTCCGGGTAGACATGGGTGAAGCGGCACGCGACCACGCCCGTACCGGCGACCTCGTCGATGGCCCGCCGTGCCGCCTCGGTGACCGCGTGGTGCAGGGAGCCGAACCTGTCCCAGGTGCAGGCCGTCTCGAAGGTCTCGGCGATCACCGAGTGGCGCGCGAGCGCGTCCCGCTGGTAGGGCATCCGCAGGAACGACGAGCGCCATGTGCCGGCGGCGGATTCGCCCCGGGCGGTGCCGCCGGACCCTCCCGCGTCGGCGGACGGCTCGCCGCCGTGGTCCCGGCACAGTTCCACCGCTCGCTCCAGGCCGGCGCGCACCGGGTGGTCCGCCGACTCGAAGCCGAGGACGAGGACGCCGCCGCCGACGCTCACGCCCGCGTTGACCAGCGCCTCCGTCGCGTCGAGCAGACGGCAGTTCGCCGGGTGCAGCCCGCTCTGCGCGACGGCGCGGGTGGCCGCCACGGCCGAGTCGTAGTCGCTGAACCGCACCGAGGCGCCGGCGCGCCAACGCGGGCGCTCCTGGAGACGCATCCACGCCTCGGTGATGATCCCCAGAGTGCCCTCACTGCCCAGGAAGAGCCGGTCCGGCGACGGTCCGGCGCCCGAGCCCGGCAGCCGCCGCGACTCGCTGATCCCGACAGGAGTCACCACGCGCATCGATTCGAGCAGGTCGTCGATGTGTGTGTACAGCGTCGCGTAGTGCCCGCCCGCCCTGGTGGCGAGCCAGCCGCCCAGCGTGGAGAACTCGAAGGACTGCGGAAAGTGACGCAAGGTCAGGCCGTGCGGCCTCAGCTGGTCCTCCAGCCGCGGGCCGAACACCCCCGCCTGGATGCGTGCGGCACGACTCGTGGCGTCGATCTCCAGGACGCTGCTCAGACGCTCGAGGTCGATGGTGACGACGGCGGGGTGGTCATCGCACCGTGCCTCGACACCGCCGACCACCGAACTGCCGCCGCCGAACGGGACCGCCGCGATGCCCTCGCGAGTGCACCAGTCGAGCAGACCGGTCACGTCCCGCTCGGCACGGGGGCGGGCGACGAGGTCCGGTACATGGCGCAGGTCGCCGTGCAGATTGCGGACGACGTCCCGGAACGCCTTGCCGTGCGCGTGCGCGGCCCGGTCGGCAGGATCGGCGGAGCACAGGCCGGCGAGGGAGGCCGGGGGAGTCACCCGCGGCCCGGGCAGCCGGAGCGAGGCGATACCGGGCGGCTCGTGCGCCGTCAGCTCGCCAGGCATCACCGCCCGCACGCGCCCCAGCAAGGAGTCCAGCTCGGCACCGCCCACCGCGTCCTCGACGTTGCCCCATCCCCACCACGATCGCGTCATGTCGCCCGCTCTCCCTGCCGTCCGTCGAATTGACCGATGGGTAAATTACTCCTCGGTCATATCGTTGGCTAGGATGGCCTCATGGGCAAGGCCGGAACCAAGGGCGTCTCCCGGGCCGACCGGGAGCGGCAGATCATCGACGTGGCCGTGGAGGAGTTCGGCCGGCACGGCTATGCGGGCGTGTCCGTCGCCGCCGTCGCCCGGCGCGCGGGCATCTCCAAGCCGCTGATCTACACCTACTTCGACTCCAAGGACGGCCTGTACCTCGCCTGCGTCCACCAGGTCGGCGCCCTCCTGGTGGACTCGGTGGCCGCCGCCCGGTCCCGCAGCGGATCGACCGCTCACGCCATCGACACCCTTACGGCGATCTTCGGCGCCGTCGAGCACTGCCGGTACGCCTGGTCCGTCCTCTACGACCCGGCTCTGCCGCCGGCCGGCGAGATGCGCGACGCCGTGAACCGCTACCGTGAGCGCCTCGCGGCGATGGGCGCCGCCGGATCCGCGCAGCTGCTGGCCGGTGCCGGACACGGTGACCCGCTCGACCACGATCTGCTCAACCACGTGTGGCAGCACGCCGTCACAGCGGTGATGCGCTGGTGGTTCGAGCACCCGGAACAGAACACGGCCGACATGACGGCCCGTTGCGCCCGACTCCTCATGGCCCTCGGTACCGGCTGACCCGGGCACGCCGTCGCCGCGCCGGCACCGAACCGCCGGTGGCGGGCCGTGTCCAGGGGATGCGGCCCGCCCGTCATGACCGGGTGCGGCAGCCCCTGATGCCGGGCGACCGGGGCGGGCCCGGTCCGCCGGACAGGCCCTACCGGGCGATCGCGTTCGCCCCCGCCTGCGCGAACTTCTCGTCCAACGCGCCGGACGGTGCGCCCGCCACGCCGATGCCGGCGATCGGCGCCCTGTCGGCGGTGACGGGGACGCCGCCCGCCAGGAACAGGGTGCCGGGGATGTCCTTGAGGTTCGGGGCCTGCTCCAGGCGCTCGGCCAGCTGGGAGGTGGCGGCGTTCCAGGCGACCGCGGTGAACGCCTTGCGCTCGGCGGACTTGTAGGACTGCGGTCCGGCGCCGTCGCCGCGCAGGGTGACGACCGTGTCGCCGTTGCGGTCGACGACGGCGACCGTGACGCGCTGGTTCTCCTGCTCGGCGGCGTCGAGCGCGGCCTGCGCGGCCCTGGTGGCGGCGTCGATCGTCAGGTGGGTGGAGGTGGTGGTGGCCCGGTCCGGGGCCACGGCCGAGGTGGCGGCGGCCGTCGTGGCGGGCGCCGAGGCGTTCGCGGACACCGCGCCGAAGCCGGCCAGGGCGACGACGGCGAGCACGGCGCCGCCGGTGGCGACGCGGGCACGGCGGGAGAACTTCTTGTGCACTCGGTTCATGGTCGGTCGACTCCTTCGGTGGGCGGGCGGCACGGTCGCCGCCCCGGTCCGCTCTCCAGCCTCGGCCCGGAACCGGGACCCGACGGTCGACGTTCCGTCTGCCTCCCGGTCGCAGGACGGACGAAACCGGTGTCATCCGATCGGTTGACCTGCCCAGCCCTCGCCCCAGGCCACAATGGAGGTGTTTGCCCAGTTCAGCGCCCACGAGCGGGAAGGGAGGCGACCCGTATGGGGAACCGGCCGTACGAACCGGACACCGTGGACACCCGGTGGCTCGGCGTCGTGATGCACGCGGCGTTCTTCCTGCTGCTCGGCGGAGCGCTCGCCCGCTTCCTGCTACGTCACCCCGGCGAACCGCGTACGCCGTGGATCATCGCGCTGTGCGTCGTGCTCACCGTGCTGCATCTGCTGGGCCCAAGAGCCGGTGACCCGGGTCCGCGGCCCACTCGGCGGCACACGGCCTGGCTGGCGCTCGTCGTCGTGCTCTGGATGATCCTGGTCGTGCTCGCTCCCAGCTTCGCCTGGTGCGCGGTGCCCCTGTTCTACACCGGCCTGCGCACACTGCCGCCCCGCGCGGCCCTCGCGCTCGTGGCGCTCCTGACCGTGTTCGTCGTCGCCGCGCAGGTGCAGCTCGCGGGCCGCTTCGACCCCAACCTGGTCCTCGCCCCGCCCGCCGTCGCCGCCCTCGCCAGCGCCGTGTTCCTCCAGATGGAAGGGAACACCGCACGCCAGCGCGCCCTGATCGACGACTTGATCCGCACCCGCCACGAACTCGCCGACTCCGAACGCCGCGAGGGCACCCTCGCCGAACGCCAGCGGCTGTCCATGGAGATCCACGACACGCTCGCCCAGGGCCTGTCCAGCCAGCGGATGCTGCTCCAGGCGGCGGACCGGGTGTGGGACACCGAACCGGACAAGGCGCGCGCCCACGTCCGCACCGCCGCGTCCGTCGCCGAGCACAACCTCACCGAGGCCCGGCGCTTCGTCCATGACCTGGCCCCCGCCGACCTCGCCCGCGGCGGCGGCCTGGCTCAGGCGTTGCGCGTCCTGGCCGCCCGGGAGTCCGGGGCGCAGCTCGTCGTACGCGTCCACGTCGAGGACGACGGGCGCCTCCCCGAACTGCCCGACCGGGTCCAGTCCGCCCTGCTGCGCATCGCCCAGGGTGCCCTGGCCAACGTCCGTGAACACGCCGCCGCCGACAACGCGGCCCTCACCCTCACCGTCCTCGACGACGCGGTCTTCCTGGACGTCTCCGACGACGGCCACGGCTTCGACCCCACCGCACCGTCCGGCTCCCCGGCCGGGTCACGCGGCCACGGGCTGCCCGCGATGCGGGCCCGGCTGCGCGCCCTCGGCGGCACCCTGACCGTCGAGTCCGCACCCGGCGAGGGCACCGTCCTGTCCGCCGCCGTCCCCCTGGAGGCACCCCGATGACCCCCGACCGCGCTCCCGTGCGCATCCTGGTCTGCGACGACCACGCCGTCGTACGGGCCGGACTGCTCGCCCTGCTCGACAGCGCACCGGACATCGAGGTCGTGGGCGAGGCCGGCACCGGCGAGGAGGCGATCGCGCTGGCGGCGAAGCTGACCCCCGACGTGGTGCTGATGGACCTCCAGCTGGGCGAGGGCATCGACGGCGTGGAGACCACCCGCCGCCTCACCTCCCACCCCGGCCCCTGCGCCCATGTCCTGGTCCTGACCACCTACGACACCGACGCCGACATCACCCGCGCCATCGAGGCGGGCGCCACCGGCTACCTGCTCAAGGCCGAACGCCCCGACGAGCTCTTCGCCGCTGTCCACGCCGCCGCCGAGGGACGCACCGCCCTGTCGGCGCCGGTCGCCGGCCGCGTCATGGCCGGCCTGCGCCGACCCCGCCCCACCCTCACCGACCGCGAACGCGACATCCTCGCCCAGCTGGCCCGCGGCATCGGAAACCGCGACATCGCCCGTGCCCTGTACATCAGCGAGGCCACGGTCAAGACCCACCTGCGGCGCATCTACGACAAGCTCGGCGTCGACACACGCACGGGCGCGGTGGCGGTCGCCAAGGAGCGACGTCTGCTGCCGTGACCTACGGTCCGCGTGGAGCGTGCATACCGAAGGGGCGGGCCGCCCGTCAGTGAGCGCCCCGCCCCGTCGGTTGAGGCTTTACCTCGGCCGTGGTGGCTCAGAAGGCAAATGCCGCGGCACCCTGAGTTTCCTTGATGCAGGGATTGGCGAAGGTGTGTTCATAGTTTATGCGTGTACCACGCCACACCCCTTGAACCGTGACGACAATGGGGCGGTATTCCCTGGTGCAGGGTTGTCCCGCGGTATTCCCGCGGAGTGTGGCCAGGCGGTCGAGGTCACCGTTCACGCGGTCCAGATCCGCACATGCCTGACGCGGATCCGGGTGCGTTCCCGAGGTGGTGTACGCGCAGTTCACCGTTACGGCGCGCATCGGTGCGGCCGATGCGGCCTGCTCCCCGTGGCCGGTGGTCATGACCAGGGCAGAGGGGGCGTACAGCGAGGCGGGTGCGGAGGCGGGCGCGCTATGGGCCGGCATGCTCAGGGGGCCCGCGAGAGCCGTGGTGAGCAGGGCTCCCGTCATTGTCCAGCGCGTCATTGGGCGCATGGTGTAACTCCCTTCTGTTCGCGGTGTTCGATGCCTCGAAGTACCCGCCTTGTCGCTGTCGTCTCAGGAGACTAGAGCCGCATTCCGTCCGCCCACCGGAATTCGGACCCGATTGCCTCTTCAATCAGTGGCTCGAACGGCCGATAGGTCCTCGTGGACGGGGAGGTGAGAGGTCTTTCATTCCGGCCGCCGGAGCAAGGTCTGGCCGATGTGTCTGGGGTATGAAATGGCCTGAATTCTGTGAGCGTGTTTTCGGCCGGGCCTGGGCGGCGCGGCGCCTCTCAGCCGACGGGCGGCATGTCCGTGTCGCTGGAGTCGAGTCCGGGCCGCTTGCCGGCCCAGGCGCCGCGCGTGAAGTCCGGGATCTCGACCGGGCGGCCCTTCCTCGCCAGGGACGCGGCGCTCAGGGGGACCGCCGCGCACCAGGCGGCCGAGTCGTACACGTCGATGTCGGGCACCAGTCCGGCCCGCATCAGCTGGACGGTGCGCCACTGGAGGACGTAGTCCATGCCGCCGTGACCGCCGTTGTTGGCGGCGTCGTCGCCGACCTTCCGCCACAGCCAGTGGTCGAACTCCTTGCGGTAGACGGCGAAGTCGCGCCAGGTATGGCCGCCGTGGTCCGGTTCGAGATAGACGCGGGCGCCGGTCGGGGCGGGGCCGGCGTAGTCCTCGACGATCCCGCGGCTGCCGGCGAGGGTGTTGATCCTGCTGTACGGCCGGGGTGAACTCACCTCGTGCTCCGCGCGGACGACCCTGCCCCGCTCCGTTTCGATGAGGCAGGTGACCAGGTCGCCGTTGATGTACGTCTCCTTCCAGGACGGGTGGTCCCGGTGGACGAAGCGCTCGCGGTAGTCGGCCAGTCCCCTCGGGGCGGTCGCGGTGGCGCTCAGGGTGGCCATCCGGTCGCCGCGGTTGATGTCCATGGCCGCCGCGATCGGGGCCAGCCCGTGCATGGGGTACAGGGACGCGGTGCTGCGGGTGTGCCACAGCCGCCGCCAGGAGTCGGTGTAGTACGTGTCGGAGAAGAGCAGTTCACGCAGGTCGTGGCAGTAGCCTCCGTGGCCGTTGGTGATGTCTCCGAACACTCCGGCGTGCGCCATCCGCAGCATGGCCAGTTCGTTGCGGCCGTAGCTGCAGTTCTCGGAGAGGAGCAGGTGCTTGCGGGTGCGCTCGGAGGTGTCGACCAGGTCCCACAGCTGGCGCAGTTCGGTCGCGACGGGGAGTTCCACGACGGCGTGCCGGCCGCTCAGCAGCGCGGCTCGGCCGTGTTCGTAGTGGAACTCCCACGGCGTGGCGACGTACACCAGGTCGATGTCGTCGCGCTGGAGCATGCGGGCGTAGGAGTCGGCTGATCCGCCGTATTCGGCGGGGCGCGGCTCGCCCTTGCTCACCAGCCGGTCGGCGGCGCGGCGCGCACGGTCGGCGCGGATGTCGCAGACGGCCGTCACGGTGCAGCCGGGTACGGCCGCCCAGCCCGTGATCATGCCTGCGCCGCGGTTGCCCAGGCCGATGACACCGACACGGACGGTTCTGTGGGCCTCGAACGGCACGCCGATCATCGACTTCTGTCCGGGCCGGCGGCGGGGCGTCCGGTCGGTCGCGGCGGACGCTTCCGGGGCCGCGGCGGTCATCCCGGCCGCGAGAGCGCCGGTGGCGACGGCTCCGCCCAGGAGTAAACGGCGTGAGACAGCGGGTGTTTCGGACATGACGGCAACACTCCTCGGTGGGGTGGCTTGCATCACTGCCGGGGCACTGTCGGGACTTTCGGGGCATGACTCTGCGGGCTCTGAGGGTTGCATGTCAATATGTGCTCGATAGAAAGCAGTTCCGAGCAGGATCGAGCATCAAGTCGGCCGGCTGACTGCTTGTCAGACCGATCCGTCCGCTCCGGCCGGCGACGGGTGGCATACCGATGCGAACGGCCAACGTCGGCTAGGCGCGGGCGGGTTCGGACCGGTGTGCCGGGGCGCTACCTCGTGCTCACGGTTTGCCTGATCGTGCATCGATGCGCTGGAGGATGTGCTCGCCGAGCCGTCTGCGGTCCGCGTCCAGGCGGAAGGGAAACCCTTGCTGGGATTCGGTGACCTCCGCGAGCCGCTCCAGCTGTGCCGGCTCGAGGTCGTCGATCCGGGAGGGCCCGAGCCTCAGCGCGCAGCCGGCTCGCCGCGACGGCGTCGCCGTCGCGCTCCGACTCCTCGGCCCGTGCGAACCGCTCGGCCGCGGCGGCCCGGAGCCTGAGCGTGGCTCCACCGAATTCCAGGCTCTCGATGCGATGGCCCAGCAGAATGAGGACGAGCAACACCCCGCCGAAAACGAGCAGCACCCCCGCGCCACCGTTCTGGGTCACGAAACCGCGAGAACCCCGGTTCCGAACGCCCCCACGCCCAGCACACCCGTGAGCACACGCAGAGCGGGTGTGAACGAAGACATCGAGGTCCGTAGCACTGACATCGAGGCAGCCGAACTAGACCAACCAGCCCATGGCGGAAATCGGGTGGCGATTCCCGGGCGGCGCTGGTGTGCCGTACATCGCGGCGAGTTTCCGCCCGGGCGACGCGTCGTCTCGCCGCACATGGCCGCGAAGCAGCAGCGAGGGAATGTGATGCCCCTGCCGCCGCAGGATGCCTCATTTCAGTGAATGTCGTCCGGCCTGCGGCGTGCTGATCTCCTCTCCGTACCCGGTAGGCGGAACGATTGGCCACGACTCCCGACTCCCCAGCCGCGGCGCCTGGGGGTGCCTGGAGACCAGGCGTGTACGGCGAGCGGATGTGGACGGTTTCCGTGACTGGCGGACTGACGCGGGTTGTACTCCAGGAGCGTCCCGGCGCGGCGGTGCGGTTGTACTGCCTGCCGCCGGCCGGTGCCGGGGCGGGATTCTTCGCGCCGTGGGCGGGCCTGGTGCCGGCTTGGGTCGAGGTGTGCTCGGTGAGCATGCCGGGCCGGGGGACGCGTGCGGAGGAGCCGTCACTCACGGACACGGCCGCGGTGGCCGCGCTGGTCGCGGAGACGGTGGACGACGTGGCCGACCCACGGCCCTTCGCTGTGTTCGGGCACAGCGTGGGCGCCCTCGTGGGCTTCGAGGCGGTACGGACGCTGCGGGCCTCGGGTGGCCGTACGCCGTTGTGGATGGGGCTGTCGTCGCTGCGCGGGCCGCAGGACGGCGCATACGCGAAGGGGCTGTTGCCGCTGTTGACGGGGGGCCTGGAGGGGCTGGGCCAGCTGGTGGGCGGACCGATCCCTCAACGGCTCCTGAAGGAACCGGTGTTGATGGCTGCCGCGTGCACGCCGCTGCTGGCCGACTGCCTCCTTCTGCTGCACCACCGCCACCGCGACGAGCCTCCCCTGGAGGTACCTCTGGCGCTCTACGGAGGCGCTCAGGACCCGACCACCAGCGTGCGCCAACTGCTCGGGTGGAACGAGCTGTTCGCCACGCCGGCGCGGCCGCGGCTGTTCGAGGGCGGCCACATGTACATGCACGGGCAGGTGGAGGCCCTGGTGACGCAGATGGTGGCCGACCTCGGTTCGGTGGTCCGGAAGGCGGTGTCCGCCGTATGACGGCGCGCCCCGGTCAAGAGGCGGATTCCGGGTTCCGACGGGTATGGGCAGCGGGCGTGGTGTGCCTCGGGCTGTTCATGCTCGGCATGGACCTGACCGTCCTGAACGTCGCTGTGCCCCAGCTGCGCGAAGCACTGGATGCCACCACGGCACAGGTGCAGTGGATCGTCGACGGCTACGCACTGATGCTGGGCGGCAGCGTCCTGGCGGTGGGAGCGGTGACCGACCGGTGGGGGCGACGGCGCTGCTTCGTGCTGGGTGTGGCGGTGTGCGGCGCCTCCTCGGTCGGCGGCGCGCTGTCCGGGGAACCGTGGCAGGTGATCGCGTCACGGTGCGGCATGGGAGCCGGTGCGGCACTGCTGATGCCGGCGACCCTGGGAGCCCTGCACCACATGTTTCCCGAGCCCGAGTTGCGGCGTCGCGCGATCGCCGTCTGGGCGGCGGTCGGCGGGCTGGGCGGGCTGAGCGGTCCGGTGATCGGCGGCTGGCTGGTCGAGCACGCCTCGTGGCGGGCCGCGTTCTGGATCAACCTGCCACTGACCGTTGTGATCATCGCCGCCGCCTGGCTGGCCGTACCCGAGTCGCGCGCACAGCGGTCAGCCGCGTTCGACGCCGTAGGGGCGCTGCTGTCCACCGCCGGACTGCTGGCCCTGGTATGGGCGATCATCGAGGGACCGCACCAGGGCTGGACCAGCGGGCCGGTCATGACGGGCTTCGCGCTCGCCGGGCTGGTGCTGGCCGCGTTCCTCGCCTGGGAACGGCGCGTGCCGGCCCCGATGCTGCCGCTGCACCTGCTGGCCCGGCCCGGCATCGGAGTCGCCGCGGCGGCACTGGCACTGATGTCCTTCGCCCTGTTCGGCGCCCTGTTCGTCCTCACCCTGTACTTGCAGGGCGTGCTCGGCTACAGCCCGGTCGAGGCAGGGGTGCGCACCCTGCCGTTGCCGGCCGGGCTGGCCGTGGGGGCGGCGGCCGCCGTCGCGCTCCAGCGCGGACTGGGCACCAGGACCACCGTGGTCGCCGGGCTGCTCGTCGTCGCTGCCTCACTCGGCATCTGGGCCACCACGACGGCCCAGTCCGGCTATGGGCACTGCGCGCTCTTCCAGGCGATCGCGGGCATCGGAGCCGGACTCGTGGCGGCGGCGGGCACCGAATCGGTGATGGAGTCGGTGCCCACCGACCAGGCCGGTCTGGGCTCCGCCATCAACGACGCGACCCGGCAGGTCGGCTCCGCTCTCGGCGTGGCCGTACAGGGCTCCCTCCTGACGGCCGTGTTCACCACCCGCTTCGTCGAGACACCGGCTGTGACGGCTGCCGTGCCCGCCGTCGCGGACGCCGCACGCCACAGCCTCCTCTCCGTGCCGGACCAGGCCGGCCTCCTGCCGCCAGCCCAGCGCGTCGCCGTGCTCTCGGCCGCCCGTGACGCGTTCATCGACGCCATGACGCTCACCGCGACGACCGCGGCGGCCGTCGTGCTGCTGACCGCCGCGGCCGCCGCCCGCTGGCTCGCCCCACGCCCCGTGCCCCTGCCGGCACCGCGTACTCGCCCAGCACCGCTTCCGGAGGCGGGGACGCCCCTGTCCGACTGACCACCCACACCGCTGACCCGCCAACAGTTCTGGAGACGCACATGGCGACGACCCTGGACACCATCACCCAGGTACTCACGGAGACCTTCCCGATCGACGCCGCGGACATCACCCCCGAGCGAACCTTCGAGGACCTCGGCCTCGACTCGCTGGCACTGCTGGAGATGGGCCTGGCGGTCCAGGAGAGCACCGGCATCACGCTCAACGACACGGACCTGCCGAAGACCGTCGGTCAGCTGGTCACCCTGCTGGACGCCGCTCGAGCCGACACGGCCCTGGCCGCCACGGACAACACCGCATGACCCGTGTCGCGATCACCGGCCTGGGCATCGTCAGCCCGGCCGGCCTCGACGCGGAGAGCACCTGGCAGACCCTGCTCCAGGGCACGTCGACCGCGCAGCGGGACGAACACCTGGCCGGGCTGCCCGTCGACATCTCCTGCCAGGTACCCGACTTCGACGCCCGCCACCTGATCGGTGCATCAGCGTGGAGGCTGGACCGCTTCACGGCCATGGGCATCCTGGCCGCCCGCGAAGCCCTCGCCGACGCCCGCCTGGACCCACGGACATGGGAGCCGCTCCGCGTCGGCGTCGTGATCGGCTCGGGCACCGCCAGCATGGAACGCTACGCCCGGGAATTCGCCAAACTCGCCGACAACCGGCCCCTGGACATCTCCCCGCTCGCCATCCCGCGCAGCGTGCCGAACATGTCCGCCGCCGAGATCGGCCTCGACACCGGCGCCCGTGGACCGAACTTCACCGTGTCCACCGCGTGCGCGTCCGGAGCCACCGCGATCGGCACCGCCCGCGACCTCCTGCGCGCCGGGACGTGCGACATCGTGCTGGCCGGCGGCGCGGAGTCCGTACGCCACCCCATCCCCGCCGCCTGCTTCCACCGCATGGGCGCTCTCTCCCAGCGCACCGAGGACCCGGCCCGGGCCAGCCGTCCCTTCGATTCCTCCCGCGACGGGTTCGTCCTGTCCGAGGGCGCGGCCGTCCTCGTCCTCGAACGGTCCGAACACGCCCGCGCCCGCGGCGTACCACCGCGCGCCCACCTGGCCGGCTACGCGGCCACCTGCGACGCCCACCACTACGCGGCCCCCCACCCCCAGGGCAGAGGCGCCGCCGAGGCGCTCACCGCCGCACTCGCCGACGCCGCCCTCGAACCCGCCGACATCGGACACATCAACGCCCACGGCACCGCCACCCGCCTCAACGACCTCGCCGAGGCCCACGCCCTCAACACCGTGTTCGCCACGCCGCCGCCCGTCACGTCCGTCAAGGGGGCGCTCGGCCACGCGATCGGCGCCGCGGGCGCGATCGAAGCGGCCGTCACCGTGCTGACTCTCCAGCGCGGTCTGATCCCGCCGACGGCCAACCACGAGGACACCGCCCTCGACATCGACCTCGACGTCGTGGCCAAGGCCCCGCGCACCACGCGCACCGAAGCCGCTGTCAGCACCTCCTACGGGTTCGGAGGGCAGAACGCCGCCCTGGTCTTCACCAGCCACTGACCCACGGCGGCCGGCATCTAAAGCGCGTTGCAGAAGGCCGTGAGATTGCAGGTCAGGGCCCGCTTACGGCTGTGCTGATCACGCGGTCAGGGCGAGGTTGTGCATGTGGGCG
>NZ_JBHVGZ010000087.1:0-39339 GCF_042800355.1 Streptomyces sp. NPDC057623
ATTCCGGGGTGTTCAGGGGGTGCGTCGACCCGGTGAGTCTGTAATCCCCGGTCCCGTGGCCCGGGGCCCAGCCCCCTAACGCCCTTGCTGCTCTGTCAGTAGCCGCTGGAGTCGTATGAGCCGGACGAGCCGGACGACGTGTCGTACGAGTTGGACGAGCTGGACGACGAGTCCGATGCGTTTGACGAGCTGTACGATCCAGTCGAACTCGCTGCGCTCCTTGACCTGGACACCTGCTGTTGCCAGAGCCTCTCCCGTTCGCGCCGCTTCCGCTCGGACTCGTCCCACTCTGCCTGTTCATTTTCCGAGGACATGACACAACCTCCGCACATTGACGAACCGGTTGATTCCTGTGACAGCTTCTGGCCAGGCCGCCGGCGTCGTCCCGGTTCCCGGTCAAAGTCGGTCACGAGGGGCCGTCGCCCGGCTCCGCCGGGGTAGGGGACGGGGATGACCTCGATGGAACCTCCGCAGCAGCCCGAGCCGGACGGCACGCGCAGCCTGGACGAACTGGTCGCTCGGCTACGCGAGTTGCGGACCTGGGCCGGCCTGTCGGAGCGGGAGGTGCACCGGCGGGTGGCGCGTGCCCGCCGGGCGCGTGGCGTTCCCGAAGAGCCGAGTTACGACACCGTCAACCGTTGCTTCCGGCCCGGCCGGACCCGGCTGAACGGGGACCTGCTGGTGGAGATCGCCCAGGTGCTGGGCGCCGACGGCGCGCGATGGCGGCGGGCGCACGCCCGGGTCGTCGGCGACGCCACCGAGGCGTCGGTCGTCACCGTCCTCGACGCGCCGCCCGCCGACCTCCCGGCGTTCACGGGGCGGCGCGGCGAACTGAGCACCCTGCTCGCCGCGCGGGCGCCCGCGGTCTCGGTCATCGAGGGCATGGCCGGGGTGGGCAAGACCACGCTCGCCGTCCACGCCGCCCACGTCCTACGCCGGGAGCACCGGGTCGACGTGGTGCTCTGGGCCGACCTCCGTGGCTACGCGCCCGGCATGGCCCCAGCCGATCCGGCCGCCGTGCTCGACGGGTTCCTGCGGCTGCTCGGCATGTCCCCCGACCGCATCCGCCTGCTCGATCTGCCGGGCCGCGCCCGGGAGTTCCGCACGCGGCTGGCGGGCCTGCGGGCGCTGGTCGGTCTCGACAACGCCATCTCGGCCGAACAGGTCCGCCCACTGCTCCCAGGCCCGGGCGCCCCGGCATGCCCGGCGCTGGTCACCACCCGGCGCCACATCACCGGGCTGCCCGAGGCCCTGCGGCTGCCGCTGGAGGCGTTCACGCCGGGCGAGTCGATGGAGCTGCTGAGCCGAGCCATGGGCAACGGCCCTGTCGGCGACCTCGAAACGGCTGAGCGGATCGCCGCCTCGGTCGGCCACCTGCCGCTTGCCCTGGGCGTGGTGGCCAGCCGGATCAGGCGCGGCGGCAGCGGCTGGACCCTGGCCGACCACCTCGAACGCCTCAACGACCACCGCGCCCGGCTCACCGTCGACGACGGCGTCGAGATCGCGCTCCGCCTCTCCTACGAGCAGCTCGACCCCACGCACCGCCATCTGTTCCGGCTGCTGGCCCTGCACCCCGGACCCGCCGTCGACGCCTACGCCACCGCCGCGCTGGCCGACGACGACCTGGCCACCGCGCGCGACGGCCTCGACGCCCTCTTCCACGCCAGCCTGCTCCGCCAACCAGACCTGGGCCGTTATGAGTTCCACGACCTGGTGCGGGTCTACGCCGCCGGCCGGTCCCACGACGAGGACCCGGCCCGCGCCCGCCGGGCCGCGCTCTCCCGGCTGCTCGACCACCACCGGCACGCGGCGTCGCTGGCGATGGACCACTTCGCTCCGTACGAGCGTCAGAGGCGCCCGCCCGCCGGCTCCTCCGGCACGCCCACCCAGGAACTGGCCGGCTGGGAAGACGCGACCTCCTGGCTCGACGCCGAACGGGCCGGCCTGATCGCCACCGCCCTCCACGCCGCGAACCACCCCGCGACGCACGACCGGCCGGACCACTGCGGCCACATGTCCGCCATCCTTTCCCGCTACCTCGGCATCGGCGGCCACTACCGCGAGGCCGAGGCGCTGCACGCCCACGGCGCTCGCACGTCCTGCGACCCCGGCACCCGTGGCTGGGCGCTGGCGGCCCTGGCAACAACCCGTTGGCGGCTGGGCCGCTACCCCGAGACCACCGACGCGCTCCGCCAGGCCCTGGCCGCCTTCCGCGACGCGGCCGACCTGGCCGGCCAGGGGTGGGCGCTGGGAAACCTCGGCCACGTGCACCGGCACCTGGGCGAGGACGACACGGCCCGCACCTGCTTCGAGGACGCGGGGGCCGTCGCCCTCGACCTGGTCAAGGGCGGCGTCGAGGCGGCCCCGCGCGGCGTGATGTACGAGCCGCTGGGACGCTATCCGGAGACCTACGTGGCCGCCGACGAGGCCGTGGCCATGGGCAAGCAGGTGCTGGCCCTGGCCCGCGCTTTCGGCGACCGCGTCAGCGAGGCCAACGTGCTGGTCAGCCTGGGCGCGGTCCACCGCGAGGCCGGAAACCATCCGGAGGCCCTGGAACAGCTTCGGCAGGCCCTGGACATCATGCGCGAGATCGGCAACCGCTTCGCGGAGGTCGACGTGCTCGTCGAGCTCGGCGCGACTCTCCGCGAGTTCAACGCCCCGTTGGAGGCGCGGCAACGCTGCGAGGAGGCCGCCGCGCTCGCCGACCGGCTCAGCGACCGCTACCAGCAGGCCCGCGCCCACGACGGGATCGCGCACTGCCACGCCCTGCTCGGCGACGCGGATTCCGCCCGCGCGCACTGGCAGGAGGCGCACCGCCTCTTCACCGGGCTGGGAGCCCCCGAGGCCGACGACATCGCGACCCGCTTGTGAGATGCCCCCGTCGACTGGCGGGTGCGGTCACAGGTCCGCCCCTCGGTGCGCGGAGCCGAGGTGGTCGGGGCCGCGGCGGATCAGCTCCACGGGCCAGCGCGGGGGTCTCCCGGTCCGGGAGTGCGTCGAGGGGGCGGTGGGTGTCGCTGTCGATGATGACCGTGCCGTAGGTGTGGCCCTTGCGGCAGGCGAAGTCGTCCACGCCCGGCACCCTCGGCATCGGCCGGTCCCGATCGGGCAGAGCATGGACCAGCCGCAGCAGCGTGTCCCGCCCAGCGGGTAAGGGTGGAGCGTTGCCGCTCGGGGCGGTGGGCATACGGCCTGGTCAGCCCAGGTCCCTGCACGGCGAAGGCCCGCCGAGGGGAGAGTCCGGGGCGCCACACAGGAAGCGCCGGACCGTCGACACCAGCACCACCCCTTCCCCGCCGTCGGCAGCCAGCGGGGTGACGCTGATAGGAGCCGTGAACCCTCTCGAACCAGTCGCTGTATCCCGGACACGGCGCTCCATACGTCGTGCTGCGAACCGCCACGGGTAGGACCCCTGGTTCCTCACGGCCATCCAGCACGCCGACAGCAGCCGACCCGCCGCAGGAAGGCACTCCCCGGTGCGAAATACTCTCTCGATGAGCTCACGCACTTCCCCGATCAGCCAGCCGATCACGATTCGGAGGGCTGTCGCGCGGGATGCCAAACGGCTCACGCGGATCATGCGTGGCTCAGGCGCCTACGAGGGTCAGTACGCGGCCGCAGTGGCGGGCTACCGGGTCGGCCCTGATTACATCGAAGCCCACCGCACCTTCGTAGCCGTGGGCGACGACGAGGACGGGGGCCGGGTCCTGGGGTTCTATTCGCTCGTCCTTACTCCACCGGAACTCGACCTGCTGTTCGTCGCCGACGAAGCGCAAGGACGTGGGCTTGGACGGCTGCTCGTCGCGCACATGCAGTCCGAGGCCCGTGCCGCCGGGCTCGACCGTGTCAAGGTCGTGTCGCATGTTCCCGCCGAGGACTTCTACCACCGCGTCGGTGCGGTGCGGACCGGGACGGCGCTCGCGAACCCGCCCGCCGTGCTGTGGGACCGTCCCGAATTCGAGTTTCGCATTCCTGCGGAATGACGCGGTGTGCCGGTGCCCCGTGGAGCAGGGGGCATCGGAGCCTGGCCGGGGTGGGTGTTGGCCAGGTCCGACTGGGCGTTTCGGGGCGGTCGTAGGCGGCGACGATAGCGACGGTCCTGCCGTAGCCGTAGCCGTAGCCGTAGCCGTAGCCGTAGCCGTAGCCGTAGCCGCCGGCGGAGGCCAGGCCGCAGGCCGACTGCCGGTCGCTGGGGTCGTAGCCGGTGGGGGAGTCCACGGCGGCGTTCGACCGGACGGTCCGGGGGTGCGATGCTCTTCTTCGGGGTGCCCGCGCCCTGCGACATCTCCAGGCACAGCCCCCGGCCCGCCCGGCGCTACGGCGTAGGGGCTCCTTGCGGGGAGCGGAGCACGAGCAGGGTGATCTCGCTGGGGGCGAAGATGCGGAAGGGCGGGCCCCAGAAGCCGGTGCCACGGCTGGTGTAGAGGAGGGTGCGGGTGCCGTGGCGGCTGAGGCCGGCGAGGGCGGGCTGGTCGATGCGGACCAGGTGGTGGAAGGGCCAGATCTGGCCGCCGTGGGTGTGGCCGGAGAGTTGGAGGTCGACGCCGCCGGCCGCGGCCCGGTCGACGAACTTGGGCTGGTGGGCCAGGAGCAGGACGGGGTGGTCGGGGTCGGCGCCGTGCAGGGCTCCGGCGAGGTGGGCGCCGTGCCCGGCGAGGCCGGAGGACTCGGCTGTGACGTCATCCACGCCGGCGACCACGAGGGTGTCGCCACCGCGTTCGAGTAGCAGATGGCGGTTGCGCAGCGGCTCCCAGCCCAGCTCGTCCATCAGGTCCACCCAGCCCTGGGCCTCGCTGTAGTACTCGTGGTTGCCGGTGACGTAGACCCGGGCCCGGGTGGCCTGCACGGTGCCGAGTGGGGCGGCCTGGGCGCGGCGGCGTTCGGCCGTGCCGTCCGCGATGTCTCCGGTGTGGCAGACCAGATCGGCCTTCAGCGCGTTGACAGTCTCGCAGACCCGCGCCGACCAGCGGGCGCGGTCGAGCGGGCCGTAGTGGGTGTCGGTGATGAGGACGACGCGCGTGCCGTCCAACCCGGCCCCCAGGCGCGGAAGCTGCACGTCCAGGCGGCGTACCCGGGGCAGCCGGCGGGCTTCGGCGTACCCCCAGGCGAGCAGCACGGTGGCTGTGCCGAGGACCACCCAGGTGACGATCCGGGCCCGGTCCTGGCCGTCGCCGACGCCGGTCACGGTCAGGGCGAGCCGCAGCGGGACGCCGAGCACGACGGACCAGGTGAACAGAGTCCAGATGATGCCCAGCAGGGTGTCTCCGACGATCGCCGCCCAGTCCTGCTGGCGTCGGCCGTGGCCGCGCACCATCGCGAGCGGCATACCGATCAGGCCGAGGGCGAACAGGGCGGTGCCGGCGAGCGGCCAGTGCTGGCCGGTGTGCAGCAGCAGCCAGCAGGGCACGGTCCACAGCAGGACGGGGGCGATCAGGGGGAGGTAGCGCATCAGGCGGTGCAGTCGGCTCCGCTGAGTCTCGTGCGCCGCGCTGTCGGCGGATCGGGTTTCGCCGGTGTCCGTCACGCTTCCGCTCCTTGAGCAACCAGGCTGCCGTCGCACGCACTGTATCCGGCCGTCCGGGGGGCCGACCGTACGGGCGGGTGCTCATCGTGGGCAGCCCCCTGTGGCGAGGTGGCATCCGAGTTCGTCGCCCGCCTCACGCGGGTGGTGACTCTGCTCCTGACCGGACGCCGCGGCGGCTTCGAACGGCGAGGCGTAGCAGCTCCGGAAACAGTGGAGAGTGCAGCCCATCCTCGTGGGCCGGGTGAGATCCACATGCCGGTGCCGGTAAGAGAGCGCGGGCGACATCCGTTGCGGTGGTTGACGCGTTCGTCGCTGACCTGCCCGTAATCGGCGTTGCAGAGGGCGTCGGCCCGCGCGGACACGAGCGCGTCGGCGAGCGTCTTGACCACCGCGCGCAGCAGATCGGGACCGTCAGGTGCTGTCATCGTGCTGATCTCCTTCGAGGCTTCGACACTTCGAAGATCAGCCGGTGGCCGTCTTCATCCATGCGGTCACCATCCCGATCAATGGGAGGCCGCAACGGCCGCAGCGCACACGCCCGCGGCGGACACAGCGTCACCAACGCGCCGACGGACGCTGCCCGGGCGAGCGCTGCTTCCGGCTCTGCCGGTCGCTGAGAACAAGTTCCCCTCCTCGCCCGGTGTTTCCATTCCGTTCGTGCACGCGTCCGGGCCTGTCGCCTGCGGAGGGCACTACGGTGAAGAGGGACAGCATCCCCGGGTGAGGAGTGTCCACCATGGGCATCGGCAACAGGGATGACGCGCGTGCCCTGGCGGACGAGTTCGCCCAGGCGGTACAGCGGCGGGAGACCGAGCAGCTTCACCAACTGGTCGGCCACGTACCTGCGATGGACGTGCGATTCAGCCTCGGCCAGGAGCCCGGCAGAAGCGCATCAGAGGCGGTGAGCCTGGCCGTCGGCGACATCACCGACTATTACCGCCACTCCACCGAAGGCCGGTTGATGGTGATCGGCGCGGGCGGGACGGGCAAGACGGTGCTCCTGATGCGCCTGGTCCTCGGGCTGCTCGACGCCAGGCGGCCGGGGGAGGCGGTGCCCTGCCGGGTCTCGGCCTCCGGATGGGACGTCAGACAGGACTTCGACCGATGGATGACCGGGGAGATCGCCAAGGACAGTGGTCTTTCCAGCAGCCAGGCAGGCACCCTGGTGTCCGAGGGACTGATCGTCCCGATGCTCGACGGACTGGACGAGATGGACCCCCCGGCGGCGGGATATCCACGCCGCGCGGCAGCGGCGTTGAGGACGCTGCATGAGCGGATGCGCGACGGCCGCCCCACCCCTTTCGTCGCCACCTGTCGCGACGGCTTCCACCAGAGACTCATCGGACCGGAGGAGCAGCCGTCCGACACGGCGCTCGTCACCATGAGAGCGCTCGAAGTCGAGCAGATCCACCGCTTCATCAGGGCTTTCGGCGAGCCGGCCCACTGGCGCCCGGTACTGGACGAGCTGGAGCGGCGCCCCGGCGGACGGCTCGCAGAAGAACTGTCCGTCCCCTGGAGGCTGGCCGTGGTGACAACCCTGTACGGCGAACACGGCCCTGACAGGCGCCATCAGCGTGATCCTTCGGACCTGGTCGGCACGCAAGAGCCCCGACCCGGGGGCGGGCTGGTGCCGCTGTACGCCTCCGCCCTGCTGCGCACCAGCGGATCGGACGCTCGCGAGACGCGCCGTATCCAAGGCATGCTGACCGAGCTCGCCACCTACCTCGTCGACAACCAGACGCTGCAGCGCCGTGCGGGCGGCGAACCCCTTCCCCATGTGGACGTCATCGTCCACAAGTTGTGGCCGATCACGGGGAACCGTCCCGCACGCTGGCTCGGCGCGGCACTCAGCATGGTCCTGTGGATACCCGCGGCCCTGGTGACCTGCTGGGTGCTCGCACGGATGCACTGGCCGGCGGAACTCGATGCCGGGATCGCCATCGCCGCGTCGCTGCTTCCGCTGCACTCCCTGAGGTCCAGCCTCACCTGGTGGCCGCACCCCAAACGGATCGTGCTCGGACGGCTGCGCACCAGGGCCGGCCAGGCGAGGCTGGCGATGACCTTCGCCGCCGCGGCGGTGCTGGGGATGATCCTGGCAGCCACAGGACGACCGGACTACGCCCTGGCGTGCGCGATCTCCTTCGGTGTGGTGTTCGGCTCCGGCATCGGACTGGCCGTCCGGGACACCGCGGACAGTCGGCTTCTCGTGCTGACCGGTGCCGGGACGGCTCTCCTGCTGTGCATGGTGGGCCGGGTGCTGGTCGGCTTCCTCGGAGCGGTCGGCGGACTCCTCTTCGGCACTGCCGCGGGCGGCCTCGCACTGTTCGCGGCCGTGGCCGCGGCACTGCGCAGCCCCAGAGCCACACCCGGCCATATGCGCAATCCCGTCTTTGACGAGTTCATACGGAACGACCTGCGCACCGGACTCGTCTCCGGCACGCTGACCTTCGCCATCACCATGGCCCTGCTCGCACTGCTCCCGGGACTGCATGCCTCGTTGGCGCAGATCGCCCTGGCCGCAGGCGGAGTGGGACTGTCCGTAGGGCTGGGCGCGGTCGCCGACACGTGGCGACGGCATGTCGCAATGATCCTCTCGGCGCGCGGCCGGCTCCCGCTCCGTCTTGGCGCCGCGTTGGAGCACTCGTACCGCGCGGGCTTGCTGCGACGAGCCGGTATCGCCTACCAGTTCCGCCATCTCGAACTGCGGGATCACTTCGCGCACAACGCGACACGCTGACCCCTGCTATACCGGACGGAGGTTGACGCGCCCCCTGACGTCGGGGCGTAGAGAGAGGGGCGCGCGACAGTGGATGCCAAGCAGATCACGGACTACTACGCCTCGACGGTTGTACCGCTGCGCTCCCGCATACTCGAAGAACACCGGGCGCTGGCAGCCGAGTTGAACGATCCGGCCGGTTCCCGCATGACCGCCCTGATCGAAGAGCTGCCGGTGCACCGGCTCCCGGAGCGCCCGATTCTCACCTACCTCGGCTGGCTGCTCGCGGGTGGGGCCGCGGACGCGCAGGCGCCGGCATACGCCGCCGTCGCCTGCGAGTTCTCGCACGAGGGCGGGCTGATCCATGACGACATCGTGGACGCGTCCCCCCGGCGGCGACAGCAGCCGACGGTCTGGGCCGCGTACGCCGCGCAGCATCCCGAGGAACCGTGGGCCGATTCGTTCGGGCGCAGTGTGGCGCTCTGGCAGGGTGCTTTGATGCTCCGCTGGGCGGAGGACGCGTTCGCGCGCGCCCTGCGGGCCGTGCCGGACGCCGCCGCCGCTGCCGCACAGCACGTATGGAGAAGATCGGCGGCCGACCTCTGGGGCTCGCAGCACATCGATCTGGTCGAGTCGGCCAGGGCTGGCAGCAGCGGTCCGCCGGGCTCGGCAGAGGCGGTGGTGGCTCTCAAGGGCCGCTATGTGGCGCTGCTGCCCCTGCAGATCGGATGCGCGCTGGCAGGCGGCGGCCCTGAGCTGATGTCCGCACTGAGCGCGTATGCGGAGCCGCTGGGCAAGGCATACATCCTCCGCAACGACCTGGAGGGCGTCTTCGGGACCGCCCGCAGCAAGCCGCCGAACGACCTGCGGGAACGGCGGCTCAGCGTCATGATCGTCCTGGCGCGGAGGACGGCGGCCCCGGAACAGCGGCGGGCGTTGGACGCGGCCGGCCGTGCGGATCTGTCGGAAGCGGAAGTGAGCGAGATCCGGGACGTCTTGGAGAAGACCGGCGCACGCGAGGGCGTGGAGCGGGATGTGCGGGCCCTCGCCGAGGAGGCACGGAGCGCAGCCGCCTCACCGGCGTTCCCCGAAGCGGCGCGGTCGCTCCTGGCACGGAACATAGATACCGCGCTGAACTTTCACGACATGGCTTCCCCCAACGCATCGGTGTCGGCCTCGAAGCAGAGGTAGCCGGCGGCGCCGCCCAGCAGGAACACGGGCCGGGGGACGTCCAGTACGGCGAGATGCCGGACGGGCGCGCCGCAGACGACGCGGAGCAGGCAGTCGCCCGCCTCGGGAGCCCACACTCGCAGGGTGCAGTCGTCGCCGGCCGTGGCGATCAGGGGCAGCTCGCGGGACGTGGCGAACGGCACGACGGTGTGCACCTCGTCCTCGTGTCCGGTGATGACACGTTCCTCGTCACCTGTCGACGGGTCCCAGAGCCGCACGGTTCGGTCCGCACCGGCCGTGGCGAGCAGCGTCCGCCGACCGCTGCCGCGCAGCACCGCGACGGCGTTCACGGCACCCTGGTGCCCGGTCATCGTCCTCCCGATGTCCCGGCCCGTGAGCGCGTCGCGGACCAGGACCAGCCCGTCGCGGCCGACCGTCACCAGGCGAGGGCGTCTGCCCAGGCCGGGGAAGACGGCCATGGCGGTCACGGCGGCGCGGTGGCCGGAAGGGTACTTGTCGATCCTCCTTGCCGAGGGATCACATACGTGGATCACCCCGTCGCCGACGGCGAGCGCGTACCGCGGGCCGCCGTCCGCGGCCGCGAACGGAACCGCTGCCGTCACCACCGCCCCGGTTTCCGCCACCAGCGCCATGGAATCCAGCAGCTCCCTGCCGGACGTCGCCTGGCGGAACCGCAGCAAGCGGTCCGCCGAGGAGGTGACGAGCAGGGGAACCGGTCCGCGGGCGTCGACCATGGCGGCGGTGACCTGCGTGCCGTCGTCGGTCCACCGGTTCGCCGTGACCCCCGTGAGGAGATCGCGGACGGTGACACAGCCGTCCGCCCCGGCCGTGACGGACATCGGTCGCCCCCCGTCGGCGACCACCGAAAGCGACCGTGTCCGGCCGCGGTTGCGTCCAGATGGGCCGGGGGAGCCGACGAAGGCTGACGGATCCCAGAGCCGTAGCGTGCGGTCGTCGCCGGCCGTGGCCAGCAGCGGCCGGTTCCCGGAGCCGGTGAACACGGTCATGGCGGTGACGCGGTTCTGGTGGCCGCCCGGGGCGTGACGAGCGGTTCCCGCGGCCAGGTCCCAGATGCGGACGTCGCCGGTGGCGTCCCCGGTGGCGAGAAAGGAGCCGCCGCCGTCGGGTGCGCCAAGGACGCTCATGGCTGTGATCTGCCCGTCGTGGCCGCCGAGTTCGCGTGGCGTTGCGGACGGCGAGGCCAGATCCCAGACACGGATGGTTCCCGATGTGTCTCCGGCGGCGAGCAGAGTCCGCCCGCTCGGCTGCGGGAGAGCCGCGAGTGCGCTGGTCCCGCTGCTGCTTCCGGTGAGTTCCCCTACGGGCAGGCCTGTCGAGGGGTCCCAGACGCGCACCGCGCGGTCCCGTCCGGCCGAGACGAGGCGACTGTGCCCCTCCGGCGTGGTGAAGGTGATCAGACCGCTCACGTATCCCGGGTGCGCGGGCCAGGTGAGGGCCCTTTCCGGTTCCGTCGCCGGGTCCCACACCCGTAGGACACCTTCCGCGTCGGCGGAGGCGAGCAGGAGGGAGCCTCCCGTCCCTGGAAGGACGACGAGCGCTGTGATCCAGGCCTCATGGCCCGGCAGTTCCCCGCATCTGCCCCCGGTGACCGGGTTCCACATCCGGACGACGCGGTCCCGTCCTGCCGAGACGAGCCGTGGGATGCCGTCGGGCAGCGGGAGCACCGTCAAGGTGTCGATGCATGCCTGGTGGGCGGCGATGGGCTGTCCTACACCGCAACCGGTCTCCGGGTCCCACAGCAGGAGGTTGCCCTCGGCGTTCCCCGCCGCCACGAGCCGGCGCCCGCCGGGAAGGAGGACACCGGTCAGGCTCCGCACGGGGGAGACGGCCCGCGCCAGGACGTTGGCCTGCACGTCCCACTCCGACCACAGCGGACGGACCAGTGAACCGGGCATCGCCTGC
The DNA here is from genome assembly GCF_042800355.1 of Streptomyces sp. NPDC057623. Taxonomy (NCBI): domain Bacteria; kingdom Bacillati; phylum Actinomycetota; class Actinomycetes; order Kitasatosporales; family Streptomycetaceae; genus Streptomyces; species Streptomyces sp. NPDC057623. Next base: position 11,355 of record NZ_JBHVGZ010000087.1, read on the forward strand.
GTCTGTGCCCCCGATCCCCTCTGGCTTGAGGCGAGAGCGAGTTGGAGGCTGGACGCCCGTGATCGGTATCCGGCGTCACCGACGAAGGGTTCGATGCTCGCCCACGCTGAGAGTGCCCGGGTGCCGGGGGAGCCGGCGACCGGCAGACCGAGCAACCCGCGTAACCCCCCGCCGGTCTCCCGGGGGAGGAACGCGGGAGGGAGATGAAGGTCGTCCAACACCCCGCCGGAAGAGGCGTGTTGGGCGAGATGACGCCGAATGTAGGGGTGCGGTTCGGCGTCCGGACCGAAGGCGGCGGCCATGGCCGTGAGGCCCTCCGCGATGCGCCGGTGAGCCTCGCGGTGCTGCCCGAACTCGGCGTCGTCCAACCTGACTTCCCCTTCGGAACGGCGTGTGTCCACTCAACTGGGGCAAGCCGCACGACCTTTGCAGACACACCTCATCCGAACACAAGGGGGCTATATTCTGACACCAGTTGGCTCTGTGCAATTTCGCGTTCGACGGATGGAGCGCCGGTCGTGCACAAGTACCGGCAGACGTTCACCGTTCGCGCCGTTACGACATTCGCGGTCACGGGTGTTCTCGCCCTGTCACTCCTCGCTCTGCTCGCGGGCATCCTCGATGTCTGGAGCCCGCGATACGCCGGGCGTTCGGTGTGGGCCGTGACGGCGACACTGTCCGCGGCCGGTCTCGCCGCCCTGCTCGCCTGGCGGACACTGTCCGCGGCGCAGGCCGAGGAACACACCTCGGAGCCGGCCCTCGCGGACAGACTCGCCGAGATCTGCCGGGTTCGCGAGCGGTCCCAGTTCGGCCAACTGGTCGAGACGGAGAACCCGATGGACCTGCGCTTCCGCCGGACCCGTAACTCGGCGGACCACCCGGCAGGGAACCGCGCCGGCCGGCTGAGCGAAGTCGCCTCCTTCTACCGCGGGTGCGAGACACAGCGCCTGGTGTTCCTCGGCGAGGGAGGATCCGGGAAGACGGTGACACTCATCCACCTGCTGCTGATGATGCTGGAGGACCGCAATGCCGGCGGGCTGGTTCCCTGGCGGTTCTCACTCTCACGCTGGGACCGAGCGCAGGACATGTCCGAATGGATGGCGCAGGAGATCTCACGGGACACCGGAATGCCACCGGCCAAGGCCCTGAACCTCGTGAACCGCGGACTGGTCCTGGCGATGCTGGACGGTCTCGACGAGATGGACCCGCCGCACACCGGGCTCCCCACCCGCGCGGCCGAAGTGGTCGACCGGCTCAATCGGAGCGAGCGCTTCAACGAACCCGTCCCCTTCGTCCTCACCTGCCGGAGGGACACCTACGAGAAACTCGCTCCGGGGGCGACACAACTGGAGCAGACCGTCGTCGTGGAGATGCTCCAACTGAACGCGGAGCAGGTGCAGGACCACCTCAAAAGCGTCGCGGACAAGGACCACTGGGCGGCCGTGATCACCCATCTCGACGACAACGCGACCGGCCGCCTCGCCCACTACCTGGAACTGCCGTGGCGGCTGGCCATGGCAGTCATCATCTACAACAAGAAGGCCGGCGACGCCTACCTGCGTGACCCCGCCGACCTCACGGCTGAGAGCGGGATCGACGACGCACCCCCGGTGACCGTGGGGCGGCTGGTCGAGGAACTGCTCGACCGCCCCGCCATCGCCGGCAGAGCGAAACGCACCCGCCGTACGCTCGCCACACTCGCCGCGCATCTGCAGAACGACGAGCGACGGCATGTCGCGGGACGGACGATCTCCAGCGTGGACCTCGTGGTGCACGAGCTGTGGCCGGTGGGCGGGCTGCGTGCCCCGCGATACCTCACCGCACTGCTCAGCCTCGTCCTGTGGATCCCGGCTGCCGTAGCCGCCACCTGGGTGATCCAGCGCATGCCGTGGTCGCCCTGGCTGCAGATCCTGGCCGGCGCCGTGCTCGGCTGCTTTCCCGCTCTGTCAGCCGTCTCCAGCTTTGCCTCCTGGCCGCACCCCCGGAACATCGTGCTGCGCAAGTTCCGCACGCCGACGGGCCTACGGCGACTCGGGGCCGCGGCGGCCTGCGGCCTGCTCATCCTGCTGCTCCTCGCGGCCACCGGTGCCTCCGCGTTCGCCGCCGCGTACGCGGTCATGTTCGCTCTGATCCTGGGATGCGGCTCCGCCCTCGCGGTCCGGGACGGGGTGAACCTCCTCGTGCTGTCCACCGTCGCCTTGGCCACGGGCCTGCTCTTCGGCCTGGGCACCCGCTTTCCGCTGGGATTCCTCGGCGCGAGCGGAGGCATGCTGCTGGGTACGGCCGGTGGCGGCATGGCTCTGGTCCTGGCCGTACGGGTGGCCCTGCGCGGCGGTGCCGAACCCGGATACGTACGCAACCCCCGCTTCGAGAACTTCATCCGCAATGACGTCAGGACCGCCTGCATATCCGGCGGCATGCTGGCACTGATCGTTGCCGCACTGCTGCGCTCCCTGCCGTTGCCCGCGTCAGTTCCGCAGATCGCCCTGGTGTCCGTGGCGGCGGGCTTCTCGCTCGGATTCGGATTCGTCGCCGAAGTCTGGAGACGCCACATCGCCATGCTCATCTGCTGCCGGGGCAACCTCGCCTTTCGCCTGGCCCATGTGCTGGCCCGCGCTCATTCGGCCGGACTGCTGCGCCGCGCGGGCATCGCCTACCAGTTTCGCCACCTCGACCTCCGCGACCACTTCGCGGCAGTCTCCGCCGAGCCCACCAGGCAGCCGACGAGACCGAGCACGCGGTTCCCTTTCCCCATGCCGTCCTCGAAGAAAAGGTAGGCCCCCATGACAGCCGCCATCGGAATCCACGGGATAGGCAAGGAACAACTCGGCCGCCGGCAGATGCTGGTGGACTGGGCTCCTGCCCTCGGAGACGGACTGGAACGCGCGGCAGGCCGGCCGGTCGACCTTCCGCCCTTCGACCTCGTCTACTACGCCGACGTGTTCCTCAAAGCCTGCGCGGACGGCCGCAAGAGCAAGGGACCCATACCCGGCCTCGAAGACACCGGCGCCTGGCTGGCAGATCCGGACGACAAGACCGAAGCCGACGAACTGCTCGAAGCCGTAGCGGAGATCGTCACAGCCGAGGACATCGCGGCGTCGCAGGCGGCACCACCCAAGGGGTACACCCGGGTTCCCAAGCCGTTCCAGACGGTGGTACGCGCGGCGGACTGGCGATACGGCCCGGGAGCCGCCCTGCTGTTCGTCGGAGCGCTCCGGCAGGTGCGCCGCTACCTGGGCGATGGGGTACTGAAACAGGAGGTGGACGACCGTGTCGACGCCGCGGTCCCCGAAGACTGCAGGGTGCTGGTCGGCCATTCCCTTGGCTCCGTGGTCGCGTTCGAATACCTGCGTCGACACGGACGCCGCCGCCTCGACCTGCTGGTGACACTGGGCTCCCCCTTGGGGCTCCGCGTGGTCCGATCCCGGATGCCCAACCCGCGGTACGGCGCGGTGCGCCGTCTCCCGGCGGGAACGCGTGCCTGGGTGAACGTGCTCGACCCCCGCGACCCTGTGACGGCAGGCAGAAGACTGGCCGACCTGTGGCCCGGCGTGGACGACCGGTTCGTCGACAACCAGAGCGACGCGCACTCCGTCACCCGTTATCTCGGCAAAATCGAAACGGGATCGGCGGTGTGGGGGGTTCTCAAGGAGACCGCCTCGTGACAGAGGCAGGCCACGAGGCCGTCCTCAGACGTCATTTCGTGGCGATCGCGACCGCCGACTACGACGATCCGAGGTGGCAACCGCAGCAACTGCCGGTAGCCGACGAGGTGCGCGTGCTGTGGGACTGGCTGGGCGCGAAGACGCTGGGAGATCGCCGCTTCGGCCATCTCCATCCTCATCTCGCCGACAACCCCACGGAGACGGAGATCAGACGGGCGCTCCAGCCTCCGGAGGCGCAGCTGCGCTGGGGCGAGAGCGATGCCGCGGTCGTCTACATCACGGGTCATGGCACGGTCGCCGGGAACACCCACTGGATCGTCCTGCGGGACGACGCCACCATGCTGCGCACCGGGGACCTCATCGGCTGGCTCGCGCAGACCAGGATCGACTACCTCCTGCTGATCGTCGACCAGTGCTATGCCGAGAAGGTCAGCGTCGACATCGCCCAGTGGGACGAGCCCATGCGCCCGGGGTGGCTCATCGTGCTGAGCGCGGCCAGAAACGAGGAAACGGAGAGCGGGGCACTGACCAACGCCATCGCGGAGTTCCTTCGGGACGTCGTCGCGCAGCCGGAGGAGTACAAGCCCGGCCCGCTGCTCCACGCGGAGGACTTCGTCCGCGGGGTGCAGAAGCATTTCGGGAGAACGCTCCATGTTCTCGGGCCTCGGCGGTCCGGGCCGCACCCCTGTCTGCCGAACCCCGCATACGCAGCCCCCGTGGAGAGCCGGGACGCCGAGAACACGCCTTTCGGCCGCGGCGACCTCATGCGCCGCCTCATCCGGGCCGCCGCGGACGCCCCCCACACCCTCCTGGTGACCGGGCGCGCCGGAAGCGGAAAGTCGGCGGCTCTGGTCCGGCTGGCAAAAATGACCCGTCCGCGCAGGGTGGACGCCTTCGTCGACGCCGCAGGCCTGAGCGGTACCGAGCTGATGGCCCGGATCTTCGAGGCCCTGGACATCGCTTCCCCCGCCGGCCCCGGCGTCTCCTCTTCCCCGCAGGAGTGGCTCGACGCCTGGGCGCACTGGTACGAAAGCCAGCCGGAACCCGTCACGGTGGTGGTGGACGCCCTCGATGAGGCAGCCGCCCCGGACTCGCTGCTGCAGGATCTGCTCGTCCGGCTCGAACCACCCCGAGCCCGACGCCGTCGGCTCCGGCTGATCATCGCAATGCGATCACCCGGAGGACCGGATCCGCTCGCCGCCGGCTTGGCCCTGGACACCCTCGCGGACCACGCCGAACAACTCCTGAACGCCGATCGCGTACGGCTTGACGAGCCTCCCTACTGGCAGCCGGAAGAAGTCGCCTCCACCGTGACGGCGCTCCTGCTGCACACCGAGAACTCCCCGTACCGAGGCCAGGAACTCCAGGCCGCCGACGTAGCGCGGGCCGTCGCCGAAGCGGCGGGTTCCTCCTACCTGATGGCCTGCATGGCGGCGGAGAACCTCGCCACCCGCGCCACCGTTGTGGATCCCGGCGACCGAGAGTGGGAGACCCTGCTCACCGAAGGCATCGTCGGGATCTTCCGGGACGACCTGCGCCGCACCTTCCCTGAACAGCATGACCGATTCGCCGCCGTGGAACTGCTGCGGGCCGTGGCGTACGCCTACGGCCGGGGGATGCCACGCAGCGACATCTGGCCCGTGGTGGCCAACGCCCTGTCCGATTTCGCCGCAGACCCGTACGGCGACGAGGAGATCGCCTGGTTGCTCTCCTCCCGTATGGGCGCATACCTCGTCCTGGACGACGAAGACGGGGAACCGGTCTACCGGCTCTTCCACGACATCCTTCGCTCGACCCTCATCCAACGCTGGCGGCACCTGGTGCAGCCTGATGCGGATCCACGAGGCTGAGCACTGACCAACTCCCGGCCTGAGCACCCCTGTTCAATGACGGTCCCATCCCGTATCCCGGCCGGAGGCTTCAGGCACGAACCTGCTGGTGTGAGGGGACCGGTGCTCGCGCTGCCAAACCTGGGTGACCGCCGTGCAGGCAGTACCAGCCGACTGGGGGGGTAGAGGTACACGGTTGGAGCAGTGCAGACAATCTCGTACCGACCGCGTGAGTTGGCGTCGTGTCGCCTTGGTGGCTGTCGCAGAGGGGGCCGTAGCGTCAGCCTCGGGCCAATGCCATGGGGGATGGGGAGCGATGGGGCGTCGCGAACGGCCACTGGATCCGCTCTACGGGCCTGTGACGCGCTTCGTAAGCGAGCTGCGGACGTTGGGTAAGGAGGAAGACGCGGCGCCGAAGCGGCCCGTTGTGCAGCGGCGTGGCGTTCCCTCCTGACGGTGCGCAGCCTCAGCACGGCGGCGGAGCACGCCAGAAAGACCTCGGTGTCCTCAACGGTCGCCGCGACTCCGTTCGGACTCCGATGCAGCCTGCAGCCCTGCCTGGCTGCCCACGCCGCCGAAGTGGCCGGGGAGCGGCGCGGTCGGCGACTGCACGTGGACGATGGTGCTCTGATTGACCTCCGAGACCAGGCCGCACACCAGCACACAGGAAGGGTCGGTGCGAGGCCCGCCCGTGTGGGGCCGGGCCGACCTTCGGGTCGGCGCCTGCCGGGGGAAGTGGTCGGCCTTCCCCGGCCAGTCCTGGAAGGGCGGGCTTGCGGGTGGGTACTGGGGGTGGTCAGTTGCGGCGTAGGAGTACAGCTGCGGCTCCCACGGCGACGCTGGTTGCCAGGATCCAGCCGGCGAAGGCTAGGACGACAGCGATCCACATGGAGATGCCTTCGGTATGCCACTGTGTTTCTTGCCCCAGGTCCAGGATGGGGAGCAGGAGATCCAGGGTGAAGATGGGGGCGCTCCAGGATGGCCCTTCGCCGGCCTTCATGGGGTCGGGCGGGCGGACTGTGAACCAGAGTGAGCCTATGGCCCAGATCACCGCGAGCCAGATTGCTGCGCGCCCTGGACGGTAGCCGTAGCCGAAGGTCGCGTCCTGAACCGCGTCCCACACTTTCGCCGCCCCGCCAAGGGTCTCGCGGCGCCGGCGCATTCGAGCGAGGAGGACGGTGTCCGCATCCTGAGGAGCGCCTCCGGCTCGCAACACCGTGGCGAGTTGCTCGTACGGCTGCGGGTCGTAGTTGTCCCAAGTCGCTGTCTCCAGCCACCTGATTCTCTCCGACAGGGGGAACGGTCCGCTGGGCGCGATTCTCTTGTAGACGAAACCGGCCAGTTCTAGGCCGCCGGGCGCCGGCCGGCTGGCCACCGAGTCGATGAGGGTGGCGGCCGTGGCCTCCGCCAACACCACCCGGCCGTTGACTTCGCTGGGGGAGAACCGCAGTTCCGAGGTCTGCACGCGGCGCAGGGAGAATTCCTGATGGACGTCCAAGCGCAAGCGCGCCTTCTCGAGGTCGATGGCGTCCCCGATCCGCGCATCGTCGAGCTGCACTCCGCCTTCGAACACCGTGGGGCGTGCTCTGACTCCGACGACACGGCTTGCTGGCTGCACCAGTGCGGCGGAGAAGTACAGGGAGCGTTCGACCAACAGTCGGGGTGCGATCAGCACGTAGCGATCGCGCCGATTGCGAAACCGGCTTCCGCGAAAGCTGCAGGATTTGCCGACCTGAGCGTCTGCGAGTGATATTTGCCCGTACGACTGTATCTGTTCTGCCTGGAAATCCTGCGTCACCACGAGCCCATCGGCGAGCAGGCTAATGCCGTGCCTGTCTGGATGGAATTAGGCCTGGTTGAGCAGTAGGTCGGTTTCCACGTGTGCATTTTTCAAGACAAGGCCGTTCCGAAACTCGCACCTTGGCAAGTGAAGATCACCTGCTATCTGCAGCCTCTCCGCTTTGAGTCCCGGAAGGAAACAGTCGACGAGACGGAGCGTCTGCATACGAGTTCCTGTAAGCAAGATGGGTTGCTCGAAGTGGCACTCAATGAGTTCGACGTACGTCGTCACCTCTAGACCTGACAGATCAAGGCTTCCAGTGATCTGTAGGCCTTTCAGTCTGAGGGACGCGACCCTCCCGGGCAGGGCCGGCGGCCCGTCAACCAGCAACCGCGCCAGAACCTCCGCGCGCACGCGACCCTCGGCTGGGGGAGGATGGTCGTGGCCTCGACTGTCCGGCCGGGCATCAAAGACGCTGCCTGTGCGATACGCGGTCCACATCGCCCGCTCCGCGGGCGAGAGATCGCTGGGCTCCTCGGTGCGGTCACTCAACAGCGCCTCCTGGCCGGGTCATGAGTCATTGTCACGGGTCCGCGATCCCCGTGTGGTGCTGATCGGAGCGATCATTGCCGTTGAGCCGGCGATCGGGAGGAGCGGGGTGTCTGGGATGGGTGCCAGTTGGTCAGGCGCCCGAGGACACATCCGCCGCGCGATCCAGCGATAGCTCGGCATGACGAGCCGAACCGTCAAACGCTATGCGGATGCCGCCCCACGCTCCGGTGCGAGACCGACGCGGAATCGGTCCGGCGCAGGGTCCTCCGTGGTTCAGGGCCGAAGCAGGCTCCGGCCCGAGTCGGGTGGGAGGGCGGCGGCAACCGCCGCGTAGTCCTCAAGAATCTGCAGCAGATGAGGTAGCGGGACCAGCTCGCGTTCGCGCCGCACGAACGGACCAATGGCCTCCCACGTGCGGACGACTCTGTCGTTGAGCGTCATCAAGTAGCGGTCGTCGATGATGCCCAGCCTTTTCAGGATCACGAAGTTGTGCAGGAAGAAGGCGACGTCGTAGACGGCCTCCTGAGCCTCCGCAGGCAGGCCGGAGATCCCGACGTCAGGATCGTGTTCGGCACCGAGCCGCTGGATGACGTAGTTGTGGTGATGATGGAATCTCGGTGACCGGAAATCATTGAGCAAGGCCAGGTACGCCGGAAGGTAGTTGGCTTGCTTCATGGACGACACCTGCTGGAACGCGAAGTAGGTCGAGCTCAGCAGCGCCAGTACGGACAGGCCGATCGCCACAGTATTGAGAATCACCCGTTCATCCCCTCGCCCGCGCACCCGTACATCGATAGACAGACCGGGTGGGATCCCGGTTCCCAAAGTGTGCTCAATGGCCATGATTTGAGGTGATACTGGACGTCTCCGAGGACTTGGAGCCCGCGTGACCAGTGACGACAGCCCTCCGGCGGCCGGTGACATGGCACGCGCACGCCAGAAGGCCGCGGCCGCCATGACCGGCGCCGCCACCGCCTGGCTGAGCGCTCTGAACCACGACCAGTTGGCGTTCGCCGCATATGCCTCCCCGCTCGACCCGGCAGCGGAGTCGGAGAGGGTGCGATGGTTCTTCACGCCGACGGATCACGGCGGACTCGCCCTCCGCGACCAGGACGCCCACCAGCAGAGCCTGACGATGCAGATGGTTGCCACCGGGCTGTCCACCGCGGGCTTCTCCACCGTTGCCACGGTGATGGGCCTGGAGAACGTCCTGGACCAGGTCGAGGGATGGGGGTCCCACTGGGGCCGCCAGCGCGGGCGCGATCCCAGCCTGTACTGGCTGAGGGTCTTCGGCCGCCCTGGAAGTGACCGTGTCTGGGCCTGGCGGTTCGGCGGCCACCACATCTCTCTGAACTACCTGGTCATCGACGGCCGGCTCGTCTCCGCGACCCCCTGCTTCATCGGAGCCGATCCGGCAAGGACCGAGCTGCTGGGAAGCAGCCTGCGCCCCCTCCAGGGTGCCGAAGAAGCAGCACGCCAACTGATCCGAACATTTGCCGCAGACCAGTTCCGGCAAGTGCTGCTCCATCCCTCGGCCATGTCCAACATCGTCTCCGGCAACCGGCCACAAGTCCGCCACGGCGACACGATGATGCACCTGCGGGACCTGTGGCGGGGACGGTTCTCGGATCCCACGCTGGACAAACTCGTCGACGACATCGATCGTCAGGCGGAAGCCAGCAGCGGTTACACCGATGCCGACCATGCGCGCGTGGCCATCACCGTCCCTCCCGAGGGCATCAGCGCACGGGACCTGGACGAAGACCAACGCCATCTGCTGAAGCGACTGCTCACCCGCTACACCGGCCGGGCCCCGCAAGAACTCGCCGCGGCATACGACGCCCACCATGCCCGTGACTCCGTGCTCGACGAGGTCCACGTCGGCTGGGCAGGCAGCACCGACGAGGGAGAACCGCACTACTACCGAGTCCAAGGCCCCAGCATCCTCATCGAGTACAACAACACCCAGCGCAACGGCAACCACGCCCACTCGGTGTGGCGCGACCCGCGCTCGGACTTCGGCCTGACCGAGTTGGCCGCACACCGGGAGCGAGCCCTCCACCGCTGACGTACGGCACGAGGCAGACCCGCCCACCAGCACTACGGACTCGTTCAACCCCATTGCCCAACATCTGACGTGCTGACTGAACGCGAGGAGAAGAACACCGTTGCCATCGCCTCCAACGCAGCTTCTGGCAGAGCCCACAACTTCCGGCGAATCCGTGCGAGATGGTGCCTGGACAGCACGGGTCCAAAACGGATGGGCAGGCCGCGAGTCCGGACGTAATCTGCGGGCTGTGACGGTGAGATACGTGTTGGACGGCAGCCAGGTCAAGACGCTGGAGGACTTCTGGCGGGTCGCAGGCGAGGGCATCGGCTGCGGCGGCTACTTCGGCCGGAACCTCGATGCCTTAGCCGACTGCCTCCGCGGCGGCTTCGGAACACCGGACGACGGCGACTTCATGATCGAGTGGCGTGATCACGAAGCCTCCCGACAGCATCTGGGATACCCGGAGACCGCTCGGCAGCTCGAGATGTGGCTCGCCCGCTGTCATCCGACGAACGAGGCACGCATGGCCGCCAGACTGGCGGATGCCCGCGCGGGCCGTGGCCCGAGCGCCTTCGACTGGCTGGTCGAGATCATTGAAGACGAACTGCCGGGGGGCCTGAGCCTTCGTTAGTCAGGCGGACTGGGCACGGAGTCGGCAGACAGCCCTCGTCGATGTGGTCGGCCCGTCGATCACCGTCGCGGCCACCGCGTCCGCCCAGGCCCCGGCCCCCGGCGGCGTCCTCGCTATCGCCCCCGAGCAGGCCGCAAGCTGGCCGTCCGGGTTCCCGGTCGACGCTCTGCACGGCATCGGCCCCCGCCAGGCGGGTCTGCTGCGCGATCGGATCACCGCTGTGGATCACGCCGCCGACACGGAGCTGTCGGGCGACCCTCTCGAAGCGCGCATCCTCATCGTCCACACACGAGCGATGAGGCCGAACCTTGCCCCTTCGGCGAGGTCGATCGCATGGACCTCGTCATCAGCAGGCCGGATGGCGAGCACAGGCCCGAACACCACCTCCCGCACGATCGGCGCGCTGGGCTCGTCAGCCACGACCACCGTAGGTACGCCATACCAATCGCGTGTGAGGTGGGAGACGTCCTCCGACGCGACCGTGCGCACACCTGCGTGCCGTCCACACGCAGGTGCCAGACCACCGTGTTCCGCTGCCTCTCCTTCGCCAGAGACCCCACGGTGCTGGCCAATTTGAAGGCATCTCCCACGATGACCTGCGCCATGGACGAAGTGGCCGCAGCACGCCGCGACCACGGACCGCAGGCCGCCCCGGACATGCTCGGCCGCACTATCCCGGCCCCGACCACGACCCCGCCGAGCACCCCGGTACAGGCCCTGGCCGATGGCGCCGCCGGAGCAAGCCTGCACCCATACGCCGACCTTCAGCCCGCCGGAACCCGCTCCGAGGACCTGCGCCGGCTCGGACACCGAAGCCAAGGTTGTCCAGGCCGACACATGTCTCAGAGGTGTCGACGCACACTGGCTTGCATCTGGTTGGTAGGGCGGCCATGCCGCTGTGCACGACGTCGGCGCACGACCTGCGCAGAGGCGCTCGGGCGACTACCTGCTGGCCGGGAATACCGGGCTGGCGTGTGCGAGGGGGCCCGATCGACAACAACTGTGGCTCGTCGCGCCCGGCGGTGGACAGCCGCTCGTCCCATGGGCCGCCCTCGCGTAGAGACCACGCACTCCTTGGTCTGCGTCACTCTTGCTCCGGAGGCTGAGCTGTGGCTGACTGGCAGTGGTGCCGAGGGGGGAGCGGATGGGTAACTGGGTCGTGATCGCGGAGTACTACAGCGACGTGTACAGGACCGAGTTCATTCGCCGTGGGCTGGAAACCAAGGACCAGGCCCTGGAGGCACTCCGTGCCGCCCTTCATACGTATGTGCCGAGCAAGAATATTGTTGAGAAGCGGCGTCGCGTGTACCGCTTCGCCGACGAGGAGACATACCTGGTGGTGATCAAAGGCAAGCTGACGGAGTGGGAGTGCACCCTGCGCATCGCTGAGTTGGTCTCGGACTCGACCGACCCGGCCGTGGCCAAGCGGTCGCAGATGGACGACGGCGCGGCAGGGGCGGCTGACGGGCCGCAGGACCGGATCCCGCCCGGCTACTGAGCGGGGGCCGAACTCCGCTCAAGCCGGTTGCCCTCCATAGGCGTTGGATGCCTGGCGCAGGTTCAGGAAGCCGTCCAGCCGCGCGCTCCGGCTTGCCCGTGCTCCCGGGTTGTACGGTCCGCCAGCGCCTTTGCCCACCGCCCGGCGAGCACCTCCTGGACGGCGAACGCCGTTTTGCTGTCCGCAATCGCGATCTCCACATCGGCCGGCCCCAGCTCCGCCACGTACACGTCGTTGATGGGCCGCACGCACCCATGACGTTCCGGCAGCTGCGAACGCTCCCGTCTCCCGGCGGGTTCACCGGCCCGAGTGTGCTGGCGGTCATGGAGACGATGCAGGAGGTGTTGACGGCTGGGGACGGCTCACCAGGCCCTGGGCGGGGGAGTGTGGCGGGTGCCGCCGGAGGGGCGGCGCGCAGTTGCGGTAGTGCGCCCGGACGGCGTCGTCGAAGAAGCAGCTCGCCACGGCGATGGGGTCGGCGGGCCAGTCGTTGTCGGCGACGGGGGACGTGGAGGTGCAGCCGCACCGTGAGTATGTCGATGAACAGCAACAACACATGTCGATGAGTTCCAGCAACAGCGGGGCGGGTTCGGTGCCGGAAGTGCCGAGGTTTCAGCAACGCCGTGGGACGCCGTGATCTTGGGGTACCGGTAGGAACCCGTGTCACCGGTCCTGCTGGCCTACTTGGTGCCCGGCGGGGCTCGCGGCTCGTTGGCGGGCTCGGTCGTGCGGAGGAAGTCGGCGACCTTGCCGGGTATGTCGAGGGTGACCGGCAGCTCCGGGGCCAGCCCGTCCCCGTGGTCGGCGGCCGTGTGTTCGGGCATGAGTACGGCGGGCAGAGGGTTGGCGCCCACGGTCCCCAGGGCCTGCCTTCACGTGACGTGCGGCAGGCCCCGCTCACCCCCCTCGCGTTTCGGCCGTGCGGTTGGCGCCACGGCTGACCTCGTGTTCGCGGGCCAAGGCGGCGATGGACCGGCCCTCCAGGTACGCCGTGCGGACGGCGGCCGAATGCCTCGGGTCCCGACCAGCCTCCAAGCGTCTTCGTGTGGGCTCCGAGTGAACGCCCGAACTGGAGCCCTCCTGACGGTTCGGGGCGGACCCCCGGCGGGTATGCGCATGCCTGGATACCCGGCGGAAGGAGAAGCCTGTGAGCACCGAGGAAGAAGAGATGATGCGGCGCGACGCCGAACGGCGCCAGCAGGAGGAGCAGCAGCAGCGCCAGCAGCAGGACGACTGGAACCGGTGACCCTGAATACCGGCCGGAAGCCGAAACCACCGAAGCCTCCGATGCCGCCGGGGCTGCCCGGCGGCCCAAAACCCCACTGAACGGAGAAGGCCCCCGGACCGGGGGCCTTCTGTCACTTCCAGTCAGCGATCTCCGTTGTTCCTGCGGCCGTTACTACGCCGACCCCATCAGGGGTCAAGGCTTTCTGCTGACTGTCCCTTCCCTGCCTCGTGAGTGCCATCACCCACAGGGACAACCGGGCTCCTTCGAATCCCAGCTTCTGACCGAATAGCCAGCAGGATCGGTGACATGGCTCTTACCGGCACCCAATCTTCTGTCAGGTAGCCGCTGACTGCTCGGCTTTGTTCCGGGTGTGGGCCAGCCCGTAGGAGTCGGTGCCGTCTCGATGATCGTGCCGTTGAAGGTGAGCCGGTCGACGATCGCGGTGCAGAGCCTGGGATCGGTGAAGGGTCTTGGTCCAGCCGCCGAAGGACTCGTTGGAGGCGATGGCAATGGCCTTGTTCTCCTCCCAATGCACAAAAGATCGACGCGTCCGTAGCGGGTGATGGTCTTGGTCAGCTGCTTGTCGTCCGCGGTCTCGACCAGCTCGTTCACGAGCTTCGTCGCGAGGGTGTACTTCACCCGGAAACCGGCCGTCGCCGCCTCGGTGCCCAACGCGATCAGCAGATGGGACTTGCGGGTGCCGGAATCACCCATCAGGCAGAGGGGCTGCGCCTTATTCGCTCACTCGCTGGTGGCCAGGGTATGGATCACAGCAGGGTCGATGTTGGGATTGGCGTCGAAGTCGATCTCCTCTGATCGGCTTCTGCCTCGGAAACGTGGCGGCCTTGATCCGGCGCTCGGAACGGCGCCGGGCCCGGTCATCGCACTCATCCAGCAACAGCTCGGCGAGGAAGGTGAGGTAGGACGCGATATGGGCGCCGGCGACGGGACTTGGGCGATCACTCGTTTCTGGCGCGGGACGGGTGCGGGCGGTGTGGCGAGGATGCGGCGTCAGGGCTGGTTGATCTGCGCGGCGGCCTCCTCCAGGTCGGCGACGGTCCCCGACATGATCGTCCGTACATGCCTGGTGATGTGCTGGACGGGCCAGTCCCACCAGGCCACGGCCAGGAGCCGGGTGATGTCGGCAGCGTCGTAGCGAGTGCGGATGAGCCGGGCGGGGTTGCCGCCGACGATGCCGTAATCGGGGACGTCTCCGGTGACCACGGCGCCTGCGCCGATGATCGCGCCGTGACCGACGCGTACACCGGGCATGATCGTGACGCCGTGGCCGAACCACACGTCGTTGCCGACGACTGTGTCGCCCCGGCCGGGCAGGTCGGTGATCAGGTCGAAGTGCTCCGCCCAGGAGCCCCCCATGGTGGGGAACGGGAAGGTGGAAGGACCGTCCATGCGGTGGTTGGCGCCGTTCATGATGAACCGGGTGCCTGTCCCCAGCGCGCAGTACTTGCCGATGACAAGCCGCTCGGGGCCGTAGTGGTAGAGAACGTTGCGCGCCTCGAACGCGGTCGGGTCGTCCGGATCGTCGTAGTAGGAGAAGTCACCGACCTCGATCAGCGGCGACTTCACCAGCGGCTTGAGCAGAACCACTCGCGGGTGCTCGGGCATCGGGTGGAGCACGGTGGGGTCAGCGGGAACGGTCGGCATAGTGGAGACGGTTCCTCTCTCGGGAGCCTAAGGCGACAAGTGTCGCGTTAGGATGCTGGCACAGTCCTGCCGCCTTGAACAACCGGATACTGATTGCCGATGACAGACCCACTGGACACGACGTCGGACCGCCGTCCGGGCGGTCGCACCGCCCGCATCCGCGCCCAGGTTCTCGAAGCGGTGCGCGCCGAACTCGCTGAAGGCGGTCACGCAGGACTCACGGTGGAGGGTGTCGCGGCGCGGGCTGGAGTGCACCGCGCCACGATCTACCGGCGTTGGCACGATGTCGGCGGCCTGCTCGTCGACGTCATCGACGCGGCCGGCGAGATCGACTGGCAGCCGTCCGACACCGGCTCGCTGCGCGGCGATCTGACAGCCCTCAACCAGGAGATTCAGGAATCCCTGGTCGTACAGCCGTCGTTCGCCGTCGCCCTGATGGCCGCCTCGTTCCACTCCGAACCGGCCGCGCGGGCCCAGACGCGGCTGTGGGCGGACCGGTACGCCCAGTGCGAGATCCTCGTCGAGCGCGCCATCGAGCGCGGTGAACTCCCCGCACAGCACACCGACGCGCGGAGCCTGCTGATCGCCGCCACGGCGCCGCTCTACCACCAGCTAGTCCTTTTGCGTGCCGATCCGGACCCGCAACTCCCGGAACGGGCCGCGGAGGCGGCAGTTCTGGCGGCTGCCGCGGGTGCCTTCTCCGTCCGTCGGGAAGAGAGCGTGTGATCGAGGAGACAGGGAGCGAACGCAATCGCAAGCAAGAGCGCGACAGGACCTGGATCACGGTCAGACGTGACGAGAGTGAGCCGGCAGCATCGGGGTGGAGGGCCGCACTCGGCGTCGTGAGTGAGCGCACCGTGGTGGAGCAGGTGCAGGGTCCAGCCGTCCAGGTGCTCGAAGTCCTCGGGTGAGGCGAGGGGGTCGGCCAGCAGCTGGGCGTTCTCCTCGGAGATCTCCTCAGCCCGACGGTAGGAGAGCCGGACCCGGCCGGTCTGCGGGCACACGTCCAGGGTCGCCGTTCCGACGGGGCCTTGTGGCCGGTGAGCAGATCCGCCAGGTCCGCCAGGTCCGCCAGATCCGTGAGATCGTCTGCGGCTGACGGCAGCAAGGGGCGTGCACCTATGTCGTCGGTCAAGGGAAACGGGGGTGCGTCGGGTCGGCGAGTTGGGCGGCATGGCGGGGTGGCCGACCTGCTGTGGGATGACGTGAAGTGCTTCTTCGACCCTGACTTGGTGGAGTCGTTGCCGGACATGCGTGCCCCGAACGCCTCGGTGATGGACTGCTGTGTTTCTCCCCCTGTCTCTTGACGACGGATGGAGCGACGACCAGCGGAAGTTGCTCCAGCTGGTGTGGCGGAGGTGGCCGAACGAAGTCCTCCACGTCCCGCGGCGCTCGCTGCCGGACAGGACAGCGAATGACTGGTTACGTCATGGACTTCCCACGTGCACCACCCGAACATGGGGGCGGCCTTCTGCCGAGAGGGCACAGTGCCCCATGTCTTGGAGACCGCATGCGTACTCACCTCATCGCCGCCCTCGGCGCGGCCGTCCTGGCCGCAGGGACGTTCTTGGGCGCGCCGCAGGCCGAAGCCCAAGTCACCGCCAGCTACGCGTTCCACGTACCCAACGGGAACACGTGGACCGACGGCACAGTGACCTTCTACAACAGGTCGGTCCTCGTGAAGGGGGTGCACAAGTCGGTTGCGCCAGAGGTCGCGGCGTGCCGAAACACTACGGCCTACACCCTCGACAGCCACAGCGACCTGCTGACGATGAATGCTTCCGGTCCGGAGTACGAGGCCTGCGACAACTCCAAAGCATTCGACTTCATCGTTCCAGCGGACGTCGAAGGCGGAGCTGCCTTCGTGCGAGTCTGTCTCGCCGACGGCTACTACACGGTTCTCACCTGCAAGCGCTACGGCGGTTGATCACCCATTCGTTCCCAACAGACGAGCCCGCGCCCTGGAGGTTCCGCGCGCATTCGCTCAGGCGCACGCCAGGCATCGCCGCACTCGCTGCAGGCACCCTGCTGAGCGGCCCCCGCCGCCAGTTGACCACCGCAGCTGGAACCCAAACCGTGGGGGAGGTCAAGATGTCACCCGATCGCGCACCAGACCCTCCGCAGCTTCCTCAGCGATGACTACGAGCTGTCGCGGTCGGTTGAGTAACGCTTCATCAGCCTGCGTGTCGCCGGTTCACCACGATGGTTCGGCGGTGGCGGCGAGCAGGGCCGTGTCGTCGTCGACCCGGTCGGGGGTGTTCAGCAGCTCCAGGGCCCGTTCGATGATCTGCTGGGGGTCGGTGCGGGCGGCGGCGGGCAGCGCGCCGCAGGCCTGGCGCAGGGCCGCCAGGCAGGCGTCCAGGGACAGCGCCCGGTTTTCCACCAGGCCGTCGGTGTACAGCAGCAGGCTGGTGCCGGGCGGGAACGCCACCTCACGGTCGACTGGGGTGCTGCCCAGTCCCAGCGGAGGCGCCGGGGGCAGCTCCAGGTAGGTGGTGTCGGCGGCTACCAGCAGGGGCGGCAGGTGCCCGCTGGCCGCGTAGCGCAGGCTGTGGCTTTGTGGGTTGTAGACCGCGTACAGACAGGTGGCGAAGCGTTCGGTGGCGAGCGACTGCAGGTAGGCGTCCAGCCTGGCCAGCACCTGGGCAGGGCCCGCCCCCTCCATCGCGAGGCTGTGCAGGGCGGAGCGGAGTTGGCCCATCACGGTGGCGGCTTCCACGTCGTGGCCCATGACGTCGCCGATGGCCAGCCCCACGGCACCGTCGGGCAGTGCGAGCACGTCGTACCAGTCGCCGCCGACCTCGGCGCCGCGGTCGCTGGCCCGGTAGTGGGTGGCCAGGCGCACCCCGGGCACCTGGGGCAGGCGGTGGGGCAGCAGGGCGCGCTGCAGCCTCAGGGCGAGGCGGCGCTCGTTGTGGTACCGGGTGGCGTTGTCGTAGGCCACGGCCAGACGGTGGGCGAGGTTCTCCAGATACTTGTGTTCGACCGCGGAGTAGTCGGTGTGCCGGACCAGTACCAGGGCCCCCAGTGTCTGGCCGTGGGCGTGCAGTGGCAGGGCCAGAACAGCGGGGGGCGGCGGATGCGGGCCGGCTGGGGCCTGGGCGGTGCCGTTGATCGCGTGGGCGGCGGCGGTGGCCAGGTCCTCGCGGGCGAGAAGGGTGGCGCCGGCGATGTACGGCGGGGGTGGCTGGGCCGGGGTGCGTTTCGCGGCGGTGAAGTGGATGCTGATCTGGTCGGCGAAGTCGGGCAGCAAGATCTGGCCGGTTGTCTGCAGGATCTGGTCCGGGTCGAGGGTGGCGGACAGCCGCAGGCCCGCGTCGGCCAGGGAAGCCAGCACGGCCAGCTGGTTGCGGGTCTCGGTCAGGGCCTGTTCGCGCAGCCGGGACAGCTCCAACCCCGTGCGCACGCGCGCCAGCAGCCGGCGCGCGGAGAAGGGTTTGGCCAGGTAGTCGTCGGCGCCGGCCTGCCGGCCCTGGACGGATTCCTCCTCGCCGGCGCGGGCGGTGAGCAAGACGATGGGCAGGCGGGCGGTGCGCGGGTCGGCACGCAGCGCCCGGACCAGCTCGAATCCGTCCATGCGCGGCATCATCACGTCGCTGAGCACCAGCTCCACCGGCTGCGCCAAGGCCATCTCCAGGGCGGCCCGGCCGTCGGCGGCGAGCAGCACGTCGTAGTCGGGCTGCAGGAGCTGGGTGAGGTAGGCGCGCATGTCGACGTTGTCGTCGACGACCAGCAGACGGGCACGGTGCGGGCGGTCAGTTTCGTACGGACCGGGCTCGTCGGGGGCATCGTGGGCCGCGAGGGCGTCCGGGGCGCGTGCTGCGGGGGTGGCCGCGGCGGGGACGGGGTCAGCCGCCAGCCAGCCCAGTGCCTCGTCCACATAGGCCGCGGCGCGGCCGAGCCGTGCGCCTCCGCCTTCCCTGGGGGTTTCCCTGGCGGATTCCCCGGGAGGGCCGGCGCCGGCCGCGGGCGGGGCAGCCGGGCGGGGCCGGGCGGCGGCGAAGGGGAGGTCCACGGTGACGTTGGTGCCCTGGCCGAGCCGGCTGTCCACGCCGACGGTGCCGCCGTGCGCTTCCACCAGGTCCTTCACCAGCACCAGGCCGAGGCCGCTGCCCTCGTGGGAGCGGGAGCGGGCGCCGCGGACCCGGTGGAAGCGCTCGAACAGGCGCGGCAACTCGTCCACGGGGATGCCGGTACCGGTGTCGGTCACGGTCAGCCGGGCCCGGTCTCCGGCTGCGGCCACCTGCACCCGGGCGCCGCCGGTGAAGGTGAATTTCAGAGCGTTGCTGAGCAGGTTGAGGACGATCTTCTCCCACATCTCCCGGTCCAGGGACACCGGCTTGGACAGTGGCGGGCAGTCCACCTCCAGCGTCAGCCCGGCCGCCTCGAAGGCGGAGCGGAACACCCCGGCCAGCTCGGCCGTGGCACCGGCGAGGTCGACCGGCTCGAGGGCCGGACGTATCTGCCCGGCATCGGCCCTGGCGACGTCCAGGAGGGTGTTGACCTGCTTCAGCAGGCGCAGGGCGCCGCGCTCGGCCAGCTCCAGCTGCTCACGCCGCTCGGGCCGGCCTTCGTCGGCCAGGGCCTGCTGGAGCGGGCCCAGGAGCAGGGTGAGCGGGGTGCGCAACTCGTGGCTGACGTTGGCGAAGAAGGTGGTCTTGGCCCGGTCCAGCTCGGCCAGCGCCTCCGCCCGCCGACGCTGCTCGTCGTGGGCGAGGGCAGCCGTCAGCGCCCCGGCCACGGCGGCGGCGAGCACCTCCAAAAAGTCCCGGTAGGTCCCGGCCGGCGGGAAGCAGGGGTTGACGCCCACCACCAGGACGCCCTCCACCTGGCCCGCACAGTCCAGCGGCAGAGCCAGCGCCTCTTCGACCGGAAGCCAGGATGCCGCAGCATGCTGCCCGGCCGTGTTGCCGCCGGTGAGCGCGGCGGCCGGGAGCGTGTCAGGGGTACCGTCGGCGACCACCTGCGCCAGCCGGGTCGCGACCTCCGACTCGTCGGCCGCGCCCAGCGAGAGGGCCTCTGGCGTCGGCCCGAGCCCGGCGGAGGCCGCCGGCCGCAGCATCCCCGGCTCGGAGAGCAGGTACAGGCCCAGGAACGGGATCTCCTCGGGATAGGAACCCAACACCTCCGCAACGACTCGGGCGACCTCGCCCGGAGTGAGCAGCCCGGCAGTACGGGCGCCGGTCTCGCTCAGCAGGCGCAGCCGACGCTCGCCCAGTACCCGGCCGGTGGTCTCGGTGATGATCTGCAGCACGCCGCCGGCGGTGCCGTCGTCCAGCAGCACCGGCTGGAAAGAGGAGTCGAAGTAGCACTGCTCCGGAAAGCCGTGGCGCTCCATGATGAGCGGCTCATCGGAGATCAGCAGGGACTTACGGGTGTCGGTCACATAGTGGAAATGGGCGCTCACGGGATGGTCCCAGACCTCGGGAAACACATCCTTGTACGGCCTGCCGAGCGCCCAGGGATGCTTGGCGCCGACGATGGGTGAGGAACCCAGGTTGTACAGCGTGGCGAATTCGGCGCCCCAGTACAGAGCCATCCCGTGCTCAGAGGTCAGCATGAGGCGCATGGTGTCCACCAGCGGCCCCGGCCAGGACTCGGGGAGGCCGAGCGGCGTAGCCGACCACTCGATCCCAGCCAGAAGCTCGCCGAACGCACCGGCCTCGGCGAACATCCTGGCGGCTGCGGTGCGTGGGTCCTCGGGCGGAGACATCGAGAAATCTTCCTCCTGACGCCTAAGTGATCCACCAGCGCCCTCTCACGGCTGCCGACGGCCACTCGCTGCGGACCCTCCGGGTAGATCGGACGCCGGATCCGACGAATCTGGCTCACGATCCTGCCGGAATTACAGGGTTAAAGACTGATTTGATCAGCAGTTTACGCCTGCAGTCGCACGCCGATGACGGTGATCGTCGACTCGCGGTCCCTGGGGGCGGCGGGAAGAAGGTGGTGGGCCGCAAAGGGCGAGTAGTGGACTGCCTGGGCGGCCGACGACCGCGCCGCCGCCAGAGGTCGTCTTCTCCGTTGAGGGGGTTCGTCGTCCTGCCTCGCCGCCTCACTGGCGCAGCTACCCCGACCTCGCGCGACCCGACGTGGGGCCGAGCAACATCCGCGGGACGTTGACGGCCCGGAGAAACCGGCCGCAGACCTACCGGACAGCATGCCAAGATTCACACAAAGGACTACTACGCATACGTCAATGACTTGATGGCCGGCGTACGGAATCGCAGCGAAGCCATGGACGTGCTCAGGCACGTACGCCCACAACTGCAGGGCGGACACTAGCCGTGAAAGGGCGCGACCATGAAGCACCCTGCTGACCAGGCTCGCGACCTCGCTCTGGGAGTGCTCGAGTCGGTAACCTCCGCGGCGATCCCTGAAGTTTCGGACTTGGCCGATGCTGTGCCGCGCTTCGGGGAGGTGAAGTTCGACGTGCCGACGGAGGGAGAAACGGACAGGTTCCTTTTCGGGTACAGCTACGCGAACTGGCTCTCCGAGCCCAGGTTTGCGCTGGGATTCACACGCCAGCTGGCGCTGGTGGGGCACGGCTTCTACCCTGCCATCCTCGGCATACGGGAGAGCGCCGCCTCCCTGTGCAATGAGTTCGGCATCTCCTGCGACCTGGCGGGCGCCCTCGTCTTCGCCTCCCACCAGGGTTACATCTACCACTACATCGACACACACCAAGAGGGCGCGGTTTATGGCCTCACCGAGGATTCCCCTACTCCGATCCGGGTGGCGGACGCATTCGGCGAGTTCTTCTACGACTACGTGAGAACGGCGTGAGTACTAATCGAGCCTGGTGAGTTACACGGTCCTGCCTGCCAGCCAGACCGGAGTCACGCACAAATCGGCATCGTGAAGAGTCGGAGTGCAGTGGCGACGTTACGGGTGCCTGTGAGACGGAGGGCGCCGATGGCGAGGCCGCGTCAAGTCGCCATGGCTCGGGGCGCTGTGATGCCCCGACCGTTAATGACGGTCAGTCCTTTCCCGAAGTCCGCCACCGGGGAAGAACGTCTGTGACGATCCGGTCGACCACCGACCGCGGCGCGGAGAAGGGACCTTGCGCACGTGGCCACGGGGCGACGACATCGGTGAACCCCAGTTCGTCGGCCCGCCCCAGAAAGTCGTCGAAGCAGTCGGCCGACTGGATACTGAGCACCGGTGCGGCATCGGTCTGCAGCACGCGCCGGAAATCCGGATCGCCCTCGCGTCCGTGCGTCGTGAGGGCTGCCGTCATCCGCTCGCTCGCCGCCGAGACAAGACCCCACCACGCGTCGAGCCGCTCCGCCCTCCCTCCGATCGTCACCCACCCCTGCCCGTACCGCGCCGCGACAGACGCTGCCCCGGGACCGTTGGCCGCCACAATGAACGGCAGCCGCGGCCGCTGCCGGCACCAGGGCGCCGAACGAGCGTCGACGGCGGAGTAGTAGTCACCCTGGAAGGAGACATGGTCCTCGCGGAGGAGCCGATCGAGCAGCTCGACGAACTCGCCGAACCTGCGAGCCCGGCTCTTCGGCGCTCCCGTCCCGAAAACGTCGACGTCGTACCCGCTCTCCGCGCCGGCGCCGACGCCGAGAGTGAGACGCCCTTCGCTGATCTCGTCGAGGCCGATCAGGTCGCGGGAGAAGGCCACCGGGTGGCGGAAGTTCGGGCTGGCCACAAGCATGCCGATTTCCAGCCGCGACGTGACCAGCGCGGCGAGGGCCAGCGTCGGTACCGTGCCGTACCACGGGCCGTCGAGCAGCCCGTCCCAGCCGAGATGGTCGAAAGTCCAGCCGTGGTCGAACCCGTACTCTTCGACGCTTGCCCAGATCTTCCGGGCGGATTCTCCGGAATACTCCGGCAATACCGTCATCCCCACGCGCATGTGCGCCTCCTCGTCCTCTTCGTACAGCCTGCTGCCACCCGGTGCGATGCCCATGTGCAAGGCGTGCAAGCCCTCGGGTCCCGACTGCACATCCCATGCACCGTCCTGTCCATACGGCTCGACCGGCCCGAGCACTCACAAGGTGCAGAGCCTCGATCTGCCAGTGTGAGCGGATCATCCCCACGTTTCGTGGATGGCAGTACTTCCATGTACGTGTATCGGTCACTGTGACCAATACGCGAACACTGCCCCTACTGGTCATCGCTGGCGTGATGGAACTGAGCTGCGGTGCCGAAGTCCAAAACCACTCACCCAGAGGCAGCCCATCACGTGCCGGACGACCAGCAGGCAAGGTTGCGCGACAGAAAGCGGGTTGCAGTTGAGGATCGTGACACGAATGCTTCCATCATGAAGATGCACCCCAACCAGCTGATGGTGTCACCTGAGACGGTGCGCACGTTGGTAGAGCAGCAGTTTCCTGAGTGGCGGAGCCTGCCAGTCAGGAGCATCGCTGCGCAGG
Organism: Streptomyces sp. NPDC057623; assembly: GCF_042800355.1. Classification (NCBI taxonomy): domain Bacteria; kingdom Bacillati; phylum Actinomycetota; class Actinomycetes; order Kitasatosporales; family Streptomycetaceae; genus Streptomyces; species Streptomyces sp. NPDC057623. Next base: position 34,643 of record NZ_JBHVGZ010000087.1, read on the forward strand.
GTACGGTCAACGCCGTCTTCCGCATTGGCGATCGATTAGCAGCTCGATTCCCTCTTGAGTCCGCAGACATCGAGTTGACGCGTCGCGTGCTGGAGTTCGAAATGGAAGCGGCTCGCGAACTGGTAGGTCGCACGCGTTTCCCCACGCCGGAGCCGATCGCGCTTGGTGAACCCGGGTCAGGCTACCCGCTTCCGTGGTCGGTGCAGACGTGGCTGCCGGGGATCGTGGCCGACAACGAGAATCCAGGCGAATCGGTTGCGTTCGCCCGCGACTTGGCCGATCTCATCGGCGATCTGCGCGCGATAGACACGCGTGGCCGCACGTTTGCCGGCACAGGCCGAGGAGGCGACCTGCAATCCCATGACGCGTGGATGGAGACCTGTTTCAGGCACAGTGAGCAGCTTCTGGACGTCCCTTCACTTCGCCGCATCTGGGCAACTTTGCGTGATCTGCCGCGGGGCGCTGCTGAGGACGTTATGGCCCATGGTGATCTGATTCCCGGCAACCTGCTCGTGTCCGCGGGTCGGCTCGCGGGGATTATCGACGTTGGCGGCTTCGGGCCGGCCGACCCTTCTCTCGATCTCGTGAGCGCGTGGTGTCAGCGGTCACGTAAATCCCCACGATCTGCATGATCAGCGTCAGCTAATTCCCCACCCTCGCGGTCACGGTTCCTCACCGGGACGCTGACCGTTGACGGTGCCGCTGACCACGCTTGAACTGGACGGATGTTCCCTGTTTCGGGTGGTTTGAGCCACTAGTAGATCTTTCTTGCGAATCCGCCGGGTTCCCCATGGGCATGCCGGTGCCGGGTTGAGGGTCCTGGCCCTCTCGGAGTCGTCGCGGTCCCTCGACCTGCGAACCGAGAGGTCGACGGACACACCGGATGGCAAGGAGAACGTTCACCGTGGTCGACATCGTCGAGATCTACGTGCACTGGTACGCGGGCCGCTCGAAGAGCCAGGTGTCCGCGTCGCTGGGGGTGGACCGCAAGACGGTCAGGAAGTACCTGGCGCCGGCGGAGGCGGCAGGGATCACCCCGGGCGGGCCGCCCATGAGCGAGACGGACTGGGCCAAGCTGATCAAGAGCTGGTTCCCGGAGCTGGCCAGCCGGAGGCTGAACCAGGTGCGGTGGGGAGAGATCGAGCCGCACCGCGACCACGTCAAGTCCCTGCTGGAGACCACGACGGTCACCACGATCCATCAACGGTTGCGGGACGAGGGCAAGTTGAAGGTGTCCTTGTCGACGTTCCGCCGCTGGGTGCACGAGAACCTGCCCGACGAGGCTGCCCGCGCGAAAGTCACGGTGCTGCGGGATGATGTCGAGCCGGGTTCGGAGGCCCAGATCGACTACGGGTTTCTGGGGCAGTGGTTCAACCCGACGACCGGGAAACGGCATAGGATCTGGGCGTTCGTGATGGTGCTTCCCAGCTCGCGGCACATGTTCGTGCGCCCGGTGCTGCACATGGACCAGCACGCCTGGACGCTCGCGCATGCGGAAGCCTTCCGCCTCTTCGGCGGTGTCCCGCGGCGTTTGGTGCCGGACAATCTGAAGACCGGGGTGGACAAGCCGGACCTCTACGACCCGCAGATCAACAAGTCCTATGCCGAACTCGCCGCCTACTACGGGGCGTTGGTGGATCCGGCCCGCGCGTCGAAACCGAAGGACAAGCCCAGGGTGGAGCGGCCGATGCCCTATGTCCGCGACTCGTTCTGGAGTGGGCGCCAGTTCACCTCGTTGGAGCACATGCAGGCCGAGGCCCTACTCTGGTCGGTGAATGTCGCAGGTCAGCGGCAGTGCCGGCCGCTGGGCGGCGCGAAGCCGCTGTCGGTGTTCGAGGCGGTGGAGGCCGAGACCCTGCTGCCGCTGCCCGAGACGCCGTTCGTGTTGGCGAGATGGTCAACTGCCCTGGTGGGGCCGGACATTCACGTCAAGGTCGGCCGCACTCTCTACTCGGTGCCCTGGAAGTTGATCGGCCGCCGGGTCGACGCCCGTTCCACCGCCACCATGTCCAGATCTTCCACGAGGGCGAGCTGGTCAAGACCCACGCCGCCCTGGAGCAGGGCAAACGCACCGACAGAGGCGACTACCCGCCTGAGAAGATCGCCTTCCAGATGAGAACCCCGATCTGGTGCCGCGGCCAAGCTTCGCAGGTCGGCGATGCCTGCCGGGAGGTGATTGACCAACTGCTGGAGGTCAACGCGCTCTACCGGCTCCGCGCGGCCCAGGGAGTACTCGGACTGCGCAAGAAGTACGGGGACGCCCGCCTGGAAGCCGCCTGCAGAAAGGCGATCACGGTCGGCGACCCGTCCTACCGGACCGTCAAGGGAATCCTGGTCGCGGGCACCGAGACCGACCCGGAGCCGGAGACCGGCGACGCCGGAGCCGCGGCCTTCCTGCACGGACCCGAGGGCCTGTTCGCCGACACCGTCCCCACCCAGACACCCGGCGACGTCCACGACGACCAGGACCGCGGTGACGCCGAGGAGGCCGTCCGATGAGCGTGATGACCACCGCCCTGCGCGACTCGCTCAAGATCCTGCGGCTGTCCGGGATGCTGGAAACCCTCGACGCCCGACTCACCCAGGCCCAGAAGGGCGAACTCGGGCACCTCGACTTCCTCCAGGTCCTCTGCCAGGACGAGATCACCCGCCGCGAGTCCGTCGCCCTCGAACGGCGCCTGCGCAGAGCGAAGTTCGAGCAACAGGCCACCTTGGAGGGCTTCGACTTCAACGCCTCCCCGAAACTGCCCGCCGCCCAGATCCGCGACCTCGCCGCCCTGCGCTGGCTCCACTCCGGCGAGTCCGTCATCCTGTTCGGCCCGGTCGGCGTCGGCAAGACACACGTCGCCCAGGCCCTCGGCCACCAGGCCATCCGCCAGGGCGCCAACGTCCGCTTCGCCAAGACCAGCCGCATCCTGGCCAAGCTCGCCGGCGGCCACGCGGACCGCACCTGGGACAAACGCATCCGCGAACTCATCCGCCCCGACGTGCTCATCCTCGACGACTTCGCCATGCGCCAGCTGTCCCCGTCCCAGGCCGACGACCTCTACGAACTCGTCTCCGAGCGGCAAGGCCGCTCCTTGATCATCACCAGCAACAGGGCACCCAGCGACTGGTATCCGCTCTTCCCCAACCCCGTCGTCGCCGAATCGCTACTGGACCGCCTGATCAACGCCAGCCACCAGGTCATCATGAACGGCCCCAGCTACCGCCCCAACAAACGCCCCAAGAACCCCGCGGACAAGCCTCCGACAAAGTAAGCCGAACACCGGAACGCGACTGGGGCGGGAGCAGTTCTCCCGCCCCAGCCGGTGACATCAGCCTCAGGACGGAACGACGGCATAACTGAGGTCCTGGACCGTGAGCGAGACGGGCGTCAACCGCAGCCACATCGTGCCTCGTTCGCCCGGATCGTCATACAGATAGCCCACGAACCGCTCATCCCACACAGTCTCGTCCGCCCCCAGATAGCGGACCAGCTTGCGCCGGCCCCTCGGCACGTCAAACGGCACGAGCTCAGCCTGCCCCCGCGCGATCACCTGCTGGACACGTCCCGTCACGAGATCGCATTCGTCCACCACGAGCGCGACCTTCGGGTCGTTCTTCACCCGGTCGAACAACCGGGTCCACGGGCCCGTCAGCACCCAGAAGGCTCCGTCCTCCCACAGGAACCAGACCGGGCGCACGGTGGGCCCGTTGGTCGCAAGGCGAGCGGTGAGCGGCTGCTGCAGGAACGCGTCCACATCGAAGCTACGAGATGTCACATCGCCAATCTTGTGGTGCCACGCGTCTCTTGCCTACCTACGTTCGACCTAGGACCACGGCAGGAACCCGGGCCTGACGTTCCAGAGAGGTGGGGAATTGCGTGACGTTAGCCCTGGGGAGAATCGTGATCGTCGACACGTGGCATTTGCTCGAGGCTGGGCCGCGTCAGATACTCCGAGATCACCTGGATTGCGACGATCTTGAATGGGAGCGGGGCAAGGCGTGGGCGTTCGTTCAAGCGATGGGGTTGGTCTGGTACTACGTCGAAAGCAACCCGGTCATGAGAAGGACGGGGCAACGATCCTTGGAACGTGTCATGGCGGATGAATCGCCCGCGTGATCTGTCGCCTTGGACATGGCCGCTGACCGTCTTGATCGTGAGGTCGAGGCAGCCGACGCGGGAAACTTGTCACCTGTCGACGACGCGTGGATCGTGACCCCCTTCCGAGGCGCGGATTCCAAGATCATGAAGTTCTCTACGCCCCGTGCTCCGAGTGCAAGAGCGTGCCTGCCCACGCATCACCGCTGATCCCACCTGCCCTTGACCGACTCCGCGCACATCACAAGGGCGTATACGACGAGGTGCCGCGCCTGGCGGAGCGGCTGGCCAAGGTGCCCGACCCGCGAGACCCACGCGGCGTACGCCACGCTCTGGTTGCCGTGCTCGCGCTGACCGCGTGTGCGGTTCTGGCGGGGCGACCCCTGTACTGGCGGTCAGCGAGTGGATCGCCGACGCCCCGCCGCACATCCTTCAACGCCTCGGCGTACGCCTCGACCCGCTGTTCCCGAAGCGGTTTCTGCCTGCTGAAACGACGCTCCTGTGCTGCTGGCTCGGACCAGGTTGCGTCCAGAGAAGTGGTGTACGGGTTCGACCTGATCCGGGGGTTTGCTCCGGCATCGGGATGGTGCCCGCATAGTTGAACGGCCACCGG
>NZ_JBHVGZ010000088.1:0-39153 GCF_042800355.1 Streptomyces sp. NPDC057623
AGTCCCGCACAGCACCCACGGCGCCCGGCACGCACCCTCGCCGCACCGGCCAAAGGCCCAAGTACGTCCAGTACGAGGGCCTTCGCCCGGCACGCCGAGGGCACGCACCGGACACCGCGGGCACCGCACGGGACTTTCGCAACACCCCTAGCCGCGGGGCAGCACCGTGACGCGACGGAAGTTGCACTGGTCCCCTGCCGTGCGGCCGGCAGGGGAGGGGCGGCTGTGATGGGCCTTGAGCGCGGCGCTGACCAGGCTCATCAGCAGATCGACATCCGTGTCGCAGTCGAGGTGCACGGTCACCCAGTCCGAGCCGGGGACCAGCCGGATCGCGGTCGACTCCCGGAGATCGTCGTGGAACCGCCGGATGACACCCGCCGTCAGGTGCAGGTCCACGTCCCGGTCCGAGTGGAAGTGCACGATCTCGCTGTGGACGGAGCGCAGTGCCCGCCCTGCGCCGCAACCGGCCGGGCCCGAACTGAGGTCGGGCCAGACTTCCAGTTGCTCCATGGCGCGCTGGGCCAGTGTCATGTCCCCATAGTCACCCGATCATCGCCTCGCAACCAGAGGTTGAGCGATTCGTAACCGGGGCGTGAGGTACCTCCGGGCCATGGCCGCCTACTCCGGAGGCGTCGGGGTGTCGTGCGTGCGGTACATCGCCTGGACGTCGAGCTCCAGCTGGACCGTCGGCCCGACCACCGCGATGCCGCGCGCCAGCATGCTGCGCCAGTTCAGCGTGTAGTCCTCCCGGTGCAGCTCCGCCTTGGCCAGCGCCGCGCACCGCAGCTCCTCGCCGTAACCGCCGTTGACGGAGCCCAGATAGGTGGTGTCCAGCTCGACCGAGCGGCTGATCCCGTGCATGGTCAGGGAGCCGTGGAGCGTCCACTTGGTTCCGCCGCGGTAGGCGAACCGCGTGCTGGTGAAGTCGATGTACGGGTAGCGCTCGACATCCAGGAAGTCCCCGGAACGCAGGTGGTTGTCCCGCGTGTTGTTGCCCGTGGTGATGCTCGCGGCCTCGATGCGCACCGACACCCGGGAGGCAGCCATGTCCTGTTCGACGCGTATCCCACCGGTGAAGCGCTCGAAGCGGCCGTGGACGTGGGCCATGCCGACGTGCTTGGCGATGAACCGGATCGCCGTGTGCGGCGGGTCGAACAACCAGGTGCCCGGGGCCGGCAGATCCAGCTGGCGTCCCGACATCAGCTGGACCCGCGCCGTGGGGAGCGTCGTGCCGCCGATGACGTCCACGGTCTCCTGGTGCGGGGTCAGGCCCTCGGCTGTGATCCGCAGGCCGTAGCGGCCCGGCGGAAGCGCCGCGCGGAACAGCCCGTACGGATCCGTGGTGCCCCGCACCACGACCTCGTGCGAGTCCAGTGCCGTCACCGTCACCTCGGCGCCCCACATCGGCAGTCCCACCGGATCCACGACCTCGCGGGCCACACCGCCGGCACCGGACGGCACGGGAAATCCGGCGACGGGCACCCCCCGGGAGCGTCGACTCCTGAGCAGTCCGAGGGGCATGACCATCACCTTTCTTCGGGGTGGGGGAGGGGGAGCGTGGAGGAAGGAAGAGGGGGTTTACGGCTGGGTGGTCTTCGGCGGCAGGCCCGCGTACGCCGCCCGCAGCAGGGCGAGCACGCCGTCGGCCGTGACCGGGCGGGGGTTGGCGTAGGCCGCCTGGCCCGCGGTCTGCGCGGCGGCCGTCGCCAAGTCGGTTTCGGCGAGGCCCAGTTCGGCGAGGGAGCGGGGCGCGCCGAGACGTCCGGCGAGTTCCCACAGGGCGGTGGGCGCGTCGGCCGCGTCGAGGGCGCGCGCCACGGCGTCCGTCGCCTGCGGGGCCGCGGGCGCGTTGTAGGCCAGGGCGTACGGCAGCACCACCGTGTGCGTCTCGGCGTGCGGCAGTCCGAACGTGCCGCCCAGGACGTGGCACAGCTTGTGGTGCAGGCCCATGGTCGTGGCGCCCAGACAGGCCCCGCACAGCCAGGCCCCGTACAGGGCACGCCCGCGGGCATCGAGCGACGCCGGCTCCTCGGCCACCGCCGGCAGCGCCCGCGCCATCGCCCGTACGCCCTCCTCGGCCATCAGTGCCACGAGCGGCGAGGTGTCGGGGGCGTACAGGGCCTCCACGGCGTGCGCGACGGCGTTGACGCCACTGGTCACGGAGAGCGGCACGGGCAGGGACAGGGTGAGCTCGGGGTCGTAGACCACGCTGCGGGGCAGCACCTTCGGGTCGCGGCCGGTCCGCTTGACGCCGTGCTCGGTCAGGCCCCAGACCGGGGTCATCTCCGAGCCGGAGTAGGTGGAGGGCACGGCGACCAGCGGCAGACCGGTGCGCAGGGCGATCGCCTTGCCCAGCCCGATCGACGAGCCCCCGCCGACCGCCACGCACCCGTCGGCGCCCGCCGCGCGAGCCGCCCGCACGGCCGCGTCGGCGACCTCGACGGGGACGTGCATCCGGGCCCGGTCGTGCACCCCGGCGCAGGCCGGGCCGAGCGCGTCGGCGACCGCCCGCGCGGTGTCCGCGCCCCGCTCCCCGCACACCACCAGCACCCGTCGCAGCCCGAGCCGCCCGACCTCGCCCGGCGTCGCGGACACCGCGGCGCCGGGCCGGAAGACGACCCGCACGGGCCGGGCCTCGTAGGAGAAGTCGAGGACGTCGCTCACGACCGCTCCAGTACGAGGTCGAAGCGGGCGTGCCGGAACGGGTTCGGCACGTCGAACTCCCGCGCCGCCGACGGGTCGTCGACCGGGGTGAAGCCGGTGACGAGGCCCGGCTTGACCGCGAACACCGCGTCCGAGTCCAGGTACGCACTGCCCTCGACGAAGATGTGCGTGGTGACCGGGGTGTGCCCCTCGGCCGAGGCGATGAAGTGGATGTGCGCGGGCCGGTAGGGATGCCGCCCGGTGGCCTCCAGCAGCCCGCCGACCGGCCCGTCCGTCGGGATCGGATACGGGCTCGGCACGCACGTACGGAACCAGAACCGCCCCTCGTCGTCCGCGGTGAACAGGCCGCGCCCGTTGCCCGGCGGCTGCACGTCCGGCCGCTGCACGTCGTAGAAGCCGTTGCCGTCGGCCTGCCACACGTCGACGACCGCGCCGGGCAGCGGGCCGCCGTCCCGGGACAGCACCCGCCCGCTCACCACGCACGGTTCGCCGTCGCCCACCAGGTCGATGTTCGCGCCGAGCTCGCGCACCGGCGACTCGGTCATGTGGAAGGGGCCGAGGACCGTCGACTCGGTGGCGCCGGGGCCGTGCCGGTCGTTGATCGACTCGACGAGCATCGACAGGCCCAGGACGTCCGACAGCAGGATGAACTCCTGCCGGGTGTCCGTGCACGTCTGTCCGGTCGCCGTCAGGAACCCGATCGCGCGCTCCCACTCCTCCTGCGTCAGCCGCGACTCCCGCGCGAAGGCGTGCAGATGCCGGACGAGTCCGGTCAGCAGCTCCCGCAGCCGCGGGTCCGCCGTCCCCCGCAGACTGGCGACGACCTTGTCGGTGACCCTGTCTGGCGTGTCGCCGGTCATGTCGGCTCCTTCCCCGGCTCCTGGCACTTCCCGGCTCCCCGGTCCTTCCCCTGCTTGCGGGCGTCCATCTCAACCGTGCCCGAGAATCCGCCGCAGCGCGTCCGTGAGCAACCGTTCGGCGTCCCCGGGCGCGTCGGCGTGCCGGAACGCCACATACCCGTCAGGGCGGACGAGGAGGGCGCCCGCGTCGGAGATCTCGCTCAGGCCGGCCCAGTCGCCGTACGGGTCCTCGTACTCCTGGCCCGGCCCGACGACGACCGTGGCGATGTCGACGGGCTGCGCCGCCGCGGCCCGCGTCCACGCCTCGCCGCCGATGCCGGTGAGCAGCGTGAAGCGGCCCTTGCCGACGGTGTCGAGGGTGGACAGGGTCCGGGTGCCGGAGGTGATCCACGCGTGCGGGAGCTTGGCGCCGGGGCGGGAGGTGGGCTGATGGTGCAGCTCGGGGTCGCGGGTGGAGCCGGGGGCGGGCGTGCCGTCGGGGACGACCGCGGCGGAGGCGTAGCGCTGGTTGAGGTCGACGCCGTGCGCGTTGAACTCGTACACCTTGAAGGCGATCGCCTCGCGCAGCGTGGCCCGCTGCTTGGCCGCCGCCTCGGTGGCGTCCTTGCGGGCGGCGATGTTGGCCCACAGCTGCTCGGGCGTCTGCGGCGAGAGCCCGTCGAGCGCCGCGAAGACCGGGGCGGTCTCGGCGATGGACTGGTTGGCTCGGGTCACGATCTGCCGGCCGACCGGCGCGCGCTCCTCGGTGTAGGTGTCCAGGAGACCGGGCGAGGCGACGCCGTCGAGGACGAGCTTCAGCTTCCAGGCCAGGTTGTAGGAGTCCTGGATCGAGGTGTTGGAGCCGAGCCCGTTGGACGGCGGGTGGCGGTGCACGGCGTCACCGGCGCACAAGACCCGGCCATTGGCGTACGTCTGCGCGTACATCTCGTTGACCGTCCACGCCGAGGACGACCTGACGGTCACCGGTATCTCGTCGTCGCCGACCAACTGCCGCACGACGGACAGCGCGTACTCCTCGGTGAGGTCGGGGGCGCCCGCGCTCACGTCGTAGCCCCACACGATCATCCACTCGTTCCAGGGCCGTACGCAGCGCACCAGACCCGCGCCGATACCGCCGACGGTGGCGCCGGGCGCGAGGACCCAGTAGAGGGTGGAGGGGCGGTGCGCGGTGTACCTGCTCAGGTCCGCGTCGAAGACGATGTTGATGCTGCCCGCGACGCCCATCTGACCGCCCATCGGCAGCCCGGCGTCCGCGGCGACCTGGGAGCGGCCGCCGTCGGCGCCGATCAGGTACTTGGCGCGGACGGTGTACTCGTCGCCGCGCAGCCGGTCCTCGACGGTGACCGTGACACCGGCCCCGTCCTGGACGAAGGACTTGTAGACCGTGCTGAAGCGGAGGTCGGTGCCGCGGGCGATCGCCGCGTTCACCAGCACCGGCTCCATCAGGTGCTGCGGCATGTCGCACATGCGGGTCGGGCTGGCCAGTTCGTGCGCCGCCTGCACGAGCGGGTCGTTGCCCCAGGACCGCACCCGGCCGAGCTCCTCGCCGGCCAGGCTGGTGCAGAAGGTCGTGTTGCCCATCAGGTGCTGGGGCGTCGCCTTGGCGATCACCTCGTCCTCGACGCCGAGATCGCGCAGCACCTCCATGGTCCGCTGGTTGGTGATGTGCGCGCGGGGCGTGTCGGCGAGGCTCGCGTACCGGGTGACGACCATGTTGCGCACGCCATAGGTGCTCAGCGCGAGCGCGGCCGACGCGCCCGCCGGGCCGCTGCCCACGATCAGTACGTCGGTCTCGACAACGGTGTGCACGACAGAACGCTCCAGGAGACGAGGCAGGAGGAGAGACAGGAGACGCGTACGGACTCCCACCCTTCAAGATCATGGAGCTGTGCCGTCCGCCGTGGGTGTCTCAATACGAGACAGTCCGGCGTCGCCGCGTGCGTGCTGCCCCCGATACGGTGAACAGTGCCATGACCACCGCCGAACACCCTCCTGCCCTCGCCCCCCTCCGCCATGCCCGCGAACGGTTTCTGACGGGACGCCCGCTCCCGGACGGCGTTCCGGAGGACGTCGTAGCGGCATGGCGGCGCGCCCGGTTCTTCGGCGTACGGCCCGATCTCGACGGCCCGGTGCGCGAGTCGGCGCACCCCGTCGACTCGCCCCTGCTGGAGGCGGCTCGTCCGGTGCTCACCCGTATCGCCCCGGCCCTCGACACCGGACGGTCGGCCCTCGTGCTCACCGACGAGCGGCCGCGGGTGCTGTGGTCGGCCGGCAGCGCGCCCGGCGACGACACGCTCCGCGACCTGTCCGAGCGGGAGGTCGGTCACAACAGCGCCGCGCTCGCCCTGCGCACCCGGCGCCGGGCGGAGGTGCACGGCCCCGAGCACTTCCTCGACGTGTGGCAGGACGTCTCCGCGGTCAGCGTGCCGCTGCTCGCCCCGGAAACGGGGGAGGTCCTCGGCACGGTGACGATCGCCTCCGGCCTGTGCCCCGGCTGCCGCCCGCACCCCGGCGCCGCCCTCGCCGAGGCGGCCGCCACGGCCGTGGAGGCGGAACTGCGGGCACGCGCGCGTACCGCGGAACGGGCTCTGCTCGACGCCTATGAGCGGGCCGCGCGGGTCCGCGAGCGGGCCGTCGTCGCGCTGGACGGCCGCAACCGCCTGGTCAGCGAGGCGGCGGCACACCTTGCCTCGCCACAGGTGCTGGAGGCGCTGGAGCGCAGCGCGCGGGCGTGGGGGAGCGGGGAGAGGAGCGGGGACGGGAGCGAAAAGGGGAGCGGTCAGTCGTACGGCATCTCGCTTCCCGACGACGCCGGATGCGGCGTCGAGATCACTCCGGTACGGCATGAGGGGCGCCCCGCAGGTCTGGTCGCCGTGCTCGAACCGCACCCTGTGCAGGCGGTGCCGACACTGCCGCGTCCGGCGAGCACGCTGGTGGGAGGCTCGGTGCCGTGGCGGCACGCGGTCGCGCGGGCGACGGCGTCGGCCCGGACCCCGGGGCCCCTGCTCGTCGTGGGCGAGCGGGGAACGGGCAAGACCACGCTCGCCCTCGAACTCCTCGACGGCAGGGCCCCCTCGGTGGTGGACGCCGCCGAATCACCCGAACTCGGCCTCAGGGACCACGCGTGGGCCGGCGACCGCCCCCTGCTGCTGCGCCACGCCGAACGGCTGGCCCAGCCCGACGTCGCCGCCCTCAACTCCCTCCTGGACGAGCGCCCGGAAGCGTTCCTCGTCGTCACCTACACGCCGGGAACCCCGCCAGGCCCCTGTCTCCAGCGTCTCCTCGACACCCTCGCCGCCCGCTCGGTGACCCTCCCCGCGCTGCGGGAACGCCCCGAGGACATCCGCGAGTTGCTCCTCGCCCTCGCACCCGGGCCGGTCCCCGGCAGCCCGCCGCTGACCTGGACGCTGGACGCCCTGCGGGCGCTGGAGCAGCATCCCTGGCCCGGAAACGTCACCGAACTCGCGCACCTCGTACGGGCGGTGGCGAGTCAACGGCGGGCCGGCGGGCCGGTGCGGCGCAGCGCATTGCCGGATCCCGTCCGCGAGGGACCCGCGGGACGCAACCTCAGCCCGATGGAACTCGCCGAACGGGCCGCCATCCTGGAGGCACTGCGCCGCCACGGCGGCAACAAGGCGCGCGCCGCGACGGCGTTGGGGATCGCCCGTGCCACCCTCTACCGGAAGCTGCGCGAGTATCAGGGCCGGGATGCGCTGATCACCCCGGAGCCCTGATCGCCCAAGTACCCTGCGGGCCTTCGCCTCAGCGCGCCCCGGTCCAGTTGTGCGCCACGTCGACCACGATCCGGTCGGTCGCCACCCACACCCGGAACGGCAGCCGCGCCCGGACGCCGAGGCCGATCTGCGTGTCCCCTTCGAAGCTGCCGACGAACCGCGCGTCCCGGAAGGTGCGGTAACCCGTGAGGTTCACGCCCTTCAGACGCTCACCGGCCCGCACGGGATACGTGGGCTGCCCGGTGTCGGGGTCGTAGGCGGGGGCGGCCACCCGTACCTCCAGGACGGCCCCGCCGCCCACGGGGACGTGGTTGCCCGACCCGTCCTGGTAGAGGCGGCTGACGTACCTGACGGAATAGCCGAGGCCGCTGGTGCCCGCGCCGGGAACGTCGACGACCATGCGGTCGAAGCAGGCGTGCCGGCCGGTCCTGACGTTGGTCAGCGACTCCGTCGTGGCGGCGGAGCGGGTCTCGGCCACGCTGCCCCAGCCGGTCGGGCAGGCCGTGGTCTGCGCGGTCGTCGTGGTGGTGGTCGTGGTGGCCGCGGCCGGGACCGCCGCCACGCCCAACGTGGCGGCCATGAGCGCGGCTGTGGTCGCCCATGCGGTTTTGTTTCGTCCCATTTCATCCCCTAGAAGGGTGGTGTGTCTGATATTAGGCAAGACATTCGGGTCGGCGGAATGGTTGCACCGTTCCGGAGTTCGTCGGTCCGGGCTGTACAACGATCGACGGCCCGCTCGGGAACCCGCACCGGGCCCGGGGCGTTCCACGAGGGACGGCCGCTGCTCACGGGGGCCGCACACGTACCAGGGGGGCGACGTGACGCGGTTGATCGTCATGGGCGGCGGGATCGCCGGCACCGGCGCGGCTCTCGCGCTGCACAAGGCCGGATTCGACGTCACCGTGTACGAGGCGCACCCCGACTCCGCCGAGGACATCGGCGCCTTCCTGACCCTGGCGAGCAACGGCATGCGCGCCCTGGCACAGCTGGACGCCTCCGCCGCGGTCACGGCGACCGGCTTCCCGCTGACCTCGATGCGGGTCCTGGACGACACGGGCGCCGAGACGGCCCAGGTACCCCTCGGCGAGGCCGGCACGCCCCACCTGCGGTACCGGTGCCTGCGGCGCGGCGAACTCAACACCGCCCTCCAGAGCGAGGTCACACGCCGGGGCATCGGCATCCGGCACGGCGCGCGCCTGGTGTCGATCGAGGACGGCCCGGACGCCGTCACCGCCCACTTCGCCGACGGCACCACCGCCACCGGCGATCTGCTCATCGGCGCCGACGGCCTGAACTCCACGGTCCGCCGGCTCGTCTCCCCCGACACACGGCCGGGCTATGCCGGGCAGTACGTCTTCTACGGCTACACCGGAGACGCGCCCGCGGTGGGCCGCCCCGAGACCATCACCATGGTGCGCGGCAGCTCCGTCGCCTTCGGGTACGCGGTGTCGCCGGAGGGGGAGGCGTACTGGTTCGCGCGCGTCACCGACGGCCCCTTGGCCGCCGACGCCCTCGCCGAGGGCACCCCCGCCCGATGGCACGACCTGCTGCTGCCCTTGCTGCGCAAGGACTCCACCCCGGCCGCGGACCTCGTGGCGGCCACCCCCGACCGCCTCATGGTCACCAACGCCACCGAACTGCCCACCGGGACGCCCTGGCGCTCCGGCCGGACCCTGATCATCGGCGACGCGGCCCACGCGGCGTCCCCGGCCACCGGGCAGGGCGCCTCCATGGCGCTGGAGGACGCCGTCGTCCTCGCCAAGTCCCTGCGGGACGCGCCGGACACGGAGACGGCGCTCGCCCTCTACGAGAGGCTCCGCCGCCCTCGCGTGGAACACAACATCACCGTCAGCGGCAACATCTCCCGAGGCACCCGCACTCCGTCGGGCCCCGGCCCCGGCCCGGGCCCCCGAGGCGGGGGTGCGCAACGGCCGGGCGACGACGCACTCGTACAGCAGCTGGACTGGGGCACCGACCTCTGGCGGTCCGCGCCGTAAACCGATGCGGCGGCCAACTGGCGCAACCCTGGCGTGCGTAGGCCCCTCATACAGGTCGAACCAACCCGGGTTCGCGGAGAGGAGCGCCTGTTGGCCCGTCACTTGTCCCGTCGACAGTTCGTGGTCTACTCGCTCGCGGCGACCACCCTGACCGTCGCGGCGCCCCTCGGCTGCGACGGCGCGACCGCTCAGGGCGCCGAGGAAACCGCGGCCGGTGACCGCCGGCCGTCCGACGTCCTGGTCACCGGCGCCGACTCCGAGATGCTGGTCCTGGAGGTCACCCCGGCCAACAGGGTCATCGTGCGGCTGCCGCGCGTCGAGGTCGGCCAGGGCGTCACCACCGCCGTCGCCATGATGATCGCCGAGGAACTGGACGCTCGGCTCGCCGACGTCGACATCCCGCTCGCCGACGCCCGCGACGAGGGCAACCAGTTCACCGGCGGTTCCAGCTCGGTCAGCTCGCTGTACGGACCCGCCCGGCAACTGGCCGCCACCGCCCGCGCCAAGCTGGTGACGGCGGCCGCCCGCCGCTGGCACGTCCCCGCGCGAACCCTGCGCACCCGGGGCACCCGGGTCTTCGCACCGGACGGGCGCACGGCCACCTTCGGATCGCTGACCAGGAGCGCCGCCCGGATCACGCGTCCCACGGTGTCGACCAAGCCCAAGCCCGCCTCCCAGCACCGGGTGATCGGCCGGCCCACGACCCGGATCGACGCCCGCGACATCATCACCGGCAAGGCGAGGTACACCGGAGACCTCACGGTCGCCGGGGCCGGGCCGACGGTCGTGGCCCGGCCGCCGACGATCGGCGGGAAGGTCGTCTCGCTCGACTCCCGGGCCGCCCGCGCCCTGCCCGGGGTCCACGCGGTCGTGCGGATCGACGGCGGTGTCGCCGTGGTCGCGGAGACCTTCCACCACGCCTTCCAGGCCCGGGACGCCCTGCGGATCAAGTGGGCACCCGGTCCCCTGGCGAACCTCTCCGACTCCGAGATCCGCTCCCGGCTGCGCGCCGCCGTCCCGAAGCTGGGGACGCCGCCGCGCGGATCGGCACAGACCGAGGCCGAGTTCGAGTTCGCCTTCGTCAGCCACGCGCCCATGGAGGTGCTCACCGCCGTGGCGGACGTGCGCACCGGGCGGGCCGAGATCTGGTTCTCCTCCCAGACCCCGACGTCCGCGCGCGACGACATCGCCTCGGCGATCGGCCTGCCGGCGTCGAAGGTGCGGGTCCATGTGATGCGCGGCGGAGGCTCGTTCGGGCGGCGCCTGAACTACGACGCCGCGATCGAGGCGGCCCTGATCTCCAAGAAGGCGCGCCGACCGGTCAAGCTCATGTGGAGCCGGTCCGACGACATCCGGCACGGCAGGATGCGCCCGGCGTCCCAGCACCACATCCGGGCCAGCCACGACCGGGGCCGGGTGGTCGCCTTCGCTCACGCGACGGCCTCGGTCAGCGAATCCTCCGAGAAGCAGGGGCTGTCCACCCAGGGCGGCGTCCGGTCCGCCGTACGCGCCCCCGCGGCGGCCCCGCTCCCCAGCGACAGCGGCCTCTACAACTTCGGGCGCATCTCCGGTGACTCGGGCTCGGTCGGCCTGGCGATCCCCCTCGGCGCCTGGCGTTCGGTCGACTCCGGCACGGTGCGCACCGCCGAGGAGATCGTCGTCGACGAGATCGCCCGCAGCCTCGGAAAGGACCCGGTCGCCTTCCGCCGTACGACACTGCGCGGCAAGACCGTCAAGGCCGTACTGGACAAGGTCGCGAGCGCCGGGAACTGGGGCCGGACCATGCCACCGGGGCACGCCCAGGGCGTCGCCGTCCATGAGGAGTACGACTCCAGCGTGGCCTGTCTGGTCGAGATCGACGCCGTCGATCCGAAGAACCCGCGGGTGACCAAGGTGGTGATGGCCGCCGACGTCGGAACCGCCGTCAACCCGCGCGGACTGGAGGCCCAGCTCATGGGCACCGCCGTCGACGGGATCTCCACGATCCTGCGCGCCGGCCTGCACATCGACCGGGGCGCCGTCCGCGAGAGCAGCTTCGCCGACTTCCACTACGCCCGCCAGCGGCACGCCCCGCAGCACTTCGAGGCGCACATCCTGCCCTCGCGGCGCGATCCGGGCGGAGCCGGTGAACTCGGCGTCCCGGCCGCGGCCGGCGCCGTCGCCAACGCCTACGCCCGGGCGACCGGCACCAAGCCGCGCCGCTTCCCGCTGAACTTCTGAGCCACCCGAAGAGAAGGTACCGATGCCCTCCTACTCCTTCACCCTCAACGGGAAGCGGGTCACCGTCGAGGCGCCCGCCGACATGCCCCTGCTGTGGGTGCTGCGCGACCTGCTGAACGTCACCGGCCCCAAGTACGGCTGCGGCGTGGGCGCCTGCCGGGCCTGCACCAGCCATCTCGACGGAGACGAGATCCAGCCCTGCGTCGTCCCGGTCGCCGACTGCGCCGGGCGCGAGGTCACCACCATCGAGGGCCTGGCCGACGGCGACCGGCTCCATCCGGTGCAGCAGGCCTGGCTCGACTGCGACGTCGCCCAGTGCGGCTTCTGCCAGCCGGGCCAGATCATGGCCACGGCCGCCCTCCTGAAGAAGACGCCCCGGCCGACGGACGCCGACATCGACCGGATCGAGAACGTCTGCCGCTGCGGCACGTACTCCCGGATCCGCGAGGCGATCACGAAGGCGGCCGCCGGCAGCTGACCGGATCGCTTCGGCCCGGCCGCGGGCCCCGTACCCTGAGCGCCGTGCAGAACAGCTCCGAAGACCCGGGTGCCACGGCCGCTCGATTCACCGGCCTGCCGGCGACCGGCCGGCGCCGGCTCTCCGCGACGCTCGCCGAAGTCACGCTCGACGGCGGACCTGTGGTCATGGTCAAACGCGGCGAAGGCCACCGCGCCGCGCAGGCCGAGGCGGCCGGACTGCGCTGGCTGGCCGAGGCCCGTGCCGTCCGGATCCCCGCCGTGCACGGCCACGACGAACGGTGGCTGGTCACGGACCGGGTGGCGACGGGCCGGCCCGGTGCCGACGCGGCGGAGCGCTTCGGCCGCGAGCTGGCCGCACTGCACACCGCCGGCGCGCCCGCGTTCGGCGCGCCACCGCCCGGCGGACCCGAGGACGCGTACATCGGGCTCGCCCCGATGCGCAACGTCACCGGTCCCGACTGGCCCCGCTGGTACGCCGAGCACCGGGTGCTGCCGTATGTGCGCCGCGCGGTCGACGACGGCACCGTCCGCGGCGCGGAGGCGACCGAGTTCGAGCAGGTCTGCGAACGCCTCCCCGAACTGGCGGGCCCGGCCGAGCAGCCCGCCCGGCTGCACGGCGACCTGTGGAACGGCAACGTCCTGTGGGGCGCCGACGGGCACACCTGGCTGATCGACCCCGCCGCGCACGGCGGCCACCGCGAGACCGACCTGGCCATGCTCCACCTCTTCGGCTGCCCCCACCTGGACCGCGTCCTGGACGGCTACCAGCAGACGGCCCCGCTGGCCGACGGCTGGGCCGACCGCGTCGCCCTGCACCAGCTCTTCCCGCTTCTGGTGCACGCCGTCCTCTTCGGCCGCGGCTACGCGGACCAGGCCCTCACAGCGGCGAGGACGATTCTCCGAACTCGTTGACGCACGAACCATTGACGGGCCGCCGAAGGCTCCCCACACTGGCGTGACTACGTAGTCATGTCAACGGCCGCACGCCTGTCGCTGCGACTGACTACGTAGTCAAGAGCCGCGCGCACACCACCGCTCCGGGAGCCCCTCATGACGACGACCCCGTCCGAAGGCACCCCCGGCGGGTTCGCGCGGCGCCGCCGCGGGCCCGGGATGACCGAGGTCGCCCGTGCCGCGGGTGTCTCCCAGAAGACGGTGTCGCGGGTCGTCAACGCCGAGCCGCATGTCAGCCCGGAGGTACGCGACCGCGTCCTGCGGGCCATCCGGGAGCTGGACTACCGCCCGAACAACGCGGCGCGCGCCCTGCTCCTCGGCCGCTACCGGCGGATCGGCGTCGTCTCGCTGGGCTCCGCCCTGTACGGTCCGTCGACGCTGCTCATCGCGCTGGAGCGGGCGATGCAGCGGGCGGGCTACTCGTTCGCCCTGGCCAGCACCCTGGAGGGACAGAGAGTGTCCGTGGCCGTCGAGGCGCTGCTGGAGCAGGGCGTCGACGGGATCGTGCTGTCCGAACCCATCGACGACGGCACCCCGCTCAGACTCGGCGCGGACGTACCGGTCGTCAGTCTCGGTGAGGGCGTCGACATCACCGAGGGCGTGGGTGCCGTCGTAGGCGCCGACGGGGTGGCGGCCGCCCGCATCGCCACCGAGCACCTGCTCGCCCTCGGCCACCGCACCGTCTGGCACATCCCCGGCCCCCAGAACTGGTGGGCCGCCCGGGACCGCCTGCGCGGCTGGCGCGAGGCGCTCGCCGCCGCCGGAGCCCCCGAACCGCCCCTCGCCACCGAGGGCGACTGGAGCCCGGCCGCCGGATACACGGCCGGACGACGGCTGTCCCGGCTGGCCGACGTCACCGCCGTGTTCGCCGCCAACGACGACATGGCGATCGGCGCCCTGCACGCCTTCACCGAGGCGGGCCGCCGCATCCCCGGCGACGTCAGCGTCATCGGCTACGACGACATCCCCGCCGCGGCCTACCTCGCCCCGCCCCTGACCACCGTCCGGCAGAACTTCACCGCCGTCGCCGACCGCGCCGTGGACCAGCTGACCGCCCTGATCGAGGGCCGTCCCGCACCGGCCGAACCCACCGAACCGGCCGTCGAGTTGACCGTACGGGCCTCCACGGGACCCGCCCCCCACTCGGCGTCTCCCCGCTGACCGCACCCCGGCCCCGCCACCGACCCCACCCGCACCACGTGAGGAGTCACGTGTGTACCCACCAGCACGCCCGAACCGCCGCGCCCTGCTGCACGGCGCCCTGGGCATGGGCACCGCCGCCGCACTGTCCGCCTGCGGAGGCGGCAGCACGACCGCTCTCACCTCCGGCGACGTCACCCTCGCCCTGTGGACCCACGACCCCGGCTACGAAGCCTTCTTCGAGAAGGGCATCCCGGAGGCCGACCGGCTCACCGACTTCCGCTACCACCTGAAGGTCACCCGCGCCGGAGCCCCCGACGTGGTCACCAAACTCCTCGCCCAGGCCGTCGCCGGGCGCGGCACACCCGATCTGGTGGGCTTCGAGATCGGCAGCTTCCCGCGCATGCTGCGCGGCGACATCGCCGAACGGCTGCTGTACGACCTCACCGACGACATCGCCGCCGTACCCGGCCTGAAGGACGACCTGCTGCCCGCCCGTACGGCCCCCTTCAGCGAGGACGGCCGGGTCTACGCCCTCGACTCGGACACTCCGATGGTCGTCTACTTCTACCGCGACGACCTCTTCGACCGGTACGACCTGCACGGTTCCACGGCCACCTGGGAGGAGTTCGCCGAGCTCGGCGCCCGCGTGCACCGGGACCACGGCGCGTCGATGTGCGTCGTCTCCACCGCGGGCAGCGACGCCGGCCAGGTCGTGCAGTCCTTCCAGATGCTGCTCTACCAGCGCGGCGGCGCCTTCTTCGACGCCGGCCAGAACCTCGTCCTCGACTCACCGGAGGCCGAGGAGGTCCTGCGCTTCCTGTGCGCCGGGCTGCGCAGCGGCTTCGTCATCGACGTCTCCGACTACTACGGCGCCGCGATGCAGGCCGCCCTGAAGCGGGGCCGGGTCATCGGACTGCCCATGGCCATCTGGTACAAGAACTACGGCCTGGTGCCCAACGTGCCCGAGCAGAAGGGGAGATGGCGGGTCAAGGCACTGCCCCGGTTCGCACGGGGCGGCGCGGTCACGGCCGCCGTCGGCGGTACCGGTTTCGGCGTCATCAAGGACAAGGCCAACACGCGGGCGGCCAGGGACTTCCTCTTCACCACCTGGCTCACTCGGGAAGGCCAGGTCCGCCGCTTCACCGAGACCGGCTATCTGCCCACCCGCCGCTCGGTCTACGACGACCCCCGCCTGAGCGCCGCACGGGACGACTTCTGCGGCGGCCAGCGCCTCTTCCCCCTCTACCGGGACCTGCTGCCCCAGGTGCCCCCGTTCCACCAGAGTCCCGACCAGTCGATCCTCTACGACGTGCTCGCCGGCAACCTCCTGCGCGCCTACCACGGCGATCTGAGCCCACGTCAGGCCCTGAAACAGACAGCGGCCGACTTCCACGACCAGGCCGGCCGATAGGAGGCCCCACCATGACCACCGCCCTGGCCGGCCCGAACCGTTCGGCCCGTGACCGCGACCGCGCGGGCGACACGAACCCCACCCGCCGCCCCAAGCGGTCCTGGGCGCCCTACCTCTTCATCTCGCCCTTCTATCTCCTCTACGTCCTGTTCATGCTGGTCCCCGTCGCCGTCTCGCTCTGGCTGAGCCTCACCGAATGGGTCGGCCTCGGCACCCCGCACTGGGTGGGCCTGCGCAACTACCGGCTCCTCGCCACCGACATCAGCTTCCACCGCGCCCTCGGCAACACGGCCGTCTTCGTCCTCGTCGCCGTCCTTGTCGTCGTGCCCCTCGCCCTGCTGATCGCCCAGGCACTCAACACCCGAGGACTGCGCGTCCGCGACCTGTGGCGCACGGCCTACTTCGTTCCGGTCGTCGTCTCCCCGATCCTTGTCGCACTCATCTTCGGCCTGGTCTTCGACCGGCAGTTCGGCCTCGCGAACTCGGTGCTGCGCGCCCTGTTCGGCACCGGCGGCGTGGACTGGCTGGGCGATCCGAGCCTGGCCAAGGTGAGCATCGCCCTGGTGATGCTGTGGCGCTGGACCGGCTACCTCACCGTCTTCTTCCTCGCCGGACTGCAGAACGTGCCAAGGGAGTTGTACGAGTCCGCCGCCCTCGACGGCGCGGGACGCCTGCGCACCTTCACCAACGTCACCCTGCCCGCCCTGAAACCGGTGACCGCCTTCGTCGTCGTGACGTCCTTCATCGGCGCGGCCCAGATCTTCGAGGAGCCGTACCTGCTGACGGGCGGCGGACCGGCCGAATCCACCCTCTCGGTCACGATGTTCATCTACCGCGCCGCCTTCCAGCGCCAGCAGTTCGGCTACGCGGCCGCCGCGGCCGTGGTGCTCTTCGTCCTCGTCTTCGGGCTGAGTCAGCTCGTCAACCGTCTCCTCGGCATCGGGAGGGCTTCGTGACGCGCACCCGTGTGCCGCTGTACGGCGTACTCGCCCTGCTGGCGCTGGCCTTCCTCGCCCCGCTCCTGTGGGCGCTGAGCGGCTCGTTCAAACCGCGCGGCGACATCTTCGGCTACCCGCCCCGGCTGCTCCCCGACCCGTTCACCCTGGACAACTACCAGCGCCTGTTCTCCGGACAGCCGTTCTGGCGCTGGTTCCTGATGAGCACGGTCGTCGCCCTGACCGCCACCCTCGTGTCCGTCTTCGTCTGCGCCCTGGCCGGCTACGGCTTCGCCAAGTTCCGCTTCGCCGGGAAGAACCTGCTGTTCGGCGTGATGTTCAGCTCGCTGTCCATCCCGTTCGCGGTGATTCTCGTGCCGTTGTTCGTCGTTCTCGTCAAGAGCGGGCTGGGCAGCCCGTGGTTCGCGCTGATCGTGCCGTGGGTGGCGCCCGCGTTCGGGATCTTCATGATGCAGCAGTACATCGTGCAGTCCATCCCGGACTCCGTGCTGGAGGCCGCCCGCATCGACGGGGCGAGCGAGTTCGGCATCTTCCGGACCATCGTGCTGCCCCTGCTGCGGCCCGCGCTCGGCGCGCTCGCCGTCTGGCAGTTCCTCCAGAGCTACAACAGCTTCCTGTGGCCGCTGGTGCTGGTCTCCGACAGCTCCCAGTACACCCTGCCGCTCGGCCTCCAGACCCTGTTCGTGTCGGAGCAGCGGCAGTACGACCTCGTCCTCGCCGGAGCGGTCCTCGCCGTCGTCCCCGCCGTCGCCCTGTTCGTCCTGCTGCGCAAGCAGCTCCTGGAGGGCCTGTCGACGGGCGCGGTCAAGGGCTGACGGTCACTCAACCATCGTATTGGAGAAGGATGTTCGTGCCCGCACCCCGTGTCCTGTTCGGCGCCGCCTACTACCACGAGTACCAGCCCCACGAGCGGCTCAAGGACGACCTCGACCTGATGGCCGAGGCCCGCTTCACCGTGATCCGGGTCGGCGAGTCGGTCTGGTCGACCTGGGAGCCTACGAGCGGCCGCTTCGACCTCGACTGGCTCGAACCGGTGCTGGACGGCGCCCACGAGCGGGGCATCTCGGTGATCCTCGGGACACCGACGTACGCGGTGCCGCCGTGGCTGGCCCGGCAGTACCCGGAGATCGCGGGGGAGTACGGCACCGGCCGGCGCCACGGCTGGGGCGCCCGGCAGGAGGTCGATTTCACCCACCCGGCGTTCCGCTTCCACGCCGAGCGGATCATCCGCAAGATCGTCGCCCGGTACGCCGGCCACCCGGCGGTGATCGGCTTCCAGGTCGACAACGAACCGGGCCTGCACCTCTTCCACAACCACGGCGTCTTCCAGCGCTTCACCGACGACCTGCGCGAGCGGTACGGCGACGTGGAGACCCTCAACCGCGAGTGGGGCCTGGTCTACTGGTCGCACCGGCTGTCCACCTGGGCCGACCTGTGGACCCCCGACGGGAACGTCCAGCCGCAGTACGACCTGGCCTGGCGGCGCTTCCAGGCCCGGCTCACCACCGAGTTCATCGCCTGGCAGGCCGAGATCGTGCGCGAGTACGCCCGCCCCGAACAGTTCGTCACCACCTGCATCTCCTACGACCGCCAGGCCGTCGAGGACGACAAGCTGACCGAGCGGCTCGACGTCACCGCGGGCAACCCGTACTACACGATGCAGGACGCCCTCGCGCTGCCCGACCCGGGCCGCTCCGGCCAGGACTGGACGACCAACGGCACCTGGGCGCTCTACCGCAGCGCCGACCGCATGTACTCCTCACGCCAGGAGCCCTTCCTGGTCACCGAGACGAACGCGCAGGCCATCAGCTATCCCTGGAACAACCGCCCCGCCTACGACGGCCAGTACCGCCAGGCCGCCTGGGCGCTCATCTCACGCGGCGCCTCGATGATCGAGTACTGGCACTGGCACACCCTGCACTTCGGCGCCGAGACCTACTGGGGCGGAATCCTGCCCCACAACGGCCGACCCGGTCGGGTCTACCGCGAACTCGCGGCGCTGGGCGCGGAGTTGGAGAAGGCGGGCGACCTGGTGGCGTCCCTCACCCCGGACGCCGACGTCGCCTTCCTCTACGACGGCCCGAGCAAGTGGGCGCTCCAGGCGCAGCCACCGCTGGCCAAGCCCGACGGCGGCCCGGACGACCGGTCGTACGAGACCGTCTTCGACGCCTTCTACCGGGGCGCCTTCGACGCCGGCCTCCAGTCGCTCATCCTCCACCCCGGCCAACTCCCCGACACCGAACTGCCGTCGGTCCTCGTCGTCCCCGCCTACTACGCCGCCGACGACGCCACCCTGGACCGGCTGAAGACATACGCCGAGCAGGGCGGCCACCTGGTACTCGGCCCCCGCACCGCATACGGCGACCACGAGGCGCGCGCCCGAACCGACGTCCAGCCCGCGCGCCTGGCCGAGGCGGCCGGGGTGACGTACGACGAGTTCAGCAATCTGGACGCCCCGCTGCCCGTGACCGGCACGGGTGCCCTCGCCCTCCCGCCCGGGGCTCGCGCGCTCCACTGGGCGGACGGTCTGCGACCGCTGGGCGGCGCCGAGGAGTTGGCGGCGTACGAGCACCCGCACTTCGGACGCTGGCCCGCCGCCACCACCCACCGGCACGGCGCCGGCCGCATCACCTACGTCGGCACCGTCCCGAACCCGGCCTTCGCCCGGACCCTGCTCCAGTGGACGACTCCGGCCGCCGCCACCCGGCACCGGGCACATCCGAGCGTCACGTCGACCTCGGCGACGTCCCGCGACGGTCGCCGGGTCCGCTTCCTGCACAACTGGTCGTGGGAGCCGGTGAGTGTCCCCGTGCCCGAGGCGCTGCGGGACGTGCTGTCCGGCGTCGAGTACCTCACCGAAGTACCCCTCGGCCCCTGGGACGTGAAGGTCCTCCAGGAGCGGTGACTCAGTCCGAGCCCCGCACCGGCCGGCCCGTGTACGCGTCCAGCAGGATCCGGTCGCCGAGCGGGCGGTCCAGTTCCACCGTCACCTTCCTGGCCAGCAGTTGGGCCGTGCAAGGGCCTTCCTCCTGTCCGGTGACGTAGCCGGACAGGACCACACTGCCGTCCGTCTCCAGCACGTCCACGGCGGGTCCGTCGTCGCAGGCCCCGTGGTGGGCCAGCACCGTGACGGACCCGCCGTCCGCGGCCACCTCCACCATCTTGTCGAGCTCGAAGAGACCCTCGCTGAGGTGGCTCACCGGTCCGATGGGCGACCTGGGCGGCTTCGCGGGGGCGAGGGCGACCCGCTTGAGCGGGGTGTCGTAGCCGTCGAGAGTGAACAACCAGGCCGGGACGGTGGCCGGACCGCGGCTGGTGGCCAGCGTCGTCTCGCCCAGCTTCGCCCCGGTCACCGTGAGGTGCGGCGCGGGGGAACTGCCGCGGTCCAGCCGCTCGTACGCCTCCCGTGCCCCCATCAGCGGCAGCGTGAGCGAGTCACCGCTCCGCCAGGTCACCCGCGCGTCCTTCGCCGAGCGCTCGGGCAGGTCGCCGCGCAGCACGAAGTTCCGGCTGGCGTACGCCTCTTTGTCGGCGTCGTCGTGGAACGCGTCCTCGGGCAGTTGCACCGGGTCGGCCACCGGGAAGTAGCCCTTGCGCCAGATCTCGGCGGCCGGTGAACCGTCCCAGGCCCTGGCGACCTTCAGTGCGCGCGGCCTGGTGTCCGGCGCGGGCTCGGACGTGTCGGCGCCTGCCGCGTCGGCGCCGCACCCGGTGGCGAACAGGCCCAGTGCGGTGAGTGTCCCGACGATGTGTGAGCTGGTCGTACGCATGGATCCCCCAGAGCGGACGGTGACGAGCCGGTGGGGGCGGTGCCGGCGCCGCCCGACACTGTGACGCACGAAGGGGGCGCGGCGTTCGGGGGGACGTTCAGATGACGCCGTCGGCGCGCAGGGCCGCCATCTCCTCGCCGCCGAGGCCGAGTTCGGCGAGGATCGCCTCGGTGTGCTCGCCCGCCGCCGGTACCGGGTCCATGCGCGCGGACAGGCCGGCGAGGTCGGCAGGCGGGACCAGTGCCTCCACCATCGCTCCGCCGGGGACCGCGACGTCCCGCCAGCGGCCGCGCGCGGCCAGGACCGGGTGGTCCAGGAACGCGGCGACGTCGTTGACCCCGGCACAGGCGATGGCGATGGACTCCAGGTCCTTGAGGATCTCCTCGGCGTCTGAGCGGGCACAGCGCTCGGCGACGATGGCGTTGAGCTCGTCGCGGTGGGCCACGCGGGCGGAGCCCGTGGCGAAACGCGGGTCGTCGGTCAGCTCGGGCCGGCCCAGGAACTCCGCGCACAGGGCGGTCCACTCACGCTCGTTCTGGATGGAGAACAGCACCTCCTTGCCGTCGGCGGCCGCGAAGGTGCCGTACGGCGCGATGGTGGCGTGCTGGGTGCCCAGACGCGGGGGCTGGCTGCCGCCGTACCGGGTGTAGTAGGCGGGCTGGCCCATCCACTCTGCCAGTGCCTCGAACAGGGACACCTCCACCGGGTGGGCCCTGCCGGTCGTGGCGCGGGTGTACAGGGAGGTGAGGATGCCGCTGTACGCGTACATCCCGGCGGCGATGTCGGCGACGGAGATGCCCACCCGGGCGGTCTCCTCGGGCGTGCCGTTCAGCGACACCAGTCCGGTCTGGCACTGCACCAGGAGGTCGTACGCCTTGCGGTCGGCCCACGGCCCGGAGGTGCCGTACCCGGAGATCGTGCACGGGATCAGCCGCGGCCACCGCTCGGCGAGTGCCTCGGCACCCAGGCCGAGGCGGCCGGCCGCGCCCGGCGCCAGGTTCTGCACGAACACGTCGGCGCCGTCGAGCAGGCGGTCGAGGATCTCGCGGCCCCCGGGGTCCTTGAAGTCCAGCGTGAGGGATTCCTTGGACCGGTTGAGCCACACGAAATAGCTGGAGGTGCCGTGCACCGTCGTGTCGTACCGGCGGGCGAAGTCCCCGCCCCCGGGCCGCTCCACCTTGATCACGCGCGCGCCCAGGTCGGCGAGCTGCCGGGTGGCGTAGGGGGCGGCCACGGCCTGTTCGAGGCTGACCACCGTGATGCCGGACAGGGGAAGCTGCGTCGCGATCATACGGCCCAGTTGTACGACCCCACCCGACCGCTGTCAATGGCGCTTGTGCCCCTTGACCTGCGCGTTCGCCGATCCGTGGGGCGGGGTCAGACCGGCACGCGGAGCGTTTCCACCGCCCTGACCAGCGGGGCGAGTTCGGGGTTCTTGGCGGCTTCGTCGAGGGCCTGGCGCAGGGCTGTGTCGTTGGTGGGGCGTGCCTGTTCGAGGAGTTCGAGTCCGGTGTCGGTGACGTCGGTGTAGATGCCGCGGCGGTCGGTGGGGCAGAGGTAGCGGGAGAGCAGGCCGCGGTCTTCCAGGCGGGTGACGAGTCGGGTGGTGGCGCTCTGGCTGAGGACGACGGCGTCGGCGACCTGCTTCATCTGCAGGTGGCCGCCTTCGCCGCTGTGCTGGCGGCTGAGGACGTCGAGCAGGGAGTACTCGCGCACGCTGAGGTCGTGCCCGCTCTGGAGGGCGCGCTCGATGTGCGCCTCGATCCTGCCGTGCAGCAGGGAGAGGGCGCACCAGCCCTGGGCGAGCGCGGTGAGCGCGGGATCTGTGGCGGTCATGGCGCCGGTCTCCTGTCCCGAGGTGAGTGACGTCCAGGATAGGCCATGCGTGAAATTTCCGGCGGTCGCGCATATCGTGCGCGTGCAAGCAATGACTCCCGTTACCGGTCGTGCTGATTCCGTGCCAGATGCCGCATCGCCAGCGCCAGGCCCAGCCTGAACCGTCCCTGCGGAGTGCGCAGCGGCCAGCCCAGCAGGTGCTCGGCGTGTGCGAGCCGCTCCTGGAGTGTGGAGTGGTGGACGTTGATCTCGGCCGCTGCCGCCCGCAGGCTCACCGTCGTGGCGACGGCGTGCAGCGTGGCGAGCAGCCAGGGCGCGGCTGCCGCGGCAGTCTCCAGGGCCTGGACGTCGGGCGGCGGCTCGGCGCCCGGTACGACGAGGTCGGCGAGGAGTGCGACATCGCCGAGTTCGTCGGCGTGGACGACGCCGGGACCGGGGTCCTGCGCGGTGCCCTCGGCGGTGAACCGGAGCGCGACGCGCGCCTGCGACCAGGAGCGCGGCAGCTGGAGCGGTGGTACGGCGGGCCCCACGCCCACCCGGCCGACGGGCGGCTCGGCGTCCCCGTCGGCGGGGACGATCCTGGGCCGGCCGTCGAGCGGGGCCAGGACGCGGGCCGGCGCGGCGGGGTCGAGCCCCAGCCGACGGGCCGCGTGCAGGCGAGCCGCCTCCGGAGCCGTCGCGTCGAGGACGGTCTCGACCAGCGCGGGATCATCGGCCGGCGCCCGCCCGCGAGTCCGGTCGAGAACGAGCCGTACCGCGCCCGCGGCCCGCTCCAGGATCACCGCGTCGACCACGCTGGGCTCCGCCTCCTGAGCCCGCTCCAGCCACAGCGCGTGAGCGCCGCCCGGCGTCAGCGGGGCGGACGGCCAGGCGGGGTCCGGCGGCAGGGCGCTGTCCCGGCGCGTCCCGTCGGCCTCGACCCGCACCCGCACCCGCCGGTCCGCGTCCACCAGCCGGGCCGGCACCCCGGCCAGCACGGCGGCACCGCGCACCAGCGCCTCCAGTCCGGCCCGGGACTCGGCGAGCCGGTCGAAGTAGGCGATGACACGAACGGCGGCCCCGGCGTCCGGGTCGAGCGCGGTCAGGCGTCCGGCCAGCTCTTTCATAGGCCCATGGTGCGGTATGCGGTCAAGCGGCGGGGAGGGCCGTGCGGCAGCCGCACCCCGTGCGCGATGCGCCGGGGCCCGCAGCTCACCGGAGGCGCGGCAACGGAGGTCGGCCCGCGCCCCCAGCGCCGCGCAACGCCGCGGAGGATCAGGCGCGACGCGCCCTCACCGGCTCAACAACCGCCTCAGCCACGCCAGATGCGCGCCCCGGCAGACCTGCGACAGCGCCGCCTGCGGAGCGAACCCGTCGAACCCGTGGAAGCCGCCCGGCCACACATGCAGCTCGGCCACCCCGCCCGCCTGCCAGATCCGGGAGGCATAGGCGACGACCTCGTCACGGAAGGTCTCCGCGGAGCCGACGTCCAGGAAGGCCGGGGGCAGCCCGGACAGGTCCTCGGCACGGGCCGGCGCCGCGTACGCGGGGACGTCGGGCCCGCCGCGGCGCTCTCCGAGCAACGCCGTCCAGCCCGTCTCGTTCGCCGTACGGTCCCAGACGCCCAGGCCCGCCATCTGGTAGGTGGACGGGCTGTCGTTGCGGTCGTCCAGCATCGGGCACATCAGCAGCTGGCCGATCAGCTCGGGGCCTCCGCGGTCCCGGGTCAGCAGGGCCAGCGCCGCGGACAGCCCGCCACCGGCGCTGGCACCGGCGACGACGATCCGCTGCGGGTCGCCGTCGAGCTCGGCGGCGTGCTTCGCCGTCCACTCCAGGCCGGCGTACACGTCCTCGACGGGCGCCGGGTGCGGGTGCTCGGGTGCGAGCCGGTACTCCACGGACACCACGACCGCGTCCAGTTCCTTCGCCCAGTCCAGGGCGGCGTCGACGCCGACGCGGTTGTTGCCGAGGACCATCCCGCCGCCGTGGACGTGGTAGATCACGGGCCGTGGGCCCGCGGTCGCGGGGGCGGCGGGCCGGCAGATCAGCAGGGAGATCTCGGGGGCGCCCGCCGGGCCCGGCACCGCCCGGTCCTCGACCTCGAAGAAGCCGTCCAGGGTCAGGTCGAGCTCGGCCAGCATCTGGATTCCCGCGCCCTGGCGGACGTCGGCTATCTCGTCCATCGTCAGGCCGGGCGAGATCACGTCCCTGATGAGCTCCAGAGCGGCGGCGAGCTCGGGGTCGAACGGCGGCGGGACCTGCGGCGGGACCTGGGTCATGGCTTCTCCTCACACGGGGCACCTGAGTGCGCGGCGGCTCTGTGGCCATGATCTGCGGGGCGGCCTCGCCCCGGGGGCCGCCGTTCGGCGGAACCTGCCCGCCGTCCGGCGGGTGGGAGACGGGTGACCCGGAGTTTGCCAGGCCTTGGCCTGTTGTTCACCGGTTGTGGGTGGAAGGGATGACCGGCGAAGACAACGCTTTCTACGCCCCACCTGCACCAGGAGTACTATCCGTGAACGTCTCCCTCTCTGTCTGGCTGCTGACCGTAGTGGCCCTGTGCGCGCTCGTCGCCGTGGACTTCTTCATCGGTCGCAAACCCCACGACGTCTCCATCCGGGAGGCGGGGACGTGGACGATCGTCTGGATCGTCCTTGCCTGTCTGTTCGGCGTCGGCCTGTACTTCTACGGCGGCGGCGGGCCCACGGGCGAGTTCTTCGCCGGGTACATCACCGAGAAGTCGCTCAGCGTCGACAACCTCTTCGTCTTCGTCCTGATCATGGGGAAGTTCGCGGTCCCCTCGCAGTACCAGCAGCGCGTCCTGATGGTCGGCGTGATCATGGCCCTCGTGCTGCGTGCCGGGTTCATCGCGGCCGGCGCGGCGATCATCTCCACGTTCTCCTGGGTGTTCTACCTCTTCGGCGCCTTCCTGATCTGGACCGCCTGGAAGCTCGTCCAGGACGCCCGCAAGGAGGAGCACGAGGAGGAGTACAAGGAGAACAAGCTGCTGAAGATGGCGGAGGAACGGTTCGGCGTGGCCGACCGCTACCACGGCACCAAGCTGTTCATCACCGAGAACGGCAAGCGGATCATGACGCCGATGCTGGTCGTGATGCTCGCGATCGGCTCCACGGACGTCCTCTTCGCCCTCGACTCCATCCCGGCCATCTACGGGCTGACCCAGGACCCGTACATCGTCTTCACCGCCAACGCCTTCGCCCTGATGGGCCTCAGGCAGCTGTACTTCCTCATCGGCGGCCTGCTGAAGAAGCTGGTCCACCTCAGCTACGGCCTGTCGATCATCCTCGGCTTCATCGGCGTCAAGCTCGTCCTGCACGCACTGCACGAGTCCGGCGTCCACGTCCCCGAGATCAGCATCCCCTTCTCGCTCGGCTTCATCGTGCTGGTCCTGGCGGTCACGACGCTGACCAGCCTGCGCGCTTCGAAGAAGCAGGAGCTGGAGCGGGCGAAGGAGCAGGCCGAGGCGGAAGGCGCCGCGTAGCGGGCGGGGGCGCCTTCCCGGCGGTGTGACGACCCGTTCGCCGGGTCACCGGCAGGGCGAGTCCGTCGGACTCCCCGCGGGCGCCCCGGAGGGCCGGCTGCGGGAGACGACGCGCATGCCGCGGGCGTCCACGCTGCGCACCTGCAGCGAACCGCAGGCGCACCGTGTCCACACCGTGCTGCCCGTCGCCGTGGTGTGCCGGGACACCAGCTGGTAGGGCTCGGCCCCGTCGGGCCACCCGCAGTGCGGGCAGACGGTGCCGGTCGTGCTGGTCATGGCGACTCCTCGTCCTTCGGCGGCTGGTCGTGCTGGTTGATCGTCGCGACACCACCAAGGGTGCGGTGCGCCTTCTTGCACGTCCAGGTTGACTTTCCGGACGCCACCTTGAAGCGTGGGCTTCATGATTGACCTGCGCCGACTGCATGTGCTGAGGGCCGTGGCGCACTACGGCACGGTGACCGCGGCCGCTCGCGCCCTGCACTTCACCCCGTCCGCCGCCTCCCAGCAGATCCGCCAGCTCGCCCGTGACCTGGGCGTCGATCTCCTCGAACCGCAGGGGCGCGGGGTGCGTCTGACCGCGGCCGCGGAGAGCCTGCTCGCGCACGCCGACGCGATCGCGGAGCGCTGGGAGGCGGCCGAACTCGACCTGCGCGCCGAGTACAGCGCCCCCGCCGGGCACCTGCGCGTCAGCGGTTTTCCGATGGCCGTCTCGGTGCTGCTGGCGCCGATGGCCGTACGGCTGCGGGAGCGGCATCCGCGGCTGACCGTACGGATTCAGGAGACGGGGGTGCCGGAGAGCTTCGACCAGCTCTTCGAGGGGCAGGTCGACCTGGCCGTGGTGGAGGTCACCCCGCTCAACCCCCCGCTGGGCGACGCGCGCTTCGACCAGCAGCCGCTGCTGGACGACCCGTACGACCTCGTCGTCCCCGACGACCATCCGCTGGCCGCGCGCGGGCGCGTCGACCTCGCGGAGGCGGCGCACGAGGACTGGATCGCGCCGGTGCCGGACAGCCCCTGCCGTCCGCATGTGATGTCGGCCTGCGGGGCGGCCGGGTTCACTCCCGACGTGATCCACCACGCCCTGGACTGGAACGTCACCGCCCACCTGGTCGCCCACCGGCTCGGCGTCGCCCTGATCCCGAGGCTGGCCCAGCTGACGCCGCACCTGCCGATCACCCGGGTCCGCTGCGCGGGCGACCCGCACCGCAAGGTGCTCACCTGCACGCGCCGGGGCTGCCGGGAGCGCCCGGCGGTGGCGGCGGCGCTGGAGGAGCTGCGGGAGCTGGCGCCGACGGCGGTGGCGTGACCGGCGGTGGCCGGACACGCGAAGAGGGGCCGGAGCGCTCGGCTCCGGCCCCTGCTGAGGACCTCGGGTCGGGTCAGGCCGCGACGGCCTCGCCCGCGTGCCCGTGGACGCGCGCGACGACCTCGGTCAGCTGCGCGGCGACCTCGGCGTCGTCGGACGGGTGGGTCTCGGCGAAACGGGTCAGCGAGCCGGGGATGGACAGCTTGACGTCCTCCAGCACCTTGCCGCCGGCGATGCCCACGGCCTTGCGGGTCTCGTCCTGCGCCCACACGCCGCCGTACTGGCCGAAGGCGGTGCCGACCACGGCGACCGGCTTGCCGCCGAAGGCCCCGGCGCCGTACGGGCGGGACAGCCAGTCGATGGCGTTCTTCAGCACGGCCGGGATGGTGCCGTTGTACTCGGGCGAGAAGAAGAGGAAGCCGTCGGCGGCCTGCGCGGCCTCGCGCAGCTCGGCTGCGGCGGCCGGGACGCTGCCCTCGACGTCGATGTCCTCGTTGTAGAAGGGGATGTCGGCCAGGCCCTCGAAGAGCACGACGTCGGCGCCCTCAGGAGCGAGCTTGACGGCCGCCTCGGCCAGCTGACGGTTGTGCGAACCGGCGCGAAGGCTGCCGACGAGTGCGAGGATGCGAACAGACATGCGAACTCCAAGATGCTGAAACACTGCCGTGACAATCCGGACCGGGGTCCGTTTAAGTTCTAGCATCCTAACCGGACCGAGGTCCAGTTTCATTCCCGATGCTTTACGCTGGGTTCATGTCCGCCCTTCTGCCGCCCTTCCCCCAGCCCCAGGGGCCCGTCGACGAGCCCCGGCTGCTGGAGGTCGGTTCCGCCGCCGACGAGCCCTGCCTGCGCGCCGACGCGGCCCGCAACCGGGCCCGGCTGCTGGAGGCCGCCACCCGGCTGATCGCGGAGCACGGCGCGGCCGGGGTCACCATGGAAGCGGTGGCCGCGGAGGCCGGGGTGGGCAAGGGGACGGTCTTCCGTCGCTTCGGCGACCGCACCGGACTGCTGACGGCGTTGCTGGACCACTCCGCGAGGAAGCTCCAGGCCGACTTCCTCGGCGGGCCGCCGCCGCTGGGTCCCGGGGCGCCCCCGGTCGAGCGACTGCGGGCGTTCGGCGTGGCGGTGCTGTACCGCACGGCCGAGCAGCTGGACCTGCAGCTCGCCGCCCAGCCGGACCCGACCCGGCGCTACTCCCACCCCTCGGTCCGGGCCCTCCACACACACGTCACGGTGCTCCTGCGGCAGAGCCTGCCGGACGCCGACTGCGATCTCCTCGCCCAGACGCTCATGGCGTACCTCGACCCCGCCCTGATCAACCACCTGACCAGGCAGTGCGGCATGCCCATGGAGCGGCTGGAGAAGGGCTGGCTCGACCTGGTCGGCCGCGTGACGCGCGCAGCGGCCTGAGCGGGGCCCACGCCGGGGCGTGAACGGGCGAGGACCCTCACCTGAACCTCACTCACAGCTTCTGCGAAGATGCCGTACGTCATGGTGCAGATACCGAAAACGCCCGCGCCCGCTTCCTCCGCATCGCGCTCGGTACCCACGAGCGCCGATGTGGCCCGCCTGGCCGGCGTCTCGCGCGCGACCGTCTCCTACGTCCTCAACAAGACCAGCGCCGTCCGGATCAGCGAGCCCACCCGCCGCCGCGTGCACGAGGCCGCGAAGGAACTCGGGTACGTCCCGCACGCGGCGGCCCGCAGCCTGCGCGCCGGGCACAGCCGCATGGTCCTGATGCCCGCCCCGAGCTTCCCCGTCGGCCCGCTCTACAGCCGCTTCCTCGGCGACCTCCAGCTGGCGCTCGGCCGCCTCGACTACACCGTCGTGCAGCACGGCAGCGTCGGCCTGCACGGCGACGAGGCGGCCCGCGCCTGGGCCGAGCTGCGTCCCGTCGCCGTCCTGGTGTCCGGCTCCGGCCTCGGCCCGAAGGGCGTGACGGTGCTCAAGCGCTCCGGCGCCCGGGCCGTGGTCTCGCTCGGCCCCGAGTCCGTCGAGGGCGCCCACGCCCTGCTGATGGACTACGAGGCGGTGGGGCACTGCGCGGGCAGCCACCTCTACGCCCGCGGCCGGCGCCGGATCGGCGTCGTCGTGCCCGAGGAGGACCGTCTGGACGACTTCTCCACGCCCCGCCTCGAAGGGGTACGCCGCGCCCTGCACGGCACGGACGCCACCCTGACCGAGCTGCCCCTCGCCTACGAGGAGGAGTCCGCCGCACGGCTCGCCGCCCGCTGGCGCGACCTCGGTCTCGACGCCGTGTTCGCCTACAACGACGAGTACGCGATGCTGCTCATGCGCGCCCTCCAGGACCAGGGCGTCCGCGTCCCCGACGACACGGCGCTCATCGGCGCCGACGACCTGATGCTGGGACGGCTGCTGCGGCCCAGGCTGAGCACGGTCCACATCGAACTGCCCTCCGGCCGCGACCTCGCGGAGCTGGTCGACCGCGCGGTGCGCGACCCCGGCGCCGCACCCGAGACGCACAAGGTGCTGGGCGCGACGGTGGTGCACCGCGGGTCCAGCTGAGGGCTCGGGGCCTGTCGACGCTTCCCGGCCGTCCCGCGGCGTCCGACAGGCCCCGGCGAGTCCGCCCGATGTACCGTCGAAGCCAGGGAGGCGTGGGAATGCGCACGACGGTCGGCATCATCGGCGGCGGCCCCGCCGGACTGCTCCTCGCGCGCCTGCTGCACCGTGCGGGCGTCGACTGCGTGGTCCTGGAGGCCCGGACGCGGGAGTACGTCGAACAGCGTCAGCGGGCCGGAATGCTGGAGCAGGGCACGGTCGACGCGTTGCGCGAGGCCGGCGCCGCAGAGCGGCTGACGGCCGAGGGGCTGGTGCACCAGGGCATCGAGCTGCGCTTCGGCCGGGAGCGCCACCACATCGACTTCCCCGCCCTCACCGGCGGCCGTACGGTGACGATCTACGCCCAGACCGAGATCGTGAAGGACCTCGTCGCGCTGCAACTCGGCGAGGGCCCACCGCTGTTGTTCGAGGCCCAGGCGCTCGCCGTCGGGAATCCGGAGAGCGACAGGCCCGTCGTACGGTTTCGGCACGAGGGCCGTGAGCAGACGCTGACCTGTGACTGGGTCGCCGGCTGCGACGGCTTCCACGGCATCTCCCGTGACGCCTTCCCGGCCGGGATCGCCCGCTCCTACGCGCGCGACTATCCGTACTCCTGGCTCGGCATCATGGCCGAAGTGCCGCCGTCCTGCGACGAGTTGGTCTACGCGCGGGGTGAACGCGGCTTCGCGCTGCACAGCATGCGCTCACCGTCGGTCTCCCGGCTCTACCTCCAGGTCCCGAACGGTACCGACCCGGGCGACTGGCCCGACGAGCGCGTCTGGGACGAACTCGCCGCCCGCTTCGCGATCGACGCGGACTGGACCCTGAACCGCGGACCCGTCACCGCCAAGTCCGTGACGACGATGCGCGCCTACGTCCACGAACCGATGCGCCACGGGCGGCTGTTCCTCGCCGGGGACGCCGCCCACATCGTCCCGCCGACAGGCGCCAAGGGCCTCAACCTCGCCGTGTCGGACGTACGGGTCCTGGCGCGCGGCTTCATCGAGCTGCACCGCACCGGAAGCACACAACTTCTCGATGACTACTCCGAGTTGTGTCTTCGACGTGTGTGGCAGGTGAGCCGTTTCTCGGACGACATGACTAAGATGTTGCACGCTCAACCAGACGGGGATGTGTTCGACGACCGGATGCAGCTCGCACGTCTGCGCCGGATCACCGCATCCCGTCACGCGGCCGCCGAACTGGCGGCGCACTACTCGGGACTTCCGCTCCCCGTGTGAGTCCCGCCGGTGATCGAACGGAGAGTCGCAATGCCGTTGCTCGACCCGAAGGCCTGGCAGTCCACCTCCCTGTCGGCAGGGGAGTACGCCGTCACCGAGCCCGCCACCGGCGACACGCTCGGTACCGTCACCCTGGCCGGCGCCGAGGACGTCGGTACAGCCGCCGAGGCCGCCCGCGCCACCCAGAGCGAGTGGGCGCGCGTCCCGCACTTCGTACGCGCCGCAGTGCTGCGCAAGGCCGGTGACCTGTTCGCCGCGCACGCCGACGAGCTGCGCGAATGGCTCGTCCGCGAGTCCGGATCGATCCCCGGCAAGGCCGACTTCGAGCTGCACGTCGCCTCCCAGGAGTGCTACGAGGCCGCCGCACTCGCCTCCCGCCCGGCCGGGCACATCCTGCCCAGCGAGGCACCCCGGCTGTCGTACACGCGCCGGGTCCCCGTCGGCGTCGTCGGGGTGATCGCCCCGTTCAACGCCCCACTGATCCTCTCCATCCGCTCCGTAGCCCCGGCCCTCGCGCTCGGCAACGCGGTCGTCCTGAAGCCGGACCCGCGCACCGCTGTCTGCGGTGGCCTCGCCCTGGCGGCGATCTTCGCCGAGGCGGGACTGCCCGAGGGGCTGCTGCACATCCTGCCGGGCGGCCCGGAGGCGGGCCAGGCGCTGGTCGCCGACCCGCGCGTGCCCGTCATCTCCTTCACCGGGTCCACGGGGGCGGGCCGGGCCGTCGGCGAGGCGGCCGGGCGTCATCTCAAGCGCGCGCACCTGGAGTTGGGCGGCAACTCCGCCCTGATCGTGCTGGAGGACGCCGACATCGACGCGGTGATCTCCACGGCCGCCTGGGGCTCCTTCTTCCACCAGGGCCAGATCTGCATGACGACCGGCCGTCACCTGGTCCACCGGTCGCTGTACGAGGAGTATGTCGAGCGCCTCGCGGCCAAGGCCGACGCCCTCGCCGTCGGCGACCCGCACCGCGCCGAGGTCCACCTCGGCCCGCTCATCGACTCGGGCCAGCTGGACAAGGTGCACGGCCTGGTGGAGGCCAGTACGTCCCGGGGAGCCAAGCTCGCCGCGGGCGGCACCCACGAGCAGCTGTTCTACCGGCCGACCGTGCTCGCCGGCGTCGACGACCAGACCCCCGCGTACGCCGAGGAGGTATTCGGTCCCGTCGCGCCCGTACGCCCCTTCGCCACCGCCGACGAGGCCGCCGCCCTCGCCGCGGCCAGCTCCTACGGCCTCTCCCTGGGCATCGTCACCGGGGACGCCGCGCGGGGCCTCGACCTGGCCGAGCGCATCCCGACCGGCATCGTGCACATCAACGACCAGACCGTGAACGACGAGGCCGTCGCGCCCTTCGGCGGTATCGCCGCCTCCGGTACCGGCGCCCGGTTCGGCGGCGAGTCCAACCTGGAGGCGTTCACCGACGTGCGCTGGACGACGGTGCGTGGTGACGTGGCGGCGTACCCCTTCTAGGCCTTCTGGACCACGGTCCTACTGGCCGTTCTGCTCGGCCTGCTCCTGCTGGGCGGCCACGGCCTTGCGGACCTCGTCCATGTCGAGCTTGCGGGCCTGCCCGATGACGTCCACCAGGGCGGCCTCGGGCAGGGCCCCCGGCTGCGCGAACACGGCCACACGGTCCCGCACGATCATCAGCGTCGGAATCGACTGGATGCCGAAGGCGGCGGCCAGCTCCGGCTGCGCCTCCGTGTCGACCTTGCCGAACACGAGATCAGGGTTCTCCTCGGCCGCCTTCTCGTACACCGGCGCGAACTGACGGCACGGCCCGCACCAGGCTGCCCAGAAGTCGATCAGAACGAACTCGTTGTCCGTGACCGTCTCGTCGAAGTTCTCCTTGGTGAGCTCCACGGTGCTGCTCATGGCGAATTCCTCTTCCTGGTGTGGGGGCGAAGCCGTCGGCGACAACACGACCGTACGGCCGCGTATTCCGTCGTATCTCCGCGCACGTACCCGTGTGGCCACGCCGCACACCACCCGTAAGACTGACCCCATGACGGAAACGGATTCCAACGCCTACGACGTCGTGGTACTCGGAGCCGGACCGGTCGGGGAGAACGTCGCGGACCGCACCCGTGCGGCCGGCCTGACCACCGCGGTCGTGGAGAGCGAGCTGGTCGGCGGCGAATGCTCGTACTGGGCGTGCATGCCCAGCAAGGCGCTCCTGCGCCCGGCCATCGCCCAGGCCGACGCCCGCCGCCTGCCCGGCCTCAGCCGGTCGGTCCAGGGTCCACTCGACGCGGCCGCTGTCCTCGCCCGGCGCAACGACTTCACCTCGAACTGGCACGACGACGGCCAGGTCCAGTGGCTGACCGGCATCGGCGCCGACCTCTACCGCGGCCACGGCCGCCTCACCGGACCCCGCACGCTGGAGGTGACCGGCCCCGACGGCGTACGGCACGTGCTGACCGCCCGGCAGGCCGTCGCCGTCTGCACCGGCAGCCGGGCCGTCCTGCCGGGCCTGCCCGGACTCGCCGAGGTCAGGCCGTGGACCAGTCGCGAGGCCACCGGCGCGCAGTCCGTGCCCGGACGGCTGGTCGTGGTCGGCGGGGGAGTGGTCGCCACCGAGATGGCCACCGCCTGGCAGGCCCTGGGCTCGCGGGTCACGCTCCTCGTCCGCGGCAAGGGCCTGCTGAACCGGATGGAGCCCTTCGCCGGCGAACTGATCGCCGAGGCGCTCACCGAGGCCGGTGCCGACGTCCGCACCGGGACCTCGGTCGAGTCGGTGACCAGGGAGAACGGCACGGTCGTGGTCGTCACCGACAGGGGTGACCGGATCGAGGCCGACGAGATCCTCTTCGCGACCGGCCGGGCCCCGCGCACCGACGACATCGGCCTGGACGCGGTCGGCCTGGAACCCGGCTCCTGGCTGGAGGTCGACGACAGCCTGCGGGTCACCGGCAGCGAGTGGCTGTACGCGGTGGGCGACGTCAATCACCGTGCCCTCCTCACCCACCAGGGCAAGTACCAGGCCCGCATCGCGGGCGCGGCCATCGCCGCCCGTGCCTCCGGAGTCCCTCTGCTGGAGGCGGACCCGTGGAGCGCCCACTCCGCCACCGCCGACCACGCCGCCGTTCCCCAGGTCGTCTTCACCGACCCCGAGGCCGCCGCCGTCGGACTCTCCCTGGCGGAGGCCGAACAGGCCGGCCACCGGGTGCGCGCCGTGGACTACGACCTCGCCTCGGTCTCGGGGGCGTCCCTGTACGGCGACGGCTACCGCGGCCGCGCCCGCATGGTCGTCGACCTGGAGCGCGAGATCCTCCTCGGCGTCACGTTCGTGGGCCCCGGTGTCGGCGAACTCATCCACTCGGCGACGATCGCGGTCGCCGGGCAGGTACCGATCAGCCGGCTGTGGCACGCCGTTCCGTCGTATCCGACGATCAGCGAGGTGTGGCTCAGGCTGCTGGAGTCGTACCGCGACAACTGACGTACGACAACGGACGTACGGCACCAACCGGCGTACTCAGTCCGGCAGTTCGAAACCGAGGGCCTTCGCCGCCTCGTCCGGGGTCGGCTGCGCCCAGCGCTCGGCCGTCGCCTGGTTCGAGGAGAGGGAGCGCAGCTCGGCCCGGTCCAGGTAGAGCACGCCGTCGAGGTGGTCCGTCTCGTGCTGCACGATACGGGCGGGCCACCCCGTGAACACCTCGTCGACCGCACGTCCGTGCTCGTCCTCGCCGGTCAGCCGCACCTCGGCGGGCCGGGCCACCACCGCCTGATAGCCCGGGACGCTCAGGCATCCCTCGAAGAACGCGGCACGGCCGGCACCCACCGCTTCGTACGACGGGTTCACCAGCACCCGGAACGGCTGCGGCACCCGGCCGCGCGTCAGCCGTACCTCCTCCGGCACCGGCGCCGGGTCCTCGATCACCGCGATCCGCAGCCCCACGCCGACCTGCGGTGCGGCGAGGCCGACGCCCGGCGCCGCGTGCATGGTGATCCGGAGGGCCTCGACGAAGCGGGCCAGCAGGGCGGGGTCCAGCTGGCCGTCGAAGCGCTCCGTGGGGCGCCGGAGCACCGGGTCGCCTGCCGCCACGATGGGCAACGGGCCCTCGGCGGTCAGGAGTTGCTCGACCTGTTCGGCAAGAGGTGCGCGATCGCTCGGAAGTGCCATCGCGCCAGCATGCCACGGCGCCCGGGTGACCCGACGACTTCTGTGTGACGTACGCCACTTGGCGGGGCTGGAACTCGACGGGCCTTTCATCCGACTACTGGACCGCCAAGCAGAGACAGAAACGTCCCCGCTCCCCGTCCACTCCCCGGAGATGCCGCCGATGTCCACCGCTCCCTCGACCGCCACGGAGGAGGCGACGCAGCCCGATCCCCCGGCGTCGCCCCGCAGATGGGCACCGCTGCGCCCGCTGATCCTGCGTCTTCACTTCTACGCCGGTGTACTCGTCGCGCCGTTCCTGCTCGTCGCCGCGGCCACCGGCTTCCTGTACGCCGGGGCGTTCCAGGCCGAGAGGATCGTGTACTCCCACGAGCTGACCGTCCCGGTCGGTGACGAGAAGCTGCCGATATCCCAGCAGGTCGCCGCCGCGCGCAAGGCCCACCCCGAGGGCACGCTCTCGGCCGTACGGCCCTCCCCGGAGGACGACGCGACGACCCGCGTCATGCTCTCCGGCGTCAAGGGTGTCGCCGCCGACCACACGCTCGCCGTGTTCGTCGACCCGTACACCGCCGAGGTGCGCGGCGCCCTCGAACAGTACGGCTCGACCGGCGCGCTGCCGCTGCGCACCTGGATCGACGAGTTCCATCGCGACCTGCACCTCGGCGAGAACGGGCGCCTCTACAGCGAGTTGGCGGCCAGCTGGCTGTGGGTGATCGCGGGCGGCGGCCTGGTGCTGTGGTTCTCCCGCCGCCGCGCCCTGCGCAAGGTACGGGGCACCACCGGCCGCCGCCGTACGCTCGGCCTGCACGGCACCGTCGGCGTCTG
Organism: Streptomyces sp. NPDC057623; assembly: GCF_042800355.1. Classification (NCBI taxonomy): domain Bacteria; kingdom Bacillati; phylum Actinomycetota; class Actinomycetes; order Kitasatosporales; family Streptomycetaceae; genus Streptomyces; species Streptomyces sp. NPDC057623. Next base: position 35,555 of record NZ_JBHVGZ010000088.1, read on the forward strand.
GGCCGCGGCCGGTTTCATCTTCCTCTCCGCGACCGGCCTGACCTGGTCGGCGTACGCCGGCGCCAACATCGACGAACTGCGCACCTCCCTCGGCCAGGCCACCCCGTCCGTCTCGGCCTCGGCGGGCGGCGACCACGGAGGTCACGGCGGCGCCGCCGGCACGGGTGGGAGCGGCGAGCACGGCGTCGGCCTCGACAAGGTCCTGGCTGCCGCGCGCGCCGAGGGCCTGGGCGACCCCGTCGAGATCGTGCCGCCCGCCGACGCGTCGTCCGCGTATGTGGTGCGGCAGGTGCAGCGCAGCTGGCCGACGAAGCAGGACTCGGTCGCGATCGACCCGTCCACGGGCGAGGTCGCCGACGTGCTGCGGTTCGACGACTACCCGGTGCTGGCGAAGCTGACCCGCTGGGGCATCGACCTGCACACCGGGGTCCTCTTCGGCCTGGTCAACCAGATCGCCCTGATGCTGCTGGCGCTCTCGCTGATCGTGCTGATCGTGTGGGGCTACCGCATGTGGTGGCAGCGCGGACGCGGCACCGCCTTCGGCCGGCCCATCCCGCGCGGCGCCTGGCAGCAGGTGCCCCCGCAGATCCTGGTCCCGCTGGTGGCGGTCGTCGCCGTGCTCGGCTACTTCGTTCCGCTCCTCGGCATCTCGCTGGCCGCGTTCGTCGTCGTGGACGTGGTGCTGGGCGAGGTGGCCCACCGGAGGGGGAAGCGGACGCCCGCGGAAGTGAACTAAACGCGGGGGCGAAGGACTTGGGGCCCGGTTCCGGGGGAACCGGGCCCCACGCCATGCCGGGCCGTTCGTCCCGGGGGCGCCGGGGCGTCGCTCAGAGCTGCTCGAAGTCACCCGCCAGCGCCGAGGCGAGGCGCATGTGCGGCTCCGCCTCCTCGCTCCGCCCCTGCCGCTGAAGGGTGCGGCCCAGCATCAGCCGGGCGTACTGCTCGACCGGGTCGCGGTCGACGATGACCCGCAACTCGCTCTCCGCGCGCCGCAGTTGGGCCGAGTGGTAGTAGGCGCGCGCCAGCAGCAGCCGCAGTCCGGTCTGCTCCGGCACCTCATCGACCAGCGTGCCCAGAACGCGCGCGGCGGCGGTGTAGTCCTTGGCGTCGAAGAACAGTCGCGCGCGCTCCCAGCGCTCGGCCGGTGTCCCGTGGTCGTAGTACGTCATGTCCACTCGTGCCTCCTTCGGCGCCGTCAACCGAGAAGGCCGGTTCAATATTCCACTGCGTTCCCGTGCCGGTGTTGCGCTACTCGGCCAGGGCCGCGAGCTCGGCGTCGGCCCTCTGGGTGATGAGGCTGAGCACCCGTCCGGTGGCGGCCAGGTCCTCCGCGGGGATGCCGGCGTAGACCCGGGCGGTGATGGGAGCGGTCTCGGCGCCGGTCCTGTCGTACAACTCCCGTCCGGCGTCCGTGATCCGCACCCTGGACGACTCCTGCGGGGCCAGCAGCCCCGCGGCGGTCAGCTCGTCGACCACGGAGTGCGCCTCCGAGGCGTCGATCTTGAGCGCGCCCACGACCTCGCCGACCAGATGGTCCCTCTCGACCGGCCCGTCGGCCACGGCGACGAGGCGGAGGGTGACGGACTGCTGGAAGGTCGCGCCGTGACGGGCCAGCACGTTCTCCAGAAGCGCTCGGCTCGCGTAGTGGGCCAGGGCTATGACTCGGGGGTTGAGCGGGGGAGTGGTGGTGGTCATGACTACTCCTTGTCGGACTCGCTGTCCGTGGTGAACGGGTCGAGAGGTGCGTCGAGCAAGGCGGCCAACTCGCGTCCGAACTCCCGTGTGCGGGCGCTGCCCAGGCCGCCGAGCGGCGCCAGCAGCTGCTCCAGGAGCCCCTGGACGACCTCGATCGCCCGCCGGGTGCGCTCCTGGCCCGGCTCGGTCAGTGCCAGCTGCACCGCGCGCGGGTCTCGGGGATCGCGGGTGCGTTCGAGGAGGCCGGCGGCTTCGAGGGAACGCGCCAGCTTGGAGACGTACAGCGGTTCCAGCCCGGTGTGGTCGGCGAGGCGTCGCTGACTGGGGCGCTCGCCGTGGCGCTGCATGCCGTACAGCGAGGCCACCAGCGCGTACTGCGCGTGGGTCAGGCCCAGCGGGGCCATGGCCCGGTCGACCGCGACCCGCCATTTCGTCGACAGGCGCCACACCAGGAAGCCGGGTGAGGCGTTCTCGGAGCCCTTGCTCATGATGAATACCGTACATGGATACTATATACATGGCTACTATTTTCCGGTGCGCATCGAGACAGCCCCGGGTGACGGACTGACGTGGCGGCCCCGGCGGGGCTAGTTTGGGCGACATGAGCAATCTTGATCGCGAGGCGGTGCCCGCCGTCTGCGGCGGCCGTGGTTTCGTCGTGGCGGAGCCCGTGCGCGAACTCCTCAGTCCTCGCCGCGTCAAGCTCGGCGAATCCACCGAAGTCCGTCGCCTGCTGCCCAACCTGGGCCGGCGCATGGTCGGCGCCTGGTGCTTCGTCGATCACTACGGGCCCGACGACATCGCGGACGAGTCCGGCATGCAGGTGCCGCCGCACCCGCACATGGGGCTGCAGACGGTGAGCTGGCTCCACGAGGGCGAGGTGCTGCACCGGGACTCCACCGGCAGCCTCCAGACGATCCACCCGCGCGAGCTGGGCCTGATGACCTCCGGCCGGGCGATCAGCCACTCCGAGGAGAGCCCGAAGTCGCACGCCCGCTTCCTGCACGGCGCCCAACTGTGGGTCGCCCTCCCGGACGCCCACCGCCACACCGACCCGCACTTCGAACACCACGCCGAACTGCCGGTCGTCACCACGCCGGGCCTGCGGGCCACCCTGATCCTGGGCGGCCTCGACGGCGCCGCCTCACCCGGCACGACGTACACCCCGATCGTCGGCGCCGACCTGTCCCTCACCCGCGGCGCCGACGTACGCCTCCCGCTGGAGCCGGACTTCGAGTACGCGGTCCTGTCCATGTCCGGCGAGACCCACGTGGACGGCGTGCCGGTGCTGCCCGGCTCCATGCTCTACCTCGGCTGCGGACGCACCGAACTCCCCCTGCGCGCGGAGTCGGACGCCGGCCTGATGCTCCTCGGCGGCGAGCCGTTCGAGGAGGAGCTGATCATGTTCTGGAACTGGATCGGGCGGACGCAGGAAGAGATCGTGCAGGCCCGCCAGGACTGGATGGCGGGCTCGCGCTTCGGTGAGGTGAAGGGGTACGACGGGGATCCGCTGCCTGCTCCTGAGCTGCCGGCGGTGCCGTTGAAGCCGCGGGGGAGAGTGCGCTGACCTGCGCAGACGCGTCAGCGTTGGTGATTGCAGGGCGGAAGGCGGTCGGGCCCTTCTCACCGCCTTCCACCTGCTTGCCGGGAGGCGTCCAAACAGCCGGCCGGACCGATGCTGACCTGGGCTGATCCACCCCAAGAGGACCCTCCCCGTCGGCGTTCTACGGGCCATGGCGAGAAGGGGACTCCAGCGACTGTCAACGGTCACGGAGAGTGGTCAGGGCAGTTGAGCGCATTCCGGCGTGCGGGGGGGTGCCCCTATCTCTTTCGTCAAGGGGCGGGTCGGTTGATTGGTGATGTTTCAGGCGGCTTGGGGGACGGCTTGAGGTTCGAAGAACGTG
>NZ_JBHVGZ010000089.1:0-38675 GCF_042800355.1 Streptomyces sp. NPDC057623
GCGCGGGCGGCGGCCTTGTCGTGCGGGCTCCGGCTCTACGGACGCGCGAGCGACGGCATCAGCCGCAGCGCGTTGTCCCGGTTGATGCCCTGGAGCTGGTCCGCCGAGAGGAAGGGGTCGGCGTCCAGCGCGGGCGTCACGCTGTCGGCGATGACATGGGCGGGCGTGGGCGGCCAGTCCGTGCCGAACAGGATGCGGTCGGGGTCGACCGTCGCCAGCAGGGTGGGCGTGGCCGAGGGCGACATGGGGCCGGCCGTGTCGAAGTAGAAGCGGTGCAGGTGGTCCTGGACCCGGCCGGGCTCGATCGGGGGGGTGAGGCGCCCGCCGAACAGGTCGAGCCGGGTGGCCATGTAGGGGAGGAAGCCCCCTCCGTGCGGCAGGATGAAGCTGAGGTTCGGATAGCGGTCCAGGGTGCCGTTGCGGATCAGGTTGATGGCCGCGCGCGTGGTGTCCAGCAGGAAGTCGCACACGAAGGGCGGCATGCCCGGCAGTCCCGCGGCGCCGTCCTTCCCGGGCGGCCCGGCCGGTACGTCCATGGGGTGCGTGCTGATCACCGCGGACCGCTCGTTCAGCTCCCGCAGGAGACGGTCGTGCGACTCGTCGCCGAGGAAGACGCCGTCCATGCTGGTGCGGGTGCTCACCCCGATGGCACCGAGCTCGTCGAGTCCGTGGCGCACGCTCCACGAGGAGAGCTCCAGGTCGTCGAGGAAGACGGGGGTGAAGAAGGCGAAGCGCGCCGGGTTGGCCTCGACGACGTCGGCCGCCGCCCGCAGGGCGACCCGCGCGCTCTCCTGGCGCTCGGCGCGCTCACGCAGCCGCCCCAGCATCGCGACGGTCATGACCGAGGTGGCGATGCCCGCCTTGTCCATGACCTCCAGGGCCGTGTTCAGGTCCCAGCGGGTCCACCAGGGCAGCTTCTCCCGGTTGACGACGCCTTTGGACTCCGCCCAGTCCAGCCAGGCCGGGGCGGTGAAGTGGTGATGGACGTCGATGCGTCCGGCAAGGGTCATAACAACGTCCTCGGTGTGGGGTGTTCGGAAGGGGAGGGGGTCAGTCGCGGCAGAGCACGCTCTGGAGCACGTTCGTCAGCACGCGATCGGCGTCCGGCATCGCGGCGTCCGCCCGCCAGGCGACGAACCCGTCCGGGCGTACGAGCACGGCACCGTCCTCGGCTGTGCCGTGCAGCTCCGCCCAGTCGGCGTCCGCGTCGGGGGCGAGGTCGTGATCGGGTCCCGTTCCCACGAGGTACGCCTCCACCGGGACGCCCAGGTTCGAGGAGGCCTTCTCCACGGCACTGCGCCACTTCTGCCCGCCGGACCCGGCGAGCAGCACGAAGGACCGCTCGTACAGGTCGAGCGTGGAGATCCTGCTGTCTCCCCGCATCACCCACATATGGGGCGCACGGCTCCCCGGCTCACCGCCGAGCTGGAAGGCGTCGGGAACGATCGGCTGCTCCGCGTGGGCACCCACCACGGCGTTCGAGGCGTACCGGTAGCACAGGGCGACGGTCATCAGGTCCCCCGGATCGTCGTTGCGTCCGGCGCCGGGGCTGAAGCCCGGGTGCTGTTCGTCGGCCGCCTGCACGCACGCGCGCGTGCCGGTCGCCAGGGCGACGGGCCGGCGTTCGAGCTCGTAGCTGTCGAGCAGCGACGGGCAGGCCCAGCCGTGCAGCACCGCGGCGAGCTTCCAGGCGAGGTTGTGGGCGTCCTGGATTCCGGTGTTGGAGCCGAACGCCCCGGTGGGCGGCATCTCGTGGGCCGAGTCGCCGGCCAGGAAGACGCGGCCGGCGCCGTAGCTGTCGGCGACCCGCTTCGAGGCGTGCCAGGGTGCCTTGCCGGTGATCTCCACGTCGATGTCCGGCACGCCGACGGCGGCGCGGATGTGTGCCGCCAGCCGCTCGTCGGTGAAGTCCTCCAGCTCCTCACGCCGGTCGGGATGCCAGGGAACGTGGATCACCCAGCGCTCCTTGTTGTCCACCGGCAGCAGGGCGCCTTCTCCCTCGGGGTCGGTGACGTAGCAGACGACGAACCGCTTGTCTCCGACGTGGTTCTTCAGGGCTTTGCTGCGGAACGTCACGCTGACGTTGTGGAACAGCTCACCCGGCCCCGACTGACCGATCCCCAGGTGGGTGCGGATGGGGCTGCGGGGACCGTCGGCGGCCACCAGGAACTCGGTGTCCACCGTGCGGGTCTCGCCGGAGTCCCGGTCCCTGATCTGGGCCCGTACGCCGTCCGCGTGCTCCGCGAAGGAGACCATCTCCGCGTTGAAGCGGATGTCGGCACCCTGCTCGCGCGCGTACTCCAACAGCACCGGTTCGAGGTCGTTCTGGCTGCACAGGCACCAGTCCGAGGAGCTCACCCGGGAGATGTCCATGCCTCCGGAGATGTCCCCGATGATCCAGCGGCGCTGCGTCCCGGTGAGCCTGTCCACCTGAAGAATGCCGTCGTTCCCGGCGAGCACGCTGGCCGCCTTCCGGATACGCGGCTCCAGGCCGGCGGTCCGGTAGATCTCCATGGTGCGCACGTTGTTGCCGCGGCCGCGCGGATGCGTCGATGTCCCGGCATGCCGCTCCACGAGCATGTGCTCGATTCCGAGGCGCCCAAGGAAAACCGAAGTGGAAAGACCCACCAGGGAGCCGCCGACGATGAGAACTGGTACAGATTCCGCTTCGTGTCCGCTCACGTCGACGATGTTTACCAAGTAGGACTGTCACACACACGTCATCCGACGAGCCGACCCATATGGACCAGCACCGTTTGCGACGCCCTGTCGCCCGGGAAACTGTGGCACCGACCACGGAAATTCACGTCTACCCGGGGACCAGTCATGACGCAAGCATTCGCATCCGAGGAATCCGAGGCGCTGTCGCCCGAGGAGGCCGCGGCCGCGGCCTCGAACTGCACCCGGGAGTTTCGGGCCAACCCGCATCCCGTGTACGCCACGCTCAGGGAGTCGGCGCCGGTGTGCCCGCTGTCCCCGCCGCACGGCGTCGAGACGTACCTCATCACGCGTTATGACGACGCCAGGGCCGCCCTGGCCGACCCGCGGCTGAGCAAGGACATGTACGGCGCCATCGACGCCTACCACCGCATCTTCGGCGACTCGTCGATCGCGCTGGACGACAACATGCTCTTCTCGGACCCGCCGAAGCACACCAGGCTCCGGCGGATCGTCGGCAGCACCTTCACTCCGAAAAGGGTGGAATCGCTGCGGGCGCGCGTCCAGCAGATCACCGACGAACTGCTCGACGAATGCCCGACGTCGGGGGCGGTGAACCTGCTTCCGGAGTTCTGTTTCCCGCTGCCGCTCCATGTGATCTGTGAACTCCTGGGCGTCCCGGAGAACGAGCGCAAGCAGGCCCAGGAATGGTCCGCCACCGTCGCGCAGACCGGTTTCGGGCCGGAGGCGCGAAAGAAGCTGGAAATCGCCGAGGGAAATCTGCGCGACTATCTCGTCGACCTGTGCGCACGAAAGCGGCGGGAGCCCGACGGAGGTCTGCTCAGCGCACTCGTCTCGGCCCAGGACCAGGAAGGCGCGCTCACCGACCACGAACTCGTCTCGACGGCGTGGGTGCTCCTCTTCGCGGGCCACAAGTCGACGGCGTACCAGATCGGCAACGCCGTCTACCACTTGCTCAGCAGGCCGGAGCAGAAGGAAATCGCCCTGCGGGACGCGAACGCCATGAACGCGGCCATCGAGGAGGTCTTCCGGTTCGAGACGTCCGTGGAGAACTCGACCTTCCGGCACGCGAAGGAGGACATCGTGATCCGGGACGTGCTCATCCCCAAGGGTGCGCTCGTCCAGATCTCGATCACCGGGGCCAACCGCGACCCGGAGATGTTCGCCGCGCCCGACGAGATGGACGTCCAGCGCCCGAACGTCCAGGCGACCCATCTCGCCTTCGGCTACGGCCCGCACTACTGCATCGGCGCGCCGCTCGCCCGGCTGGAGATGCAGCTCGCCCTCACCGCGCTCTTCGCCCGGTACCCCCGCATGACCCTGGCCGTGGCACCGGAGGACGCGCGGTGGATGACCGTGCCGTTCCCCGCCTTCCGCGGGCTGGCGGAGCTTCCGGTCGTCCTCGACCCCTCCTGACGGGAGCACCATGGAACACGTGCGCGTCCTGCGGCAGCTCCATGTGCGCGAGGGACGGGAAGCGGACTTCGTGGAGTCCTACCAGTCCGTGCTCAAACGCGCCGAGCGCTTCCCCGGACACCTCGGCGAGCAGCTGTGCCGTTCCCTGGACGATCCCGCCCGATGGCTGCTCACCAGCGAGTGGGAGAGCCTGGAGTGCGTCCAGCGGTGGCGGACCGACCCCGATCACCAGGCCCTGGTCGGACCGATGAACGCCTGTCTGCACGACGACCGGTCGACATCCGCGTTCCGGATCAGGGATCTGGTGGCCGATTAGGGCGGCCGACCGAAAGGCGAGACAGGGCTGACCGGCATGTGACCGGCCGGTAAGGTCGGTCGCGTGCCGAAGCCGCTCAGCCTTCCCTTCGACCCCATCGCGCGCGCCGACGAACTCTGGAAGCAGCGCTGGGGCAACGTGCCGTCGATGGCCGCCATCACCTCGATCATGCGCGCACAGCAGATCCTGCTCGCCGAGGTCGACTCGGTGGTCAAGCCGTACGGGCTGACGTTCGCGCGGTACGAGGCGCTGGTGCTGCTCAACTTCTCCAAGGCCGGCGAGCTGCCGATGTCCAAGATCGGCGAGCGGCTCATGGTGCATCCCACGTCCGTGACGAACACCGTCGACCGGCTGGTCAGGTCCGGCCTGGTCGACAAGCGGCCCAACCCCAACGACGGGCGCGGCACGCTCGCCTCCATCACCGGGAAGGGCCGGGAGGTCGTCGAGGCGGCCACCCGCGACCTGATGGCCATGGACTTCGGCCTCGGTGTGTACGACGCCGAGGAGTGCGCGGAGATCTTCGCGATGTTGCGGCCGCTGCGGGTGGCGGCGCACGACTTCGACGAGAGCTGACCAGGGGCCCGGGGCAAGATCTCCCGGAACCGGTGGTTACGCTCGTACGCATGAAGAAGAGCGTCCTGACCCGCTACCGGGTGATGGCCTACGTCACCGCAGTCATGCTGCTCGTGCTGTGCACTTGCATGGTGTTCAAGTACGGCTTCGACAAGGGCGAGGACGTCACCTTCGCCGTCTCCCAGGTCCACGGTTTCCTGTACATCATCTACCTGGTCTTCGCCTTCGACCTCGGCTCCAAGGCCAAGTGGTCGTTCGGCAAGCTGCTGTGGGTGCTGCTCTCCGGGACGATTCCCTTCGCCGCGTTCTTCGTCGAGCGCAAGGTCACCGCGCAGGTGGAACCCCTGGTCAGCGGGCCGGTCCCGGCTGCCGCCCAGGTCTGACGCAACCGCCGTACCGTCGCGTACGGCGGTTCTCCCATCGACATTTACTAGGACGTCCTAGTAAATTCGAGGGTATGGACGCTGACGCCATCGAGGAGGGCCGCCGTCGCTGGCAGGCCCGGTACGACGCCGCACGCAAGCGCGACGGGGACTTCACCACGCTCTCCGGGGATCCCGTGGAGCCGGTGTACGGGCCCCTGCCGGGAGACAGGTACGAGGGCTTCGAGCGGATCGGCTGGCCCGGGGAGTACCCCTACACCCGCGGGCTGTATCCGACCGGCTACCGAGGGCGGACGTGGACCATCCGGCAGTTCGCCGGGTTCGGGAACGCCGAGCAGACCAACGAGCGCTACAAGATGATCCTCCGCAACGGCGGCGGCGGCCTCTCGGTCGCCTTCGACATGCCGACGCTGATGGGGCGCGACTCCGACGACCCGCGCTCGCTGGGCGAGGTCGGGCACTGCGGGGTCGCCATCGACTCGGCCGCCGACATGGAGGTCCTGTTCAAGGACATCCCGCTGGGCGACGTGACGACGTCCATGACCATCAGTGGTCCGGCCGTCCCCGTCTTCTGCATGTACCTGGTGGCAGCCGAGCGCCAGGGCGTCGACCCGGGCGTGCTCAACGGCACCCTCCAGACCGACATCTTCAAGGAGTACATCGCCCAGAAGGAGTGGCTCTTCCAGCCCGAGCCGCACCTGCGCCTCATCGGCGACCTGATGGAGCACTGCGCGGCCGGCATCCCCGCCTACAAGCCGCTGTCCGTCTCCGGCTACCACATCCGCGAGGCCGGCTCGACGGCCGCGCAGGAGCTGGCGTACACCCTCGCCGACGGCTTCGGGTACGTCGAGCTGGGCCTGTCACGCGGCCTGGACGTCGACGTGTTCGCCCCCGGCCTCTCCTTCTTCTTCGACGCACACGTCGACTTCTTCGAGGAGATCGCCAAGTTCCGCGCCGCCCGCCGGATCTGGGCGCGCTGGATGCGGGACGTGTACGGGGCGCGGACCGACAAGGCCCAGTGGCTGCGCTTCCACACGCAGACCGCCGGCGTCTCGCTGACCGCGCAGCAGCCGTACAACAACGTCGTCCGTACGGCCGTGGAGGCGCTCGCGGCAGTCCTCGGCGGGACGAACTCGCTGCACACCAACGCCCTCGACGAGACCCTCGCGCTCCCCTCCGAGCAGGCCGCGGAGATCGCCCTGCGCACCCAGCAGGTCCTCATGGAGGAGACCGGGGTCGCCAACGTGGCCGACCCGCTGGGCGGTGCCTGGTACGTCGAGCAGCTGACCGACCGGATCGAGGCCGACGCCGAGAAGATCTTCGAACAGATCAGGGAGCGGGGCCTCAGGGCGCACCCGGACGGGCGGCACCCCATCGGGCCGATGACGTCCGGCATCCTGCGCGGGATCGAGGACGGCTGGTTCACCGGGGAGATCGCCGAGTCGGCGTTCCGGTACCAGCAGTCGCTGGAGAAGGGCGACAAGCGGGTCGTGGGCGTCAACGCCCACACCGGGTCCGTCACCGGCGACCTGGAGATCCTGCGGGTGAGCCACGAGGTGGAGCGGGAGCAGGTGCGGGTGCTCTCCGAGCGACGCACGGCGCGGGACGAGCCGGCGGTCCGGACAGCCCTCGACGCCATGCTGTCCGCCGCCCGGACCGGAGCCAACATGATCGAGCCGATGCTGGACGCGGTGCGCGCGGAGGCGACGCTGGGCGAGATCTGCGGGGTGCTGCGGGACGAGTGGGGGGTGTACACGGAGCCGCCGGGCTTCTGATCCCGCCCGCTCACGGATCGGCTCGGGGAGCGACTCGGGGATCGACAGGATGCGCGGCCGCTCCCCGCAGACCCAGCAGCAGGACCTGGGTGAAGCCGCGCACCCACTCCTCGTCCGCCGGGCGGCCGCTCACCAGGGTGCGGTGGACCACCGCGCCGGCGACGACGTCGAAGATGAGGTCGACCGTGCGGGCGGCGTCCTCGGGGTCGGACTCGGGAGGCAGCTCGCCCCGTGCCTGGGCGCGGGTCCGGCCCTCCAGGACCAGGCATTTCTGGCGCTCGACGATCGACTCGCTGATACGCTCCCGCAGCGCCTCGTCCCTCGTCGACTCCGCCACCACCGCCATCAGGCCACTGCGTGCCTCGGGGCGGTCCAGGATCGCCGCGAACTGCAGCACCACGCCCTCGATGTCGGCGGCCAGGGAACCCCGGTCGGGCAGCTCCAGTTCGTCGAAGAGCTCCGCCACGGCGTCGACGACCAGCTCGTTCTTGCCGGGCCAGCGGCGATAAATGGTCGTTTTCGCAACCCCGGCGCGCGTGGCCACGTCTCCCAGAGTGAGCTTGGACCAGCCCAGTTCGACCAGAGCCGCCCGTGTCGCCGCCAGGATCGCCGTGGCCGCGGCCGCGCTGCGCGGGCGGCCGGGGCGGGTGGCGGGGGTGCGGCTCTGCATCCTCCGACCATATCCCCGCGATATCCGGGGATTCTGTGTGGTCGTGAGGGAGATCACCGGGGGGTGGTGTCCCGGAGGCACTCGATGCCATTACGCTACGACTCGTAGCGAAAGCGACGACCACTGACGTGGGGTGGGGACCCGGCGTCGAAATCCACGCCGGGCGAGCCCGGCTTTTCAACACCGCTTTTCGCGGTGCGCGCCGGACGGGGGAGGATAGACGCATGCAGCCACGGAACATGTCCATGAGCGGGGTCGTCGACCTCGCCGCGGTGAAGGCGGCCCAGGAGGCCAAGGCGAAGGCGGAGCAGGCGCGTGCCGAGGCCGCCCGGCAGGGCGGGGGAGGGGCGGTGTCGCCCGCGGACCTCGTCATCGACGTGGATGAGGCGGGCTTCGAGCGGGACGTCCTTCAGCGGTCCGCCGAGGTGCCCGTCGTCATCGACTTCTGGGCCGAGTGGTGCGAGCCCTGCAAGCAACTGAGCCCGGTACTGGAGCGGCTCGCCGTCGAGTACAACGGGCGTTTCCTCCTCGCCAGGATCGACGTCGACGCCAACCAGATGCTGATGCAGCAGTTCGGCGTGCAGGGGATCCCCGCTGTGTTCGCCGTCGTCGCCGGCCAGGCGCTGCCGCTCTTCCAGGGCGCGGCCGGTGAGGCGCAGATCCGTGAGACGCTGGATCAGCTCGTCACCGTAGCCGAGCAGCGGTTCGGTCTCACCGGCCTCAGCGTCGACCCCGACGCCGAGCCCGGTGGTGCCCAGACCGCCCCCGCCGCTCCGGTCGGCCCGTACGACGCGTTGCTCGAGGCCGCCGTACAGGCCCTGGACGCGGGGGATTTGGCCGGTGCCGTCCAGGCGTACAAGAACGTGCTGAGCGAGGACCCGGCGAACATGGAGGCGAAACTCGGCCTCGCCCAGGCCGAGTTGCTGCACCGCGTGCAGGGCGCCGACCCGCAGCAGGTGCGCAAGGACGCCGCCGAGAAGCCCGCCGACGCCACCGCGCAGATCGCCGCCGCCGACCTGGACCTGGTGGGCGGACATGTCGAGGACGCCTTCGGGCGGCTCATCGACACCGTGCAGCGCACGGTGGGTGACGACCGGGAGGCCGTACGACTTCGGCTGCTGGAGCTGTTCGAGGTCGTGGGTGCCGACGACCCGCGGGTGGCGGCGGCACGCCGGGCGCTGGCACGCGCACTGTTCTGACCGGGCATTCGGGCGGGGCGTCGACCCCGTTCTGACCAGTCACTAAACGCAGCGGCGCATGTTGCCCGAGTGAAAGATTTTGCTGACAGAGCACCAGTGCGGCCGCGCTTTACCAAATCTTGGTAATCGCGGCCGCAGTTACTGCGGGTAAGTCGCGGGCGTCGTTCTGTCGGATTCTGTCCGGTGATTACTGGACTTGTCCGGTCGCTGGACAACACCCTGCGTCGCTGTCCGAGACCGGCGGGTCGTTGTTCGGTTATCCGGCCGTTACTACCGAGTAACGAAGCCCCTTGTGCGGGCGGCGAGAATGCACCACGATCGGCCACGCTCGGTCCATTTCCGCACCCCGACAGCCGGTCGGGTCACGGGAGTTCCTGGGTCCCCACCGAGCAGAGTCGGCGGCAGTGGCGCCGGCTCTTGGACAGGGGGGTCTTCGCCCTCCCGGCGAAGCCTGTCCAGCAAGGTTGTGCGTGATGCGTGTCAGGCGCGACCAGTGGTTGTCGCTCGGGGGTGATCGCCGGTGATTCGGGCGCGGTTCGCGCCACCGAGCGCAGGCGCTCTCCTTCCCGAGGACGTAGCACTTCTCCCATCCCTGCCCGGCTGAGCCGTCGAGTCGACGGTGGCAGTCAGGGCCAGGAGATGTACGTCCGAGAAGGAGGAAATATGGAGTCCCAGGTGCGTGGCGGGACCAGATGGAAGCGGTTCGCTGTGGTCATGGTGCCCAGCGTCGCCGCCACGGCTGCGATAGGTGTCGCCCTCGCGCAGGGCGCTCTCGCCGCGTCGTTCAGTGTCTCCGGCCAGTCGTTCAAGGTCACGACCGACAAGCTGGTCGGTACGGGCTTCTCGCAGTACGGCGCTCTTGACGAGGGTTACACGCTCTCCGGCAAGAAGACGGTTCACCCCGTCGCCGTTTCGGGCTTCAAGTCCGCGACGATCAACAGCCTCTGCCAGTCCGTGGTCACCCCCGACGTCCCGATCCTCGGGAGCGTCAGCCTGATCCTGCGGGCGGGTGAGGACCCGAACAAGCCGGTCGAGGCCAAGAACCTGTACATCGACGTGGCCGACCTCCAGGCCGACGCCACGTTCGAGAACATCGACATCGGTGTGGCCGCCAAGGACGCCAGCAAGGGTCCGGGCATGAAGGGCGGCGGCGAGCAGGCCAACCCCTTCGGGTTCGCCCAGCAGGCCGACAAGGCCACGCTGGTCGGCGTGAAGCAGACGGCGTGGGCGACCACCGCCGGAACCTTCAAGCTCAGCGGTCTGAAGATGTCGCTGTCGACGGGTGTCAAGGAGTGCTACTAAGCACTCTCTGACGGGCGGGGGAGCCGATGGCGCCCCCGCCCGTCCACTCTCCGCCCGCTTTCTTCACAAGTGGTCACAGGCACCACAACTCACCACCACCGCACCACCATCACAGCAACGCTGTACCAGGGAGCTGTTTTCGATGAGCGCCGAGACTCCTGCCGCACCCGGCCATGACGAGCACTACCTCCGGGTCTTTCGGCGGAACTTCCGCGCCTGGCGGGGCACGAGGCCGTTCTGGGCCGGTCTGTTCGTCATGTTCGGCGGACTCCCGATCGCCTACTTCCCGTACGCGAACCTCCAGATCGGTCACCTGACGCTGGCGATGCAGACCGCGGGGGGCTCCAGCTCCCTGATCATCGGTGTGCTGCTTGTCGTCCTGGGCTTCACTCTGTGGTTCCAGAAGCACGTCCGCACCTTCGCGGGCGTCGCGGCGATCCTGCTGGCGCTCGTCTCCATCCCGCTGTCCAACCTCGGTGGCTTCCTCATCGGCTTCCTCTTCGCCCTCGTCGGCGGAGCGATGGCCGTGTCGTGGGTCCCGGGCGCGCCGCCCGAGCCGGAGGCACAGCTGGAGATGACCGGAGCGGGTGGCGCTCCTGAGCACGTGGACCCCGACACCACGGTCCTCAAGCCCGTTCAGGACGCGGACGCGTGGGGCACGTCGAACGATCTGTCAGGAACGAGCCCGGCGAACGGGGCGAACGGGAGGCACAGTGCCGGCTGACGAGGTGACCCACGGGACTGAGGTGGACAAGTCCCGTGTGAGAACCGGGCCGCGACACGCGGCACCCAAGAAGCCGCTGTTCACCAGGTTCCACATGCCGGCCGGCAAGGCGATAGCCCTGGCGGCGATGCCCACCGCGGTCCTCATGGGAATGGGGTTCACGCCCACACTCGCGCAGGCCGACAGCGACAACGCCACGAAGCCGACGTCCAACAGCCTCACGGCGGACGAGTACAAGGACTGTGTGGCGGCACTGGAGGACGACGCCTCCGCGTCCCCGTCCCCGAGTGCCGACGAGTCCGCGGACCAGGACGAGACGGCCGAGCCGACCCCGTCGGCGTCCGCGGGCGAGGACTCCTCCGACTCCTCGGGTTCTTCGGACTCCTCGGACACCGCGGGCGACTCCTCATCGTCGGATTCAGGTTCCGACGACGCGGCCGAGCCCACGCCGACGCCTTCCCCGAGCAAGTCGGGCGAGGCCCAGTCCGGCGACACGGCCACGGCCACCCCCTCGCCGTCCGAGAGCGGCGGCAACCTGCTGGAGGACATCGGCGACGCCATCAAGGACGTCTTCACGGGCGGCCAGGCGTCCGAGGAGTCCGCGAGCCCGACGCCGACGCCCTCCGCGAGCGCGAGCGAGGAGGCGTCCGACGGCTCCTCCGACTCCGGTACGGACACCTCCGAGGGGTCCGACCCGGTCAAGGAGACCGCCGAGAAGACCACCGACGCGGTGAAGGACACCGTCGAGGGCGTCACCGGCAAGGCGTCCGACACGGTGAAGGACACCACCGAGGCGGCCCAGGAGGCGGCCGAGGAGGCCACCGCCACGCCGAGCCCCTCCGCGAGCTCCACCACGGACCCGGACAACTGCCCGGTCGCCACGGACGAGGAGGGCGGCGTCGACAACCCCGTGCCGCTGCCCGACGACCCGTGGTACCTGAACGCCAGCTCGCTGCTGCTGAAGGGCGCCGACTACCAGGGCATCGTCAAGGTGAAGACGGCCGACGGCACCGTCAAGAAGGTGCTCAAGTACGTCATCTCCGACGGCACCGACATCGGCGACCTGCACCAGACGGTGAAGGACGAGCAGTCCGGCAAGACCTACCACGTGCAGGCGGCCGCGGGCTCGACGTCCACGATCCGCGACGGCAAGACGGTGATGTACACCGAGAGCATCTCGGGGAACCTGCTCGGCCTGATCCCGATCACGTTCGACCCGGAGCACCCGCCGCCGCTGAACATCCCGCTGATCTACTTCACGAAGGTGAAGGTCACCCAGGCCGGCCAGTTCGGCGGCACCCTGCACGTGCCCGGCCTGCACAACTTCGTCACCGACTGAGCCCGGGCGTCCCGGGGCATCCCCGCCGGACGCCCCCACAAGCCCGTTCGGGAGCCGCACACGGCTGTGGCCCGGTCCCTCGCTCGAGGGCCGGGCCACAGCCATGCGCCGCCCAGTCCCCCTGCCGCAGGAGAGACGTGTGAGGACCCAGTTGAAGCTGACCCGCGACGGCGACGCCTTCATCGCCCGGCTCACGCCCCGTCAGGCGGCGGCGATGTACGAGGCGCTGAGCTTCCTGAGCGAGCGGGACCACGGTGACACGGAGCTGACCCTGTTGGTCGGCGCGGGCCGGGAGGCGGTCGAGGCGCTCGTGGCACGCCTGGCCGGACGGCACACGGAGTCCCGCGACTTCCGCCTCACCCCGGCCGAACTCCACATGGCGCACAGCGCGCTGACCGCCGCGCCCACCATGTTCCTGGAGCGGGGTGGCGCCTTCGTGCAGGAGCCGTTCCACGTCCGGCTGGGCTTCTACCGGGAGAACTTCGACGCCCTGGCGTATGCCGTCGTCCGGGCGGCTGCCGATGCGTGAGGCCCTGTGCGGGCCGCTGAGGCCGCAACGGCGAACGAGGGCGCCCCCCTGCCGCGGGGGGCGCCCTCGTTCGCCGTACAGGCCCTACAGGGGCGTCGGGACGGTCAGTCCCGTGCGCCGCCACCGAGGTGGTGGACGCGGACCATGTTCGTCGTGCCCGGAACCCCGGGCGGCGAGCCGGCCGTGATGACCACGATGTCGCCCTCGTTGAACAGGCCGAGCTTGACGATCTCCTGGTCCACCAGGTCGACCATCTCGTCGGTGCTGTTGACGAACGGCACGACGTGCGGCTCCACGCCCCAGCTGAGCGTCATCTGGTTGCGGGTGGACTCGTCCGTGGTGAACGCGATGATCTGCTGGGCGGCGCGATAGCGGCTCAGGCGGCGGGCGGTGTCGCCGGACTGGGTGAAGGCGACCAGGCCCTTGCCGCCGAGGAAGTCGGCGATCTCGCAGGCGGCGCGGGCCACCGAACCACCCTGCGTACGGGGCTTCTTGCCCGGCACGAGCGGCTGCAGGCCCTTGCTCAGCAGCTCCTGCTCGGCCGCGGTGACGATCTTCGACATCGTCCGGACGGTCTCGATCGGGTACGCGCCCACGCTCGACTCGGCGGACAGCATGACCGCGTCGGCGCCGTCCAGGATCGCGTTGGCCACGTCGGAGGCCTCGGCGCGGGTCGGACGGGAGTTGGTGATCATCGACTCCATCATCTGGGTCGCCACGATCACCGGCTTGGCGTTGCGGCGGCACAGCTCGATGAGCCGCTTCTGCACCATCGGGACCTTCTCGAGCGGGTATTCGACGGCGAGGTCACCACGGGCGACCATCACGGCGTCGAACGCCATCACGACGTCCTCCATGTTCGCGACCGCCTGCGGCTTCTCCACCTTGGCGATGACGGGGACGCGGCGGCCCTCCTCGTCCATCACCTTGTGGACATCCTGCACGTCGTGGGCGTCCCGCACGAAGGACAGCGCGACCATGTCGCAGCCCATGCGCAGCGCGAACCGCAGGTCCTCGACGTCCTTCTCGGACAGCGCCGGCACGTTCACGGCCGCGCCGGGCAGGTTGATGCCCTTGTGGTCGGAGACGACACCGCCCTCGATGACGATCGTCTTCACCCGGGGGCCGTCGACCTCGGTGACCTTCAGTTCGACGTTGCCGTCGTTGATGAGGACCTGGTCGCCCACGGCGACGTCACCCGGCAGGCCCTTGTAGGTGGTCCCGCAGATCTGCTTGTCACCCGGGACGTCCTCGGTCGTGATGACGAACTCGTCACCGCGCTCCAGCTCGACCGGGCCCTCGGCGAAGGTCTCCAGCCGGATCTTGGGGCCCTGGAGGTCGGCGAGCACACCGATGGCCCGCCCGGTCTCCTTGGCGGCGGCCCGCAGGCGCTCGTACCGCCCCTGGTGGTCTTCGTGGGTGCCGTGGCTGAAGTTGAAGCGGGCCACATTCATGCCGGCCTCGATCAGCGAGACGAGCTGCTCATGGGAGTCGACCGCGGGGCCGAGAGTACAAACGATTTTCGAACGGCGCATGGGACGATCCTATCGGTTTGTTTCGCTCCGGAATATTCCGTCTGGCGGAAGATACAAATGAGCTGCGCTTTGCTCAGCCGTGTTACTCGGCCGTTTCGAAGTTCTCCCCGACCAGCGCGTAGGTCTGCGTCGCGATCTCCAGTTCTTCATCCGTCGGAACCACGGCGACCGCGACCCGCGCGCCGGCCGGCGAGATCAACCGCGGCTCGGCGGCGCGTACGGCGTTCAGCTCGGCGTCCACGGCGAGGCCCAGCTGTTCCAGGCCCGCCACGGCGGCCTCCCGCACCGGTGCCGCGTTCTCACCGACCCCGGCCGTGAACGCGATCGCGTCCACCCTGCCGAGCACCGCGTAATAGGCGCCGATGTACTTCTTCAGTCGGTGAATGTAGATGTCGAAGGCCAATTGGGCCCGCTCGTCACCCTCGTCGATCCGTCGGCGGATCTCCCGCATGTCGTTGTCACCGCACAGGCCGATCAATCCGCTCTTCTTGTTGAGAAGAGTGTCGATTTCCGCGATGGACATTCCGCCAACACGCGCCAAATGGAAGATGACGGCGGGATCCGCGTCACCGGAGCGCGTACCCATCACGAGCCCCTCCAAAGGCGTCAGCCCCATGGAGGTGTCCACGCAACGACCGCCCCGTACGGCGGACGCGGACGCCCCGTTGCCCAGGTGCAGCACGATGACGTTCACGTCCTCGGGAGCCTTGCCCAGCAGCTCCGCGGTGGCCCGGGAGACGTACGCGTGCGAGGTGCCGTGGAAGCCGTACCGGCGGATCCGGTGGGTGTCGGCGGTCTCGACGTCGATGGCGTAGCGGGCGGCCGACTCCGGCATCGTCGTGTGGAACGCGGTGTCGAAGACGGCGACCTGGGGCAGGTCCGGGCGCAGCGCCTGGGCCGTGCGGATGCCGGTGAGGTTGGCCGGGTTGTGCAGCGGGGCCACCGGGATGAGCCGCTCGATCTCGGCGAGTACGGCGTCGTCGATGACGGTCGGCTCGGTGAACCGCTTGCCGCCGTGCACCACCCGGTGGCCGATCGCGGCCAGCTCGGGCGAGTCCAGCCCGAGCCCGTCCTTGGCGAGCTCCGCCGACACGGCCTTCAGTGCGGCGTCGTGGTCGGCGATGGGCGCGGTCCACTCGCGGCTCTCGCCGCCGCCCGCCAGCGGGGTGTGCCTGAGCCGGGAGGTCTCCTCGCCGATGCGCTCGACGAGACCCATGGCCAGCCGGCTGCTGTCGCGCATGTCGAGCAGCTGGTACTTCACCGACGAGGAGCCGGAGTTGAGGACGAGGACGCGGGACGACGAGCTCACTGGGCGGTGGCCTTCTCGTGGAGGGACGGGGAGGTGGACTGGGCCTGGATCGCAGTGATGGCGACGGTGTTGACGATGTCCTGGACCAGCGCGCCGCGGGACAGGTCGTTCACCGGCTTGCGCAGGCCCTGGAGCACCGGGCCCACGGCGATGGCGCCCGCGGAGCGCTGCACGGCCTTGTAGGTGTTGTTGCCGGTGTTGAGGTCCGGGAAGATCAGCACGCTGGCCTGGCCGGCGACGTCCGACTCCGGCAGCTTGGTCGCCGCCACCGACGGTTCCACGGCCGCGTCGTACTGGATCGGCCCCTCGGTCTTCAGGTCGGGCCGCCGCTCGCGCACCAGCTCGGTCGCCTCGCGCACCTTGTCGACGTCGGCGCCCGAACCGGACGTACCCGTCGAGTACGACAGCATCGCGATCCGCGCCTCCACGCCGAACTGCTCGGCGGTGGCCGCCGACTGGATCGCGATGTCGGCCAGCTGCACCGCGTTCGGGTCGGGGTTCACGGCGCAGTCGCCGTAGACGAGGACCTTGTCGGCGAGGCACATGAAGAAGACCGAGGAGACGATGTCGGCGTCCGGCTTGGTCTTGATGATCTCGAAGGCCGGGCGGATGGTCGCCGCCGTGGAGTGCACCGAACCCGACACCATGCCGTCCGCCAGGCCCTCCTGCACCATCAGCGTGCCGAAGTAGTTCACGTCGGAGACGACGTCGTACGCCAGCTCCACCGTGACCCCCTTGTGGGCGCGGAGCCGGGCGTACTTCTCGGCGAAGGTGTCCCGCAGTTCGCTGGTCGCCGGGTCGATCAGCTGACAGTCGCCCAGGTCGATCCCGAGGTCGGCGGCCTGCTTGCGGATCCGGTCCACCGGCCCCAGCAGCGTGAGGTCGCAGACGTCGCGGCGCAGCAGCACCTCGGCGGCGTGCAGCACGCGCGGCTCGGTGCCCTCGGGCAGCACGATGCGGCGCATGTTCGAGCGGGCCCGCTCCAGCAGCTTGTGCTCGAACATCATTGGCGTGACCCGGTCGCTGCTCGGCGCCGAGAGCCGCTTCAGCAGCTCGCCGGTGTCGGCGTACCGCTCGAACAGGCCGAGCGCGGTCTCCGCCTTGCGCGGGGTGACCGCGCTCAACTTCCCCTCCAGGGAGAAGAGTTGCTCGGCGGTGGGGAAGCTGTAGCCGGGCACCGACAGCACCGGGGTGCCCGGGGCGAGGCGGGCCGCGAGGGTGAGGACCTCGTCGCCGGGGTGCTCGTCCAGGGTGAGCAGCACACCGGCGATCGGCGGGGTGCCGGCGCTGTGGGCGGCCAGCGAGCCGACGACCAGGTCGGCGCGGTCGCCCGGGGTGACGACCAGGCATCCCGGGGTCAGGGCGGTCAGGAAGTTCGGCAGCATCGCGCCGCCGAAGACGAAGCCGAGGGCGTCGCGCGCGAGCCCCGAGTCGTCGCCGAGCAGGACCTTCGCGCCCAGGGACTGCGCGATCTGCGACACCGTCGGCGCGGCCAGGGCGGGCTCGTCCGGGACGACGTAACAGGGCACGGCCAGCCGCGACCCGAGCCGCTGGGCGATCTCGTCCCGGTCGTCCCGGGCGACCCGGTTGGCGACCATGGCGAGCACGTCACAGCCCAGGTTCTCGTACGCCCGGTAGGCGTTGCGCGTCTCGGCGAGCACCGACTCGGCGGTCTGCCCCCGCCCGCCCACCACGGGTATGACGCTCGCGCCGAACTCGTTGGCGAGCCGGGCGTTGAGGGACAGCTCGTCCGGGAGCTGGGTGTCGGCGTAGTCGGTGCCGAGGACCAGCACGAACTCGTAGTCGCGGGCGACGGTGTGGAACCGGTCGACGAGTGTCGACACCAGCTCGTCCGTCCCGCGCTCGGCCTGGAGGGCGGACGCCTCGTGGTAGTCCATGCCGTAGACCGTCGCCGGGTCCTGGGACAGGCGGTAGCGGGAGCGCAGCAGCTCGAACAGGCGGTCGGGGACGTGGTGGACCAGCGGCCGGAACACCCCCACGCGGTCGACCTGCCGGGTCAGGAGCTCCATGACCCCCAGTTCGACGACCTGTCGTCCGTCGCCGCGGTCGATACCGGTCACGTACACGCTGCGCGTCACGCGTGCTCTCCGTTTCGTCTGTCGTCCGTCGTTCTCGTCTGCCGTCGTGCGGGTCGCCGCCGTCACAGGGGTCGCAAAATCGCCCAGTGAGGTGAGCGAAACCCTCTTGACAATACCCTTGACGCTGGATAAGGCGCCCGTCAGTAGGGGAGCGACATCGTCCGCGCGGACGTGAAACAATCGGACTGGCTCACCGGTATCAACAGCGAGCAGGAGACACAGCACGATGCGTATCGGAGTTCTCACCGCAGGCGGCGACTGCCCCGGCCTGAACGCCGTGATCCGGTCGGTCGTGCACCGAGCCGTCACGCAGTACGGCGACGAGGTGATCGGCTTCGAGGACGGGTACGCGGGCCTGCTGGACGGCCACTACCGCGGTCTCGACCTGGAGGCGGTCAGCGGCATCCTGGCGCGCGGCGGCACCATTCTGGGCTCCTCCCGACTGGAGCGCGACCGGCTGCGCGAGGCGTGCGAGAGCGCCATCGACATCGCCCGCGACTTCGGCATCGACGCGCTGATCCCGATCGGCGGCGAGGGCACCCTGACGGCGGCCCGCATGCTCTCGGACGCCGGCCTGCCGGTGGTCGGGGTCCCCAAGACGATCGACAACGACATCTCCTCGACGGACCGGACGTTCGGGTTCGACACGGCGGTCGGCGTCGCCACCGAGGCCATGGACCGCCTGAAGACGACCGCGGAGTCCCACCAGCGCGTGATGGTCGTGGAGGTGATGGGCCGCCACGCGGGCTGGATCGCCCTGGAGTCCGGCATGGCGGCCGGCGCGCACGGCATCTGCCTGCCCGAGCGCCCCTTCGACCCCGCCGACCTGGCGAAGATGGTCGAGGAGCGCTTCTCGCGCGGCAAGAAGTTCGCGGTGATCTGCGTGGCCGAGGGCGCCCACCCCGCCGACGGCAGCATGGACTACGGCAAGGGCGCCATCGACCAGTACGGCCACGAGCGCTTCCAGGGCATCGGTACGGCCCTGGCCTTCGAGCTGGAGCGCCGCCTCGGCAAGGAGGCCAAGCCGGTCATCCTCGGCCATGTCCAGCGCGGCGGTGTGCCCACGGCGTACGACCGTGTCCTCGCCACCCGCTTCGGCTGGCACGCGGTGGAGGCCGCGCACCGGGGCGAGTTCGGCAGGATGACCGCACTGCGCGGGACCGACATCGTGATGGTGCCGCTGGCGGAGGCCGTGACCGAGCTGAAGACGGTGCCGAAGGACCGGATGGACGAGGCGGAGTCGGTCTTCTAGGCCCGGCCCCCACCCCCGGGCGCCCCCTCCACCCTGCCGGGCTGCGGGGGCATGGGCCCAGGCGCCTCCCGACGACTGCGGGATCGACCTGTTGAAGCCGCACCGGGAGAACGACCACTGCTGCGCGCTCAGGCCGGGGCACTCCCGACCGTCGCCCAGAAGCGCTCCACGATCCGGTCCAGGAACTCACGGCCGGCCGCGCTGGACGCACTGCCGCCGCCGCCCCAGCTGAGCGTGGCGGTCATCTGCCCCTGGTAGTTCTGGTGCAGCTCCTGGAGGGCGTCCTCCACAAGGCGCCGGTCCAGGGGCACCATCTTGCCGACCGGACGTACGTACGCCTGCCAGCGCGTCGTCACGGCACTGCGCAGCAGCTCGGCGAGTCTCGTGTCACGGCCGGTGACGGTGATGAAGTCCGGGACGGTCAGGCCGAGCACATCGGCGAGGGCGGCGGACTGGCGGTCGGTGCCCTCCCAGTCGTCGTTCTCCTCCATGCGCAGGTACGCGACGAGTTCGTGCCCGACGGCGCGCGCCACGTCCTCGGGCGCGAGACCCCGGGCGATGCGGTGTTCGCGCAGCGTCCGCGGCTTGCCGAGCAGCTCACTGGGCGAGCACCACAGCACGCCCGCGAGGGCGGTGAGCTCGCTGTTGTCGGGCGCGGCGATCTCGCGTTCCCAGGCCGCGACGAGGTCCTGGGTGACGTAGGGCAGGCCGTACGAGGAGCGCATGCCGTAGGCGACGTGCTCGGGTCCCATGTTGAGGGCGGCGCGGAGTCTGCGGGCTGCGGGGGCGTTGAAGGGGGGAGTGGGCGGGGTTCGGCGGCTGGAGCGGCTGGGCTGGTTCGGTTGGGCTTGGGGTCGGCGCACGGGGCACAACGTAGGGCGGGCCGGGTGGTGTGACTACGGTCTGTTCGGCCAGGATTACGGATTGTATGAAGCTACGGCTACTGGCGGGTTCGTTGACGGGGGAGATCGTTTGCGGGGTGGGCGGGGTGCCGCCGCGGGTGGCGTCGGAAGGGGGTCGGGACGGATCCGGGAGGGGGTGACGGATGGTGACGTTCGGTGAACGGAAAGGTCAGGCGGCATATTCGCGAGCGCTTTCCGTCGTCGATCTCCTGACGGCTCGCGGAGCCGGCCGCGGAGGGGGCGGAGCGGATATCGGTCGTGTGCTCGGGTCTCGAAGACGGGTACGTCAACGCGGAGCGGGCCGACGGGACGGGCGGGGCAGGTGCGACGCGGC
The DNA here is from genome assembly GCF_042800355.1 of Streptomyces sp. NPDC057623. Classification (NCBI taxonomy): domain Bacteria; kingdom Bacillati; phylum Actinomycetota; class Actinomycetes; order Kitasatosporales; family Streptomycetaceae; genus Streptomyces; species Streptomyces sp. NPDC057623. The sequence goes on from NZ_JBHVGZ010000089.1 coordinate 20,337, forward strand.
TCAATCCCGACGCTGCGACCGGTACGCGGCGCGACCCGTCCCGCCCGGCCCTCACCCCTTGACCGCCCCGCTCAACGCGAATCCTCCGCCCAGCCGCCGGGCCACCAGCACATAGAGCAGGATCACCGGCGTCGAGTAGATGATCGAGAAGGCCGCCAGCTGCCCGTACACCACGGTCCCGCGGTTCCCGAAGAACTCGTTGATGCTCACGGCGGCCGGCATCTGGTCCGGCGTGAGCAGCAGCATGAACGGAACGAAGAAGTTCCCCCACATCATCACGAACGAGAACACCGTCACCACCGCCACCCCCGGCCCCATCAGCGGCAGCACCACCCGCAGCAGCGACTGGAGCGACGAAGCGCCGTCCGTCCAGGCGGCCTCCTCCAGCTCCTTCGGGACCCCGTCCATGAAGTTCTTCATCAGCCAGATGGCGAACGGCAGTTGGGAGGCGGCGAAGAAGAACACCGTCCCCTCCATGGTGTCGATCAGGTTCACCCGCACGAAGAGGGCGTACACCGGCACCATGATCGCTGTGATCGGCAGGCTCGTCGCGAACAGGATCGTGAGCAGGAACGGACGGTTGAAGCGCGACCGGAACCGCGACAGCGGGTAGGCCGCGAGCGCCGCGCACGCGACCGTCAGCGCCGTGCCCCCGCCGCACAGGAGCAGGCTGTTGAGCAGCGGGGTGAAGGTGATGTCCGGCGTCAGGACCGCGTCGAAGTTGTCCAGGGTGACCCCGTCCGGGACCTTCACCTGGAGGTTCGCGTCGGTGTCCAGCGAGGACAGGACCACCCACGCCAGCGGCAGCACGAACGCCGCGGCCATCACCAGGAGACCGGCGTCGGCGGCCAGGCGGTGCGTGGTGCGACGGGACGAGAGCGTACGGGCCATACGGCGTCAGACCTCCGTTCGCAGCAGACGCAGGTAGACCACCGAGAACAGCGAGCCCACCACCAGCAGCAGAAGGGCGACCGCGGTGCCGTAGCCGATCATGCTCTTCTGGAACGCCTCCTCGTACATGAAGAGCGGCAGCGTCTGGCTCCTGCCGCCCGGGCCGCCCCGTGTCATCACCCAGATCAGGCCGAAGACGGACAGGGTCTGGAGGGTGATGAGCATGAGGTTGGTGCCGATGGAGCGGCGGATCATCGGGAGGGTGATGTGCCACATACGGCGCCGGCCGCCGGCGCCGTCGACCTCCGCCGCCTCCGTGATCTCCTTGGGGATCTCGTTCAGCGCCGCCGAGTAGACCAGCATCGAGAAGGCGGTCCCGCGCCAGACGTTCGCGAACGACACGGCGAGGATCGGGAGGGTGAACAGCCAGTTCTGGGTGGGCAGATGGAGCCAGTCCAGGATGGCGTTCAGGGTGCCTTCGCGGCGGAAGAAGGCGTAGAGGAGGAACCCGGCGACGACCTCCGGCAGCACCCAGGCCGTGATCACGACGGCACCCACGAGCGTACGGACCGGCTTCGACGCGCGCTGCATCAGCGCGGCCAGGGCCAGCCCCAGGGTGTTCTGGCCGACCAGGGCGGAGACGACGGTGAAGACGAGGGTGAGCCAGACCGCGTTGCGGAACGCCTCGTCGTCGAACGCCGTACGGAAGTTGTCGAAACCGACGAACGAGTCCTCGGCCTGGCCGGTGAGCTGGAGGTCGGTGAAGGCGATGTAGGCGCAGTAGGCGATCGGGCCGGCCAGGAAGAGGACCAGGAGGACGACGGCGGGGGCGACGGGGAGGGCACGGGTGAGGAGGCGGCTGAGGGGGCGGGCCCGCGTCATCCGCGCGGGCCCGGCGCCTGAGCGCACATGTCGGCGGCGCTCACTTCTCGATCACCTGGTCGTCCGCCGCCGCCTTCAGCTCCTCGTCGTAGGCCGCGGCCGCGTCCGCGACCGACATGTCCCCCGTCGTCACGCCCTCCATCGCCTCCTGGACGGCGGTGGAGACCTTCGGGTACGCCGGGTAGGCGGGGCGGTAGTGCGTGCTGGCGACCAGGTCCGTGAAGAACTTGATGCCGGGCTGGGCCTCGACGTAGGCGGGGTCGGCGGCCACGTCCTCGCGGACCGCGATGCCGGAGTTGGCGACGTACCACTTCTGGGCGTTCGCCTTCGTCTGCATCGTCTTGACGAACTCGAAGGCGAGGTCGGGGTTGCCCGCCTTGGCCGGGATGGACCAGGTCCAGCCGCCGGACATGCTCACCTTGCCGGGAGCCTGTCCCTTCTGGGTGGGCATGGCGGCGAGACCGAGTTCGTCGGACCACTCGGGCCACTCGTGGCCGCTGCCCGGGAGCCAGTCCTGGGGGAGCCAGGAGCCGTCGAGGGCGATGCCGAGCTTGCCCTGCGGCAGCCACTCGCCGCGGACGCGGGTCATGACGTTGGGGTCGAGGGCGTCGGAGACGTCCGGACCGAGCTTCTCCTTGTAGACGGTCTCCACGAAGGAGAGGGAGTCCTTGAAGCCCTGGCTGCCGGCGATCCACTTCTTGGCGGACCTGTCGTAGAGGGGGTCGGACGCGCCGTCGCCCGTGCCCGTGCCGTAGAGCAGCATCTCGAACGTCTGCATCGTGGCGGCCTCACCGACGGGCTTGCCGGTGTAGACGTTGAGGGGGATGACGTCGGGGGCCTTCTTCTTGATGGCGCGGGCGGCGTCGAGGACGTCGTCCCAGGTCCTCGGCTGCCAGTCGGCGGGCAGACCGGCCTTCTTGAAGATGTCCTTGCTGAACCACAGACCCCGGGTGTCGGTGCCGTCCGGGACGCCGTACGTCTTGCCGTCCTCGCCCTTGGCGGCCTCCTTGGCCGTGTCGATGAACTGCCCCCAGTCCTTCCACTCGGCGAGGTAGGGGTCGAGGGGCTTCAGGTACCCGCTGGTGATGTCCGAGTTGATGAGGAAGGTGTCCTCGTAGACCAGGTCGGGCGCGGTCTTGGGGGAGCGGAGCATCTGCTGGAGCTTGGTGTAGTACTCCGAGTCCGGGGCCTTGATGGGCACGAACTCGACCTTCTTGCCGGGGTTCGCCTTCTCGAACTGCTTCTTGACGTCCGCGAGGTAGGTGTCCATCACCTTGACGGAGTTGTCCGTGGACTGCTTGAAGGAGACCTTGATGGTGTCCGGGTCGCTACCGGAACCGCCGCCGCAGGCGGTGAGCGTTCCTGCGGCGGCGAGGGTGAGGGCGAGGAGTGTGGGGAGGGAGGCGGTGGGGCGCACGGGCATGACCTCCTGCGGGCGCACTTCGTTGTGGCGCTGGACGGCTGCCCGGTGAACGTAGGTCGAGTGGTCTAGTCAGGTCAATGCGTGTGCGGGGTATTGATGTTGACGGTTTCGGTGGGGCGACGGCCGGCTTCGTGGCCCGCCGCTACCGACCCGCCCCCGCCCCCGGAACCCACCGGTACACCAGCTCCGGTCTCCCCACCTGCCCGTAGACCGGCTTCCGCTCGGCCCTGCCCGCCTCGACCAGGTGCTCCAGATACCGGCGAGCCGTGATGCGGGAGATCCCGACGGTCTCGGCGACCCCCGTCGCCGTGAGCCCTTCCTCGGCCTCCCGCACAGCCCCCGTCACCCGCTCCAGCGTCGGCCCGCTCAACCCTTTCGGCAGCGCGGCCGGCCCCGGTGCCCGCAGCGCGCCCAGCGCCCGGTCCACCTCCTCCTGCCCGCTGGCCTCTCCCACGGCCGCGTGGAACTCGGCGTACCGCACGAGCCGGTCCCGCAGGGTCGCGAAGGTGAAGGGCTTCAGTACGTACTGCACGACCCCCAGCGACACCCCCTCGCGCACCACGGCCAGGTCCCGGGCCGATGTCACCGCGATCACGTCCGCGTGATGCCCGGCCGCCCGCAGTGACCGGGCCAGCTGGAGCCCGTGCACATCCGGCAGGTGCAGGTCGAGCAGCAGCAGATCCACCGGCGTCCGCTCCAGCGCGCGCCGCGCCTCCGCCCCCGTATGGGCCTTGCCGACCGCGACGAACCCCGGCACCCGGCCGACGTACATCATGTGCGCGTCCGCCGCCACCGGGTCGTCCTCCACGACCAGGACGCGAATCGCCTGCTGGGCCGCCGTCATACGTCACCTCTCGAAACCACCGCGCCCTGGGCAGCGGCTCCCCGCGCCGCGGCGGAACCTTCCCCCGGAAGGGGCCCGTGCTTGGCGCCGGCCCCCTCCACCAGCGGCAACCGCACTTCGAACACCGCCCCGCCGCCGTCGGCCTCCGCCACCGACAACACGCCCTGGTGCCGGATCGCGGCCTGGCGGACGAGTGCCAGACCCAGCCCCCGGCCCCCCGGCCCGGCCGGCTTCGTGGTGAACCCGCGCTGGAACACCGTCTCGGCCAGCGCGGGGTCCACCCCGGCGCCGGTGTCCGACACCCGTAGCACCAGCTCGCCGTCCTCGGCGTACGCCGTCACCGTCACCCGTGCCCCCACACTTCCCTGCGCCGCGTCCACCGCGTTGTCGATCAGGTTGCCGAGGATCGTCACCAGATCCCGGGCGGGCAGCGACGGCGGCAGCAGGCCGTCGTCGAGGCGGCTGTCCTCCGACACGACCAGCTCGACGCCCCGCTCGTTCGCCTGTGCCGTCTTGCCCAGCAGCAACGCCGCCAGCACCGGCTCGCTGACCGCCGCGACGACCTGATCCGTCAGGGCCTGCGCCAGCTCCAGCTCGGCGGTCGCGAACTCCACCGCCTCCTCGGCACGTCCGAGTTCGATCAGGGACACCACCGTGTGCAGTCGGTTCGCCGCCTCGTGCGCCTGCGAGCGCAGCGCCTGGGTGAAGCCCCGCTCGGAGTCCAACTCGCCCATCAGGGACTGGAGTTCGGTCACGTCCCGCAGGGTCACCATCGTGCCGCGCCGCTCACCGCCCGACACCGGCGACGTGTTCACCACCAGGACCCGTTCCGCGGCCAGATGCACCTCGTCCACCCTCGGCTCGGAGGCCAGCAGCGCCCCGGTCAGCGGGGCGGGCAGGCCGAGCTCCGCGACCGACTGCCCCACCACATCACCGCCCACACCCAGTAGCTCGCGCCCGCCGTCATTGATCAGCGCCACACGGTACTGCCCGTCCAGCATCAGCAGACCCTCGCGTACCGCGTGCAACGCGGCCTGGTGGTAGTCGTGCATATGGCTGAGCTCGGACGCGTTCATGCCATGGGTGTGCCGACGCAGCCGGGCATTGATCACATACGTGCCGACCGCACCCAGCGCGAGCGCGCCCGCCGCCACCCCGAGCAGGGCCGTCAGCTGGTCCTGCACCCGCTTGCTGATCTCCTCGACCCGGATGCCGGCGCTGACCATCCCCACGATGTCCGACGGCCGCTCTCCCCCGTCGTAGATCGGTACGACGGCCCGCACGGACGATCCGAGCGTGCCGGTGTACGTCTCGGTGAAGGGCTCGCCCCGCAGCGCGCGCGCCGTGTGGCCGCGGAAGTGCTGGCCGATCTGCCGCTCGTCCGGGTGCGTCCAGCGGATGCCCGCGGGGTTCATGATCGTGACGAAGTCGACCTCCGCGTCGCGCTGGACGCGCAGCGCGTACGGCTGGAGTTCGGCCGTCGGATCGTGGGTGCGGATCGCCTCCCGCACGGACGGCGCGTCCGCGATCGACTGCGCCACCGCCTTGGCCTGCCGCCCCGCCGCGTCCTCGGCCTGGCCGCGGTCACTGACGTACGTGAACACCGCGTACCCGGCCACGAGCACGGCTATCAGCACGGCCTGCATGGCGAAGAGCTGGCCGGCCAGGCTGCGGGGTCTCGGGACGGGGATGCGCATGTCGCCAGTCTGCCCCCATGGCCGATTGTGAACTAAATGAACGGAAGGGTGACCGCCCTCACACGGCGGGAGATAGTCACCGCATCGCTGAGTGCGACGCCCCCCGTCCCCGGGACGCGCCGGCCGGTCAGCGAGACCCCCACCCCCGGACGTGAGCCGCACGCCGGTGACACCGACGAAGACGTCAAGGAGGGCAGCCGTGGCCGCCGCCAGTTCCCCCGAGAAGGCACCCGCCGCTCCCGTCGCCAAACGGGATCGCACGCACTACCTGTACATCGCGGTGATCATCGCGGTGACCCTCGGTATCACCGTGGGCCTGGTCGCGCCCGACTTCGCGGTCGAGCTGAAGCCCATCGGTACGGGCTTCGTGAACCTCATCAAGATGATGATCTCGCCGATCATCTTCTGCACGATCGTTCTGGGCATCGGCTCGGTACGCAAGGCCGCCAAGGTCGGCAAGGTCGGCGGTATCGCGCTGGTCTACTTCCTCGCGATGTCGCTGGTCGCGCTCAGCATCGGTCTCGTCGTCGGCAACCTCCTGGAGCCGGGCACGGGTCTGCAGATCACCGACGCCATCAAGAACGCCGGCCACGAGCAGGTCGACGCGGAGGCCAAGGACACCACCGAGTTCCTGCTCAGCCTCATCCCGACCACGATGGTCTCCGCCTTCACCTCGGAATCGGTCCTGCAGACCCTGGTCATCGCGCTGCTCGCCGGCTTCGCGCTGCAGGCCATGGGCTCGACCGGGGAGCCGATCCTGCGCGGTGTGCAGCACATCCAGCGGCTCGTCTTCCGCATCCTCGCCATGGTGATGTGGGCCGCGCCGATCGGTGCCTTCGGTGCCATCGCGGCCGTCACCGGGTCGGCCGGCCTCGATGCGCTGAAGGAGCTCGCCATCCTGATGCTGGGCTTCTACGTCACCTGCTTCCTCTTCGTCTTCATCGTGCTCGGCGCGCTGCTGCGGATCGTCGCCGGCCTCAACATCTTCACGCTCTTCAAGTACCTGGGCCGTGAGTTCCTGCTGATCCTGTCGACCTCCTCCTCCGAGTCCGCGCTGCCGCGCCTCATCGCGAAGATGGAGCACCTGGGCGTCAGCAAGCCCGTCGTCGGCATCACCGTCCCGACCGGCTACTCCTTCAACCTCGACGGCACCATGATCTACATGACCATGGCGTCCCTGTTCATCGCCGACGCCATGGGTACGCCGATGGCGATCGCCGAGCAGATCCCGCTGCTGCTCTTCCTGCTGGTCGCCTCCAAGGGCGCCGCCGGTGTCACCGGTGCGGGTCTGGCCACGCTGGCCGGCGGCCTCCAGTCGCACAAGCCCGCCCTGGTGGACGGCATCGGCCTCATCGTCGGCATCGACCGCTTCATGAGCGAGGCCCGCGCCCTGACGAACTTCGCGGGCAACGCGGTGGCCACGGTCCTGATCGGCACCTGGACGAAGGAGATCGACCGCGAGCGGGTCGACGAGGTGCTCGCCGGTCAGATCCCGTTCGACGAGGCGACCCTCGTGGACGACGGCCACGGCGGTCACAGCGGCCCGGCCGAGGCCGAAGTGCCCGAGCAGGGCGGCGAGAAGGAACTCGCCAAGGCCTGACCTCCGGCCCGGTCCCAGCTCCGGACGTCCGGCCCCGCCTGAACCGGGGCCGGACGTCCGGCCATCACACTCCGGGCGGCTGAGTAGCTCCCCCGTCGCTCAGCCGCCCGGGCCTCTCCCCACCGCACGCATGAGTGCGGTGGGGCAAGTCTTTTGCCCCACCGCACACTGCCCACCGCCCCGCGGTCAGCCGACCGTGACCGCCGCACCGCTCAGCCGCTCCAGCTCCTCCGCGTTCAGGGCCAGCTCCGCCGCAGCCGCCGAATCCCGGATCGTCTGCGGACGGCTCGCCCCCGGAATCGGGATCACGGCAGGGGAGCGCGCCAGCAGCCAGGCCAGGCACACCTGCTGAGGGCTGACGCCGTGCGCCCGCGCCACGGCACGGAAGGCGCCGAAGCGCGGCTCGTCCGCCGTCCGTGCCACCGTGTCCTCCCGCGGCCCGTCCAGCGAGCTGCGGGCGATACCGCCCAGCGGGCTCCACGGCAGGAACGCCAGCCCCAGTTCCGCGCACAGCCGCAGCTCGGCCTCGCTGTCCCGGACGGCGGGCGAGTACTGGTTCTGCACCGACACCAGTCGGTCGCCGAGGATCCGGCGGGCCGCGCGGATCTGCTCCACGTCGGTGTTGGAGACGCCGGCCAGGCGGATCTTGCCCGCGTCGAGGAGTTCGCGCAGCGCGCCGACCGATTCCTCGAAGGGTACGGCCGGGTCGGGCTTGTGCAACTGGTAGAGCCCGATCGCCTCGACGCCGAGCCGCCGCAGCGAGGCCTCGGCGGCCGCCCTGAGATGGCGGGGGTCGCCGTTCACCGACCAGCTGCCGTCGGCCGGCCTGCCGCGGCCGCCCTTGGTGGCCACCAGCACGGCGTCCGGGTCGCCGCCGTACGCGGCCAGCGCGCGGGCCACCAGGAGTTCATTGTGACCGGGCTCGGCGCCCGGCAGATGGTACGAGTCGGCCGTGTCCAGCAGCGTCACCCCCGAGTCCAGGGCGGCGTGCACGGTGGCCAGGGCACGCCGGTCGTCGGGGCGGCCCTCGATGGACAGCGGCATCACGCCGAGGCCGATCGCGCTGACGCGGTGGGTGCCAAGAGTGCGGTAGCGCACTTCAGTCGTCCTTTCCGAGGGTCTCGGCGACGGCCTGGGGGAGCCACTGCCGGGCACGGGTGAAGCGGAAACCCAGCCGGGTGGCACGGGAGTTGTCCATGCCGTAGGCGCGGGTGAAGGAGAGCGGGGAGACCTCGCCGACCTCGATGTGCTGGTAGACGGCCTTGCCGTGCGGGAGGTGCGCGGCGATGGCGTCGCACAGGTCCTCGGTGGTCAGCAGGCCGTGCGAGGCGGCGTTGACCGGCCCGGTGAAGTCCTGGCCCAGCGCCCAGAACAGGAAGTCGGCGATCTCCTCGACATGGATGTACGTCGCCGGGTGGTTCACCACCGGTACGGCGATCGGCGTCCCGCTGCGGACGCGGCTCGCGTAGTGCGTCATACGGCCCGTGAAGTCGTCGTCCCCGCCCAGCACATGGGCGACGCGCACCGCCGTGTACGGGAAGTCCGGGGCGGCGGCGAACACGGCCTCCGCCTGCCGCTTGCCCTCGCCGTAGTGGGTGTCGAGGAACTCCGGCTCGTCCCAGGGGAGTTCGAGGTCGACGGCCACGTCCAGCGGATCCACGTCCGACTCGCGTACGGGGGCGATCGAGTCCTCGTACTCGTACACCTCCACCGTCGACGTCAGCACATAGCGACGGGTGCGGCCGGTGAGGACGCGGCGGGCGATCTCCGCCTGGCGCGGTGTGTAGCAGACCTGGTCGACCACGGCGTCGAAGGTCCGTGAACCCAGCGCCGCCGTCAGCGACTTCTCGTCGCCGCGGTCGGCGACCAGCTGGACCACACCCGGTGGCGGCGCCGACGATCCGCGATTGAGGACCGTCACCCGGTCCCCGGCCGCCAGCAGTCGCGCGATCAGCCGCTTGCCGAAATAGCGGTTGCCGCCGATGACCAGTACTTCTCGTGCCGTTCGCATGACCATAATTCTCCTGGCCGTATACCGCGTCCTGAAGGGGAAGACATGGGAGATCAGGCCGCCGTGCCGAAGGAACCACGGCATCTGCGCCCGGCCACCGGTGAAACATCGGTGGCCTTCGACGCCCTGGACCGGCAGATCCTCGAACTCCTCCAGACCGACGGCCGGATCAAGCTGAGCGAGCTGGGCCGCCGCGTGCGCCTCAGCCCGGCAGCCGTCACCGAGCGCGTACGGCGACTGGAGGCGGCCGGCGCGATCACGGGCTACGGCGCCCATGTCGTCCCGGCCCGGCTCGGCTACGGCATCCAGGCGTTCATCCGGGTCAACCCGCACGGCGGCTACACCCTCAAACACCCCCGCACACTGGAGCTGCTCGACCGCCCGGAGATCATCGAGGTGCACCACGTCGTCGGCGAGGACTGCTGGATCCTCAAGGTCGCCGTCGAGGACACCGTCCACCTGGAGGAGGTCCTCGAACAGACCTCGGCGCTGGGCCGTACGACGACGTCGATCGTGCTGTCCTCCCCGGTGCGCAGAAAGCCGCTCCTGCCGCGGTTGCCCTGACGTCGGCGTCAAGGATTACGTTCGTACGCATGCGAATCGGCGAGCTGGCCGCGCGGGCCGGGACCACGACGCGCACGTTGCGCTACTACGAGTCGCGGGGGCTGCTGCCCGCGCGACGCGGCGACAACGGGTATCGGACGTACGACGAGAGCGATCTGAAGCTGCTCCGGCAGATCAGGACGTTGCAGGACTTCGGGTTCGACCTGGAGGAGACCCGGCCGTTCGTGGAGTGTCTGCGGGCCGGGCACCCGGAGGGCGACTCGTGTCCCGCCTCGCTCGCGGTCTACCGGCGCAAGCTGGACGAGCTCGACGGGCTGATCGGGCAGTTGCAGGCCGTGCGGGCCAAGATCGGGCTGCTCCTCGCGATGGCCGAGGGCGAACCACCGTTGTGCGAACTGGGAGGACGGGAACTGTGATCAGGGCGGCAGGCGTGGCCGAGGTGACGGACGCGGACTTCGAGGCGGAGGTGATCGGGGCGGAACTGCCGGTGCTGGTGGAATTCACCGCCGACTGGTGTCCGCCGTGCCGGCAGATGGGGCCGGTGCTCACCGCCGTCGCCGGGGAGATGGGCGACCGGCTCAAGGTGGTGCAGCTGGACGTGGACACCAACCCCGAGACCACCAACGCGTACAAGGTGCTGTCCATGCCGACGTTCATGGTGTTCCAGGGCGGTGAGCCCGTGAAGTCGATGGTCGGCGCCCGGCCCAGGCGGCGGTTGCTGGAGGAGCTGTCCGACGTCCTCTGAGCCCGGCCCGGAACGAGGAAATCCCCCGAGCAATTGCGCTCGGGGGATTTCTTTGCGTATATTCGATGGTTCGCGACTTCAAGAGTATTGAGTCGCAAAGAAGTTCAGTGAGCACAGTATATCCGGCCGGGAGCGGAATTGTCAAACACCGAATTTCAAGACGGTGAAATGCGGAGTGAGCAGGAATTCATCGACGACCTGTACGCCCGCGTGGACGCGCTGCGCGGCGACACCGAGAGCTCCGTCACGGACGCTCTCGCCCAGGGCAACACGCCCATGCAGGCCCGCCTGGAGCGGGACATCCTCGTCGCCGAGCGCTCCGGGCTGCTCGCCGCGCTGAACGCCGTGGACGGGTCGCTCTGCTTCGGCCGGATCGACCTCGACTCCGGCGTCAGCCACCGCATCGGCCGGATCGGCCTGCGCACCGACGACGCCGAGCGCACACCGGTCCTCATCGACTGGCGGGCCGACGTCGCCCGCCCCTTCTACCTGGCCACCGGCCACACCCCGATGGGGCTGCGCCGCCGGCGGCACATCACCACCAGCGACCGTACCGTCACGGCCCTGCACGACGAGATCCTCGATCTGGGGGACCAGACCAGGACCGGCCACGAGGACCCGACCGGCGACGCGGTCCTGCTCGCCGCGCTCGACTCCGCGCGCACGGGCCGGATGAACGACATCGTGCAGACGATCCAGGCCGAGCAGGACGAGATCATCCGGGCGCCCCACCGCGGCGTGCTGGTGGTGGAGGGCGGCCCCGGCACCGGCAAGACGGCCGTCGCCCTGCACCGGGCCGCGTATCTCCTCTACGAGTACCGCGAACTGCTCGCCAAGCGCGCGGTCCTGATCGTCGGCCCCAACCCCGCCTTCCTCGGCTACATCGGCGAGGTCCTGCCCTCGCTCGGCGAGACAGGCGTCCTGCTGGCCACGGTCGGCGAGCTGTTCCCGGGAGTACGGGCGACCGCTGCCGACACCCGTGAGGCGGCTGCCGTGAAGGGCCGCGCCGACATGGCCGACGTACTCGCGGAGGTCGTACGCGACTGGCAGTCGCTGCCGGATCCGGTGATCGCGATCGAGCACGAACGCGAGATCCTGATGCTCGACGACGACCTGGTGAAGGTGGCCCGCGAGCGCACCCGGGCCGCGGAACTCCAGCACAACGTGGCCCGCGAGTACTTCGAGGGCCACCTCCTCAACACGCTCACCGAGCTGTACGCCGAGCGCGTCGGCACCGACCCGTACGACGGCAGCAGCCTCCTCGACCCGAGCGACATCACCCAGATCCGTGACGAGCTCGCCGAGAACCCCGAGGTCTGGGCCGCCATCGACCAGTTGTGGCCCCGTCTGACGCCGCAGCGCCTGGTCGCGGACTTCCTCGCCGACCCCGTCGGCTACCTCCCCGACGAGGACGTGGCCGCGATCCGCCGGCCCGTGACACGGGCGTGGACGGTGGCGGACGTACCGCTCCTCGACGAGGCGGCCGAGCTCCTCGGCGAGGACGACCGGGTGGCCCGGGCGCGCGCGGACCGCGAGCGCGAGACGCAGGTGGCGTACGCGCAGGGCGTGCTGGACGTCTCGTTCGCCTCCCGTACCTACGAGTTCGAGGACAAGGACGACGAGGACAGCGAGGTCCTCTCCGCGCACGACATCATCGATGCCGAGCGCTTCGCCGAACGCCACGAGGAAGACGACCACCGCAGCGCCGCCGAGCGGGCGGCCGCCGACCGGACCTGGGCGTTCGGGCACATCATCGTCGACGAGGCGCAGGAGCTGTCGCCGATGGCCTGGCGGCTGCTCATGCGGCGCAGCCCGACCCGCTCGATGACGCTGGTCGGCGACCCGGCGCAGACCGCGGAAGCGGCGGGTGTCGGCTCCTGGGCGGGCATCCTGGAGCCGTATGTCGAGGACCGCTGGGAGCACACCCGGCTCGGCGTCAACTACCGCACCCCGGCCGAGATCATGGAGCTGGCCGCGGCGGTCGTGCGTGCCCAGGACCCCGCTTTCGAGCCCCCGAGTTCGGTCCGCTCGACCGGCGTGCGGCCCTGGGTGCGCGCCACCGACGACCTGCCCGGCGCGGTGGCCAAGGCCGTCGGGGAACTGACTCCCGCCGACGGCCGGCTCGCGGTCATCGCCCCGCGCCATCTGCACCGGAAGCTGGCGGCCCGGCTGGACGGGATCACGGCGGGCGCCGAACCCGACCTCACGCAGAGCGTCGTCCTCCTCGACCCGCGGCAGTCGAAGGGACTGGAATTCGACTCCGTGCTGGTGGTGGAGCCGGGTCTGTACGGCACGAGCGATCTGTACGTGGCGCTCACCCGGGCGACGCAGCGGTTGGGGGTGCTGCACACGGGTTCGCTGCCGCGGAGCCTGGCCGAGGGGGCGCCGGCCCCGGGGTGACCGTCCCTGGGGACTCCGCCCCAGCCCCCCGCCGCGAGGGCTGATGCCGAACTGCGCGACCAACGGCCGGTGGGGGCTGGTCGCGCAGTTCCCCGCGCCCCTTGAGGGCGACACCGCCGGCGTTTGAGGACGAGGCCGCAGGCCGATGGAGGTCCAGGGGGCGGAGCCCCCTGGACGGGGTCGAAGGGGCGGAGCCCCTGGGGATGGGACGGGTAGGGGCGGCGGGGGCGAGAGACTACGCCGGACGCAGCCACACCGTGGCCAGCGGTGGCAGCGTCAGCCGGATGCTGGCCGGGCGGCCGTGCCAACCCTGGGGTTCCGGCTTGATCGGGTCGGGGTTGGTGACGTCACCGCCGCCGTACTTCGCCGCGTCGGTGTTCAGCGTCTCGTACCAGGCCGGCACGTCGTCCGGGACACCGAGGCGGTACTCCTCCCGCACGACCGGCGACAGGTTCGACACCGCCAGCAGCGGAGCACCCTCCGCGTCGAAGCGCACGAACGCGAACACGTTGTCCTCGGCCGCGTCCCCGACCACCCACTGGAAGCCGGACGGATCGGTGTCCCGCTGCCACAGGGCCGGAGTGTGCCGGTAGACCGTGTTGAGGTCGCGGACCAGGTCCCGCACCCCCCGGTGGTCCGGCTCCGCCCCGTACGCCGGGTCCAGCAGCCACCAGTCTGGCCCGTGCGCCTCGGACCACTCCGCGCCCTGCGCGAACTCCTGCCCCATGAAGAGCAACTGCTTGCCCGGATGGGCCCACATGAAGCCCAGGTAGGCGCGGTGGTTGGCACGCTGCTGCCACCAGTCGCCCGGCATCTTCGACACCAGCGAGCGCTTGCCGTGGACCACCTCGTCGTGGGAGATGGGGAGCACGTAGTTCTCGCTGTAGGCGTACACCATCGAGAAGGTCATCCCGTCGTGGTGGTACTTGCGGTGCACCGGCTCCTTGCCGACGTACTCCAGCGAGTCGTGCATCCAGCCCATGTTCCACTTCAGCCCGAACCCCAGGCCCCCGAAGCCGCCCGGGCCCGCCACATGCGTCGGCCGTGTCACACCGTCCCAGGCCGTGGACTCCTCCGCGATCGTCACGACCCCCGGCACCCGCCGGTACACCGTCGCGTTCATCTCCTGGAGGAACGCCACCGCGTCCAGGTTCTCCCGCCCGCCGTGCTCGTTCGGGACCCACTGGCCCGGCTCGCGCGAGTAGTCCAGGTAGAGCATGGACGCCACCGCGTCCACCCGGAGCCCGTCGATGTGGAACTCCTCGCACCAGTAGACGGCGTTGGCGACCAGGAAGTTGCGCACCTCCCGGCGACCGAAGTCGAACTCCAGCGTGCCCCAGTCCGGGTGCGCGGAGCGCAGCGGATCCTCGTGCTCGTACAGCGGCCGGCCGTCGAACTCCGCCAGCGCCCAGTCGTCGCGCGGGAAGTGCGCCGGCACCCAGTCCATCAGGACGCCGATCCCGGCCTGGTGCAGGGCGTCCACCAGGTACTTGAAGTCGTCAGGCGTGCCGAGGCGGGCCGTGGGCGCGTAGAAGCCGGTGACCTGGTAACCCCAGGAGCCGCCGAACGGGTGCTCGGCGACCGGCATCAGCTCGACGTGCGTGAACCCCAGGTCCTTGACGTAGGCCGGGAGCTGCTCGGCCAGTTGACGGTACGTCAGTCCGGGCCGCCAGGACGCCAGGTGGACCTCGTACACCGAGAACGGCGCCTCGTGCGTCGGGGTCGCCCCACGCCGGGCCAGCCACTGCCCGTCGCCCCACTCGTGCTTCGAGGCGTACACGACGGACGACGTGTTGGGCGGGGCCTCGGTCCGGCGGGCCAGCGGGTCGGCGCGCAGCGTCTTCGAGCCGTCGGGCCGGGTGATCTCGAACTTGTACAGCTCGCCCACGCCGATGCCGGGCACGAACAGCTCCCAGACGCCGGCGCCACCGAGCGAGCGCATCGGATACCCGGTGCCGTCCCAGAAGTTGAAGGTGCCGGCCACGGACACGCCCCGCGCGTTCGGCGCCCACACCGTGAACCGGGTGCCGGTCACGCCCTGGTGCGTCATCGGCTCGGCGCCCAGCGCCCGCCACAGCTCCTCGTGCCGGCCCTCGCCGATCAGATGCAGGTCGAGCTCGCCCAGCGCGGGCAGGAAACGGTATGTGTCCTCGGTCTCCTGGACCGAACCCTCGTACGCCACGAGCAGCCGGTACTCCTCCGGCACGTCCCGCAGCGGCAGCAGCCCCGAGAAGAACCCCTCCCCGTCGTCGTGCAGTTCGGCCCGCAGGCTGCCCGCGACGACGGTGACCGACAGGGCGTACGGCCGCAACGCGCGGAAGGCGACACCGCCGGGCACCGGATGGGCGCCGAGCACGGAGTGCGGGTCGTGATGGGTGCCGGTGAGGAGCCGGTCACGGTCGGCGGCGTCGAGGGCGGGCGACACCGCGACCTCCACGGGTGCCTCCGGCGGGGCGGCGGACTGCGGCGCGGGGGCATTTCCGGCGCTCACCGCCGCTGCCCCGGGCTTGTGGGCGGCCGCCTTCTGCGCCGGGATCCTCTTCGCGGTGGCCTTCTGCGCGGGGATCTTCTTCGCCGCTGCCCCGCTCGCGGGGCCGCCCTTCGCGGTCGCGCTCCGGCCTGCCGCGCTCTTCGCGACGGCCTTCTTGGCGGCAGCCTTCTTCGCCGTGGTCTTCTCCGCGGCCGTCTTCTTCACGGCCGTCTTCTTCGCGGTGGCCTTCTGGGCAGGTGCCTTCTTGGCGGTCGCCTTCTTCGCCGTGGAGGTCTTCGCCGCCGCCTTCTTGGTCGTCGCCTTCTTCGTCGCCCCCTTCTTCATGGCGTCCGCGGCCTTCTCGGCGGTCTTCGGCGTCGCCTTCCTCGCGGCGCCGGCCTTCTTCGCGGCGCTCTTCTCGGCCTTCTCCTCGGTCGCCTCGACGGCCGGCTTCTGGGCCGTCGGCTTGGGTTCCGACGCGCTGGTGGGAGTGGTGCGGGGGGTCACGGGCGGGGCCTCCTGGGCGAAGGTGGGGATGGGGGCGTGGAGGGGGACGGGGTGCCGGTGTCCGCGGCCAGGCGACGTATGGCGGACAGCGGCACCGGGAGCCAGTCGGGGCGGTGACGGGCCTCGTAGACGACCTCGTAGATCGCCTTGTCGGTCTCGTAGGCACGCAGCAGCACCGGATCGGTCCGTGGATCGGTGCCGCTGACCTGCGCGTACCCGGAGCAGTAGGCGGCCCGGCAGGAGTCGGCCCAGCCCGGTACCGGCGGGTCGGCCGAGTGGGCCGCGTAGTCGAAGGAGCGCAGCATGCCCGCCACGTCCCGCACCGGCGGCTGCGGCATCCGCCGTTCGGCCAGCGGCTTCGACGGCTCGCCCTCGAAGTCGATCAGCCACCACCGGCCGGCGGGCGAGCGCAGGCACTGCCCGAGATGCAGGTCGCCGTGGATGCGCTGGGCGGTCCAGGTGCACCCCTCGGCGGCCAGGTCGGCCAGCGCCGCGAAGGCGGAGCGCAGGCCGGGTGCGAACGGCCGGAGCGCGGGCACCGCCTGCGCGGCCACCTCCAGCCGTTCGACCATGCCGGCGACGAGCTGCTCCACCTGCGTGCGACCGAGGGTCACGGTCGGCAGGGTGCGGGCCAGCGCCGTGTGCACCTCGGCGGTCGCCCGCCCCAGCGCCCGGGCCGCCGCGGAGAAGTCCTCGCCCTTGGCCAGTTCGCGCAGCGCCAGCTCCCAGCCGTCGGCGGCACCCTGTACGAACGGCTGGAGCACGCCGAGCACATACGCGTCGCCGGACAGCTCCGCCCGGATCCACGCCGTCGGCGCGGGCACCCGGTCGCAGTCCTCCCGGGCCAGCGCCAGCGGCAGCTCCAGGTCGGGATTGACGCCGGGCACGACCCGGCGCAACAGCTTCAGGATGAACGTATCGCCGTAGACGACCGACGAGTTGGACTGCTCGGAGGTGACCAGGCGCGGCACCAGACCGGACCGGATGTCCCGGCTCCCGTCGCGCTCGAAGCGCAGTCCGCCGATCCTGGCCCCGGTGCGCAGCGCCTCCAGGAGCAGTTCGGTGGGACGGGTGTCGTACAGGGCGTCGTACACCGTGCGTCCGGCGAGCGGGCCCTCGGCCACGTGTCCGATCAGCGCGGGCGCCAGCCGGGGCGGCAACGCCTCACGCTCGCCTATGAGGAGCTGGTAGCAGTCCGCGGGCTGCTCCGGGGCGCCCGGCACCGGGGTGAGGGCCTGATGGGCGCGTACGAGCAGGTGGTACAGGCCCAGCTTGCCGCCGGGCGGCAGCAACTCGGTGGCCGCCACCAGCGAGAACCCGGTGACCGGACGCCCCTTGCCCGCGAACCAGCGCTGCCGTGGCAGCCACTCCCGCAGCAGTGGGTCCAGCGAGGCGAGGAGAACTGGAGAGGTCGAGAGGGTGCGGGTGACGGCTTTCGACATGGCGTCACGTCCTTTCCCCGTGCCGGTCGGGGTGGTTACTGATGCGTGCCCCGGGCGGGGCGGGAGAAACCGCCCCGCCCGGGCTCTCAGGCGGCGTCCCTGCGGAGCCGGAACCAGTAGAAGCCGTGGCCTCCGAGCGTCAGCAAGTACGGCAGTTCACCGATGGCCGGGAATCGCACCCCGCCGGACAGCTCGACCGGATGCCGTCCGCTGAACCTCCGCAGATCCAGCTCCGTCGGCTGCGCGAACCGGGAGAAGTTGTTCACGCACAGGACGAGATCGTCCTCGTATTCACGCAGGAAGGCGATCACGGCCGGGTTCGACGACTGGAGTTCCGTGTAGGAGCCGAGACCGAAGGCCGGGTTCTGCTTGCGGATCTCGATCATGCGGCGGGTCCAGTGCAGCAGAGAGGACGGCGAGGACATGGACGCCTCGACGTTCGTCACCTGATAGCCGTAGACCGGGTCCATGATCGTGGGCAGGACCAGCCGTCCCGGGTCGCAGGAGGAGAACCCGGCGTTGCGGTCCGGGGTCCACTGCATGGGGGTGCGGACGGCGTCGCGGTCGCCGAGCCAGATGTTGTCGCCCATGCCGATCTCGTCGCCGTAGTAGAGGATCGGCGAGCCGGGGAGCGAGAGCAGCAGGGCGGTGAACAGCTCGATCTGGTTGCGGTCGTTGTCCAGCAGGGGGGCCAGCCGGCGCCGGATGCCGATGTTGGCGCGCATGCGCGGGTCCTTGGCGTACTCCGCGTACATGTAGTCGCGCTCTTCGTCGGTGACCATTTCGAGGGTCAGCTCGTCGTGGTTGCGCAGGAAGATGCCCCACTGGCAGCCGGAGGGGATGGCCGGCGTCTTGGCGAGGAT
>NZ_JBHVGZ010000090.1:0-38388 GCF_042800355.1 Streptomyces sp. NPDC057623
CTCTCGCGCAAGGCCAGCCCGCCGGACCGAGGACGGACACCCCCCGACGCGGCCCCGACCCACAACCCCACGCCCTCGCGCTCCACGAGCCCCCACCGAACCCGCACAGGCGCCGCAGGCATTCACCCCCCCCAAGCCCAGCGCAGCGACCCGCGACGCCGAAACTCATCGCCGCCACTCCCGGGTACTCGGGCTAGGCTCAACCGGGTACGACCTTGATCGGGCGCGTACGACCCCGATCGGACGGGAGGGCGAGCATGACGGCGCCGGGGCGCAGGAGCAGCACCTTCACGCGGCTGCTCCGGCACGGATTCACCGACCCGTCGGCCGCCGACCGACTGCTGGAGAGTCCCGAACTCGCGCCGATCAAGAACGACCCGGTGCTGCTGGAGGCCCTCGGCGCCACCGCCGACCCCGACCTCGCCCTGCACGGCCTCGTCCGGCTGCTCGAAGCCCAGCCCGGCCCCACCGCCCAGCGCGAACTGCTCGACACGGTGATAGCGGCCAAGCCCCTGCGCGACCGGCTGCTCGGCGTGCTCGGCGCCTCCGCCGCCCTCGCCGACCACCTCGCCAAGCACTCCGGCGACTGGCAGGCGCTGGTCATGTACGAGCCGCGGGATCTGCACCCCGAGGTCGAGGAGTTCGAACAGGGCCTGGCCGAGGCCACCGACCCGGTCACGCTGCGCGTCGCGTACCGGCGCTGCCTGCTGTCCATCGCCGCGCGCGACGTCTGCGGCACCACCGACGTGGCCCAGACCGCCGCCGAGCTCGCCGACCTCGCCACCGCGACCCTGCGCGCCGCCCTCGCCCTCGCCCGCGCCGCCGCGCCGGAGGACGCCGCACAGTGCCGGCTCTCGGTGATCGCGATGGGCAAGTGCGGGGGCCATGAGCTCAATTACGTCTCCGACGTCGACGTCATCTTCGTCGCCGAGACCGCAGACGGCGCCGACGAGGCGAAGGCCCTGCGCTCGGCCACCAAGCTCGCCTCGCACATGATGCGGATCTGCTCGGAGACGACCGTCGAGGGGTCCATCTGGCCCGTGGACGCCAACCTGCGGCCCGAGGGCAGGAACGGCCCCCTGGTCCGCACCCTCAGCAGCCACCTCGCCTACTACCAGCGCTGGGCCAAGACCTGGGAGTTCCAGGCGCTGCTCAAGGCCCGCCCGGTGGCGGGCGACATCGAGCTCGGCGAGGAGTACGTCGCCGCGCTGGAGCCCCTGGTGTGGAAGGCAGCCGAGCGGGAGAACTTCGTCGCCGACGTGCAGAAGATGCGGCGCCGGGTCGTGGAGAACATCCCGGTGGCGGAGCTGGACCGGCAGCTCAAGCTCGGTCCAGGCGGGCTCCGGGACGTCGAGTTCGCCGTACAGCTGCTTCAGCTGGTGCACGGGCGGGACGACGCCTCCCTGCGCAGCGGCACCACCCTGGACGCGCTCCAGGCGCTCGCCGCCGGTGGTTACGTCGGACGTGCCGACGCGGCACAGCTCGACGACGCGTACCGCTACCTGCGTTCCATGGAGCACCGCATCCAGCTCTACCGGTTGCGGCGGACGCACCTGGTGCCCGAGGACGAGGCCGACCTGCGGCGCATCGGCCGCTCCCTCGGCCTGCGCGTCGATCCGGTCGCCGAGCTGAACCGCGAGTGGAAACGGCACGCGAGCGTCGTACGGCGGCTGCACGAGAAGCTCTTCTACCGGCCGCTGCTCGACGCCGTCGCCCAACTCGCCCCGGGCGAGGCCCGGTTGAGCGCCGGCGCGGCACGCGAGCGGCTGGTCGCGCTCGGGTACGCCGATCCGGCGGCCGCGCTCCGGCATCTGGAGGCGCTCGCCTCCGGGGTGACCCGGAAGGCGGCGATCCAACGCACGCTGCTGCCCGTGCTGTTGGGCTGGTTCGCGGACTCCGCCGACCCGGACGCGGGCCTGCTGAACTTCCGGAAGGTGTCGGACGCACTCGGCAAGACGCCCTGGTATCTGCGGTTGTTGCGGGACGAGGGGGCCGCGGCCGAGAACCTCGCCCGGGTCCTGTCGGCCGGCCGGCTCGCCCCCGACCTGCTGATGCGGGCGCCGGAGGCCGTGGCGCTGCTCGGCGACGGGGACGGCGGGAGCGGTCTCGAACCCAGGTCGCGCAGCCATCTGGAGCAGGAGATCCTCGCCGCGGTGCGCCGCGCGGACGGTGCCGCGCAGGCGGTCACGGCGGCCCGTGGGGTGCGTCGGCGGGAGCTGTTCCGTACGGCCGCCGTCGACGTCGTCGACTCCTACGGCACCGAGACGAAGCCGGCCGAGGCCGATCAGGGTGCCCTGGTGGACCGGGTCGGCGCGGCGGTGACGGACCTGACGGCCGCGACGCTGGCGGGCACGCTGCGGGCGGTGGTGCGGGAAGGATGGGGCGACACCCTGCCCACCCGGTTCACGATCATCGGCATGGGGCGCTTCGGGGGACAGGAACTGGGATACGGCAGTGACGCCGACGTCCTGTTCGTGCACGAGCCGCAGGACGGTGTCGACGACCACGAGGCCGCGGTGGCCGCGAACCGGGTCGTCGAGCAGATGCGCCGGCTGCTGCAGATCCCCAGCGCGGATCCGCCGCTGCTGATCGACGCCGATCTGCGGCCGGAGGGCAAGTCGGGGCCGCTGGTGCGCACGCTGAACTCGTACGCGGCGTATTACCGCCGGTGGTCGCTGGTGTGGGAGTCGCAGGCGCTGCTGCGGGCCGTGCCGGTCGCCGGGGACGATGATCTGGGGCGTCGCTTCATCGAGCTGATCGATCCGCTGCGGTATCCGGCCGAGGGGCTCGCGGACGACGCGGTGCGCGAGATCCGGCGCTTGAAGGCCCGTATGGAGTCCGAGCGGCTGCCGCGCGGATCGGATCCCAAGCTGCACACCAAGCTCGGTCCCGGTGGGCTCTCCGACGTCGAGTGGACGGTGCAGCTCCTCCAGCTTCAGCACGGGTGGAACGAGCCGGGGCTGCGGACCACGCGTACCCGGGAGGCGCTCGCCGCCGCCTGTTCCGCGGGGCTCATCCCGGAAGAGGAGGCGGCGATCCTGGACGAGGCGTGGGTGCTGGCCACCCGGGTGCGCAATGCCGTGATGCTCGTGCGGGGGCGGGCCGGGGACACGTTCCCCTCGGACAGCCGTGAGCTGGCGGCGGTGGGGCGCTACCTGGGGTACGAGCCCGGTCACGTGGGGGACATGCTCGACGCGTATCGGCGCACCGCGCGACGGGCTCGGGGTGTGGTGGAGGAGCTGTTCTACGGGGGGTGACGGTGCGCTCGGGTCGTGGGGTGCGCGTGGCGCCTACGGTCTGGTCGTGGGTCGGGGCGCCGCCGGGGGGTGTCCGTCCTCGGTCGGGCGGTCGCCGTTGGCCTGGAGGTGCTGTTTCCCGATGCCCGCCACCGCGGGCGGACACCCCCCGGTACGTCCCCCGCTCGCCGTCGGCGGCTGCGGGTGGGTGGCCTGTCGCGGCACTCGCCTCGGCAGTGCGTGCGGCAGCTTGCCGTACCAGAGGCGGGCCACCAGGTAGCCGAAGGCCAGGCAGGCCAGGCCACCCACCGCGTCCAGCCAGAAGTGGTTGGCCGTCGCCACGATCACGACGAGGGTGGACAGCGGGTACAGCAGGCCCAGGACCCGGACCCAGGGGGTCCGTGCCAGGGCGAAGATCGTCAGACCGGACCAGACCGACCAGCCGATGTGCATCGACGGCATCGCGGCGTACTGGTTCGACATGTTCTTCAGATCGCCCGAGGCCATCGAACCCCAGGTGTCGTGGACCAGCACCGTGTCGATGAAGCCGCCGTTGGTCATCAACCGTGGGGGAGCGAGCGGATACAGGTAGTAGCCGACCAGGGCCACGCCTGTCGTCGCGAACAGGACCAGGCGGGTCGCCGCGTAGCGGCCGGGATGGCTGCGGTAGAGCCAGACCAGGACGGCGAGGGTGACGATGAAGTGCAGCGTCGCGTAGTAGTAGTTCATACCGACGATGAGCCAAGTCACCGAGTTCACGGTGTGATTGATCGACTCCTCGACGGCCATGCCGAGATGGTGCTCCAGCTCCCAGAGCCAGTCGGCGTTGCGCAGGGCCTCGGCCTTCTGCTCCGGTACCGCGTTGCGAACCAGTGAGTACGTCCAGTAACTCACCGCGATCAGCAGGATCTCGAACCAGAGGCGGGGGCGGCGTGGAGTGCGCAAGCGGCGCAGGGGACCCCGCCCCGTCTCGTCCGCGACGGGGGGCGGAACGGCCGCTTCCCGGCCTTCCAGTGTCGTCACGGTAGCGTCACCCATGGGCACAGAGTCTGCCAGAAAAGACTTCCCCGACCGATCATCCTCCGGTTGGGTTCAGGATGCACTTTCTACGGCGGGCGTAGAACTTCGCTCTCCTGCCAACGGAGTGTGGAGGCGGGGATTCTCCGCCTCGCGGACGATTCAGGGGTGGGTTCTGTTCCCCGGCGCCGAAGCCGTCGAACCGCGCACCACCAGTTCCGGCATGAACACGAACTCGCTGTGCGGGGCCGGAGTCCCGCCGATCTCTTCGAGGAGCGTGCGTACCGCGGCCTGGCCCATCGCCGGGACCGGCTTGCGGACGGTGGTGAGGGGCGGGTCGGTGAAGGCGATCAGGGGCGAGTCGTCGAAGCCGACGACCGAGATGTCCGTCGGGACCTCCAGGCCGCGCTGCCGGGCCGCGCGTATCGCGCCCAGCGCCATCATGTCGCTGGCGCAGACGACAGCGGTGCAGCCGCGGTCGATGAGGGCCGTGGCGGCCGCCTGTCCGCCCTCCAGCGTGTAGAGGGAGTGCTGGATCAGGTCCGTCTCGATGGTTTCCGTGGGCAGGTTCAGCTGGTCCTGCATCGTGCGGACGAAGCCCTCGATCTTGCGCTGGACCGGGACGAAGCGCTTGGGGCCCAGGGCGAGACCGATGCGGGTGTGGCCGAGCGAGGCGAGGTGCGTGACCGACAGGTTCATCGCGGCGCGGTCGTCGGGGGAGATGAAGGGCGCCTGGACCTTGGGGGAGAAGCCGTCCACCAGGACGAAGGGGACGCCCTGGGCGCGCAGGCGCTCGTAGCGCTGCATGTCGGCGGTGGTGTCCGCGTGCAGGCCGGATACGTAGATGATGCCGGCCACCCCGCGGTCGACGAGCATCTCCGTCAGCTCGTCCTCGGTCGAGCCGCCGGGCGTCTGGGTGGCCAGGACGGGGGTGTAGCCCTGCCTGGTCAGCGCCTGGCCGATCACCTGGGCCAGGGCCGGGAATATCGGGTTCTCCAGCTCCGGGGTGATCAGGCCCACCAGGCCCTCGCTGCGTTGCCGCAACCGCACCGGGCGCTCGTAGCCGAGCACGTCGAGTGCGGCCAGCACGGACTGGCGAGTGGTGGCGGCGACGCCGGGCTTCCCGTTGAGGACGCGGCTGACGGTCGCTTCGCTCACCCCCGCCTGAGCAGCGATGTCTGCAAGCCGTGTGGTCACGGCACTGGACTGTACCGGCCGTATGTCGCCTTGCACACCAATCGGACGCCGCGGGCGACCTGTTGGGCGGCCCGGTCCGGGTTGCTGCGTCATCGCGCTCCCTCGTGAAAGTGATGGCAAGAGCTTGCAGAGTCTTGCACAGGTGGCCTCCATAGTGCTCCACCCGTGTAAACAAGCGTCTCACCTCGGTCGCCGAGAGGTCACACCCGGATAACTTCGGTGACCTCTTGCACTTTTTTTCTGCAAGGTCTTTCGTAAGTCTTTCAACGCTGTTACGTTCACGTCGCTCGGCCGCCTCCTCCACTGCCTCGAAGGCGTGGGGGACCCCCCATCGGCGAGGTCGGCAGAACAGCAGGGAGACGGCAGACGGGGCCGCCCCTGCACCACACGGGCTTTCACCCTCAAGGAGATCTCATGCGGCGTGGCATAGCGGCCACCGCGCTGGTGGCGTCCCTCGCTCTCGCGGCGACGGCGTGCGGCGGGGACGACAGTGGCAGCGACTCGAGCGGGCCGGTCACCATCACCTGGTGGGACACCTCCAACGCCACCAACGAGGCGCCGACGTACCAGGCCCTGGTCAAGGAGTTCGAGGCCGCCAACAAGGACATCAAGGTCAAGTACGTCAACGTGCCGTTCGACCAGGCGCAGAACAAGTTCGACACCGCCGCCGGTTCCAAGGGCGCCCCGGACATCCTGCGCTCCGAGGTCGGCTGGACCCCCGCCTTCGCCAAGAAGAGCTTCTTCCTGCCGCTGGACGGCACCGAGGCCCTCGCCGACCAGGCCAAGTTCCAGCCCAGCCTGATCGAGCAGGCCAAGTACGAGGGCAAGGTCTACGGCGTTCCGTTCACCACGGACACCCTCGCCTTCGTCTACAACAAGGCCCTGTTCAAGAAGGCCGGTGTCGAGGCCCCCAAGACCTGGGACGACCTGAAGAAGGCCGCCGCCACGATCAAGGACAAGACCGGCGTCGACGGCTACTGGGGCTCCACCCAGGCCTACTACGCCCAGACGTTCCTCTACGGCGAGGGCACCGACACCGTCGACGCCGACGCCAAGAAGATCACCGTCAACTCGGCCGCGGCCAAGAAGGGCTATGGCACCTGGCTGAGCCTCTTCGACGGCAAGGGCCTGCACAAGGCCGACACCACCGCGGACGCCTACGCCCACATCCAGGAGGCGTTCGTCAGCGGCAAGGTCGCCGCGATCATGCAGGGCCCGTGGGAGATCACCAACTTCTACAAGGGCTCCGCGTTCAAGGACACGGCCAACCTCGGCATCGCCACCGTCCCGGCCGGCTCCGCCGGCAAGGCGGGCGCCCCGACCGGCGGCCACAACCTCTCCGTGTACGCCGGCTCCGACGAGGCCCACCAGAAGGCCGCGCTGAAGTTCGTGAACTACATGACCTCGGCGAAGGCCCAGGAGACCATCGCCCTGAAGAACAACACGCTGCCCACCAGGGACGACGCCTACACCGCCGCGGTCAAGGCCGACCCGGGCATCGCCGGCTACCAGGGCGTCCTCGCCTCCGCCCAGCCGCGCCCGGCCCTGCCCGAGTACAGCTCCCTGTGGGGTCCGCTGGACACCGAGCTGCTGAAGGTCGCCGGCGGCAAGGAGTCCCTGGACAAGGGTCTGAGCAGCGCCGAGACCTCCATCGCCAAGCTGGTCCCGGACTTCAGCAAGTGACCCCGAGTGGCCGTCGGATCGCCCTGATCATGGGGGGAGCGATCCGGCGGTCACCGGCCTGTGCGCCGTACACCGATCCAGCCGTACACCCTTTGACCTGCTGAACTTCGAGAAGGTTGTCGAACCATGACAGTCGCCATCGACCGCGCGACCGGCAAGCGCCGCGGTGACCGCGCGCCGCGGCCCGGGCTGGGCCAGCGCCTGAGGCACGGCTACCAGAAGCACTGGTACGCCTACGCGATGATCGCCCCGGTGGTGATCGTCCTCGGCGTCCTCGTGCTCTACCCCCTGGTGTACGGCTTCTACCTCACCCTCACCGACGCCAACAGCCTCAACACCTCCCGCACGATCGGCGTCAACGAGATCGAGGCCACCTACAAGTTCATCGGCCTCGACAACTACGCCGACATCCTGTGGGGCGAGACGGCGTACGACCGCTTCTGGTCGCACTTCATCTGGACGATCGTCTGGACCGCGCTCTGCGTCACCCTGCACTACACCATCGGCCTCGGCCTCGCCCTGCTGCTCAACCAGAAGCTGCGCGGCCGCACCCTCTA
The DNA here is from genome assembly GCF_042800355.1 of Streptomyces sp. NPDC057623. Classification (NCBI taxonomy): domain Bacteria; kingdom Bacillati; phylum Actinomycetota; class Actinomycetes; order Kitasatosporales; family Streptomycetaceae; genus Streptomyces; species Streptomyces sp. NPDC057623. The sequence goes on from NZ_JBHVGZ010000090.1 coordinate 7,691, forward strand.
CCGGCTGATCCTGATCCTGCCGTGGGCCGTGCCGACCTTCGTCACCGTCTTCGGCTGGCGGTTCATGCTCGCCGACGGCGGCATCATCAACTCGTTCCTGGAGACGCTCCACCTGCCCACGCCACTGTGGCTGGAGGACACCTTCTGGCAGCGGTTCGCCGCGATCATGGTGAACACCTGGTGCGGTGTGCCGTTCATGATGCTCTCGCTGCTCGGCGGGCTCCAGTCGATCGACTCCTCGCTGTACGAGGCATCGGAGATGGACGGCGCCAGCAGGTGGCAGCAGTTCCGCTACGTCACCCTGCCCGGCCTGAGGTCCGTCAGCTCCACCGTCGTACTCCTCGGCGTCATCTGGACCTTCAACCAGTTCGCCATCATCTTCCTGCTCTTCGGCGACACCGCCCCCGACGCCCAGATCCTCGTCACCTGGGCCTACTACCTCGGCTTCGGACAGCAGCCGCGCGACTTCGCGCAGTCGGCCGCCTACGGCATCCTGCTGCTGGCCATCCTGATCGTCTTCACCTCCTTCTACCGCCGCTGGCTGAACCGCAATGACCCGCAGCTCGCGATCTGAGGCAGGAGTCCCCATGAGCACCACAACCGTCAAGACCACTGCTCCGGCGGACCAGCCCTCCACGAGCACGACGGCCCCGCGCAAGATCCGCGGCCGTGGCGAGAACAGCCGCGCCACGTCCGTCGTCTCGCACGGCATCCTGATCGTGGCGAGCCTGGTCGCGCTCTTCCCGGTGGCCTGGCTGGTCTTCCTGTCCCTCGGCCCGGACCAGGACGACTACCTCCACCCCGGCGGCATCTGGGGGAAGATGACGCTGGCCAACTACACGCACGTCCTCCAGGAGACGCCGTTCTTCGACTGGCTGACGAGCACCCTGATCGTCACGCTGGGCACCACGCTCATCGGCGTCGTCATCGCCGCCACCACCGGCTACGCGGTCTCGCGGATGCGCTTTCCGGGCTACAGGAAGTTCATGTGGGTGCTGTTGGTGACCCAGATGTTCCCGGTGGCCGTCCTCATGGTGCCGATGTACCAGATCCTGTCCGAGCTCCAGCTCGTCGACAACTACCTCGGTCTGATCCTCGTCTACTGCTCGACGACCGTGCCGTACTGCGCCTGGCTGATGAAGGGCTACTTCGACACGATCCCGTTCGAGATCGACGAGGCGGGACGCGTCGACGGACTGAGCCCCTTCGGCACGTTCGGGCGGCTGATCCTGCCGCTCGCCAAGCCCGGCCTGGCGGTCGCCGCGTTCTACAGCTTCCTCACGGCCTTCGGCGAGGTCGCGTTCGCGTCGACGTTCATGCTGTCCGACACGAAGTACACCTTCGCGGTGGGTCTGCAGACCTTCGTCAGCGAGCACGACGCGCAGCGCAACCTCATGGCCGCGACGGCGGTGCTGATCGCCATACCCGTCGCCGCGTTCTTCTACTTCGTGCAGAAGAACCTGGTGACGGGACTCACCGCGGGCGGCACTAAGGGCTGAGCGCCGGCCCCCTTCGCCCCCAGAGACCCGAGGCGGTCGCGGTGCCCATCCGACCCCGCTGTCACCGCGGCCGCCTCGTCATCCCGCAACCCCACACACTGCCCATGACCTCAACTCCGTTACGTACCAAGGACGCCATGAGCCAGCAGCACTCCGCCATCGCCCCGGCCCCGACCCCCGCCAAAGCCAAGCGCGGCGACTGGTGGCGGGACGCGGTGATCTACCAGGTCTATCCGCGCAGCTTCGCCGACAGCAACGGCGACGGCATGGGCGACCTGGAAGGTGTACGCGCCCGCCTGCCGTACCTGCGCGACCTCGGCGTGGACGCCGTGTGGCTCAGCCCCTTCTACGCCTCCCCGCAGGCCGACGCCGGCTACGACGTCGCCGACTACCGCGCCGTCGACCCCATGTTCGGCAACCTGCTCGACGCGGACGCGCTGATCCGCGACGCTCGCGAGCTGGGCCTGCGGATCATCGTCGACCTGGTCCCGAACCACTCCTCCGACCAGCACGAGTGGTTCAAGCGTGCCGTGGCGGAGGGCCCCGGCTCTCCGCTGCGCGACCGCTACCACTTCCGCGCCGGCAAGGGCACCGACGGCGAACTCCCGCCCAACGACTGGGAGTCCATCTTCGGCGGCCCGGCCTGGACGAGGGTCACCGAGCCGGACGGCACTCCCGGTGAGTGGTACCTCCACCTCTTCGCCCCCGAGCAGCCGGACTTCAACTGGGAGCACCCGGCGGTGGGAGACGAGTTCCGCTCGATTCTCCGCTTCTGGCTCGACATGGGCGTCGACGGCTTCCGGATCGACGTGGCGCACGGCCTGGTGAAGGCCGAGGGGCTGCCCGATCTCGGATCCCACGATCAGCTGAAGCTGCTGGGCAACGATGTCATGCCGTTCTTCGACCAGGACGGTGTGCACGCGATCTACCGGCAGTGGCGCACGATCCTCGACGAGTATGCGGGTGAACGGATCTTCGTCGCCGAGGCATGGACCCCGACCGTCGAGCGCACCGCGAACTACGTCCGCCCGGACGAGCTGCACCAGGCCTTCAACTTCCAGTACCTGGGCACGGACTGGGACGCGCGGGAGCTGCGCGAGGTCGTCGACCGCACGCTGGAGGTGATGCGCCCGGTCGGCGCCCCGGCGACGTGGGTCCTGTCCAACCACGACGTCACCCGCCACGCCACGCGCTTCGCCAACCCGCCCGGCCTCGGCACCCAGATCCGCACGGCCGGCGACCGCGCACTGGGCCTGCGCCGCGCCCGCGCCGCCACGCTCCTCATGCTCGCGCTGCCGGGTTCGGCGTACGTCTACCAGGGCGAGGAGCTGGGCCTGCCGGACGTCGTCGACCTCCCGGACGAGGTGCGCCAGGACCCGGCGTACTTCCGCGGCGAGGGCCAGGACGGCTTCCGCGACGGCTGCCGCGTGCCGATCCCGTGGACGCGCGAGGGCTCGTCGTACGGCTTCGGCACCGGTGGCAGCTGGCTGCCGCAGCCGGAGGGCTGGGGCGAGCTGAGCGTCGAGGCGCAGTCCGGCGACCCCGAGTCCACGCTGGAGCTGTACCGGGCCGCGCTGGCCGCCCGTCGCGAGCAGCCCGACCTGGGCGCCGGCGAGTCGGTGGAGTGGCTGAAGGCACCCGAGGGTGTGCTCGCCTTCCGGCGCGGCGAGTTCGTGTGCGTCACGAACACCGGCGGGGAGTCGGTGCGGACCCCGGCGTACGGCCGTGTGCTGCTCGCCAGCGGTGAGATCGGCGAGACGGACGGCGAGGCGAAGGTGCCGGGCGACACGACGGTGTGGTGGACGACCGCCTGACGGGCCGTCACCGTCAGGGGACCCGTTGCTCCGGTAGGGGGCGGCGGGTCCCGCGTCGGCTCAGGACAGCACGCGGTACGTCACATGGGTGACCAGGCTCGCCGACCGTGACGTCACCTGCTCCAGCCTCAGCGGCGGGACACCCTCGAACACCCGTGTGCCGGCGCCCAGTGTGAGCGGCGCGATGTGCAGCCGCAGTTCGTCGATCAGGCCGGCGGCGAGGTACTGGTTGACGGTGCTCGCGCCGCCGTGGACCGCGACATCGCCGTCGCCGGCCGCCGCGCGTGCCCGCGCCAGTGCCGACTCGATGCCGTCGGTGACGAAGTGGAAGGTGGTGCCGCCGTCCATCGGCTGCGGCTCGCGCGCGTGGTGGGTGAGCACGAAGACCGGTGCGTGGAACGGCGGATCGTCGCCCCACCAGCCGTTCCACCGGCGGTCCCACGCGCCCCGCACGGGGCCGAACATGTTGCGCCCCATGATGAACGCTCTCGCGGCGGCCAGCTGGTCGATCTCGGCCCGGTTCTCGTCGGGGGTCTCGAACATCCAGGCGTGCAGCCGCCCGCCCGAACCGTCGCCGCCGTCCTCGCCGAACGGGCGCTCCTCGGTCTGGTCCAGCCCGGCCGAGTACCCGTCGGCCGAGATCGTGATGTCGCAGATCACCCTGCCCGTGCGTTCGCTCATCGCCCTCTCCTCCTTCAAGGCCGGCAGGAAACAGGCATAGCACGACACAACGGCCCACGGGGTCGGACATGGCGGCACGGGACGGAGAGTCAACCACTGGTGAGCGTGGGGCAGTTCAGACGGGCACGTCAAGCCTTGCGATGAAAGTGCTTGCTATGAGTTTCAATACTCTTGCTGTAAACCTTTCGTTAGCGGTACGTTCGCGCCGACGCCCGGCAACGAAGCCGTGCCGCGGCGCAGGGGGGACCCCGAACTGGGCCGCAATCGCAAGGAGTTCAGCCTGTGATATCGAGAAGCTCGGCGCCCCCGCAGCGCCACCGCAAGCACCGTCGCACGGCTCCCGCCGCCTTCACCGCGCTCGCCGCGGCCGCCGCCGCGGCTCTCGTGTTCCCCGGCGGCAGCGCGTCCGCCTCCCCGCCCGGCACCAAGGACGTCACCGCGGTGATGTTCGAGTGGAACTTCGCCTCGGTCGCCAAGGAGTGCACCAACACCCTCGGCCCGGCCGGCTACGGCTACGTCCAGGTCTCCCCGCCGCAGGAGCACATCCAGGGCTCGCAGTGGTGGACCTCGTACCAGCCCGTCAGCTACAAGATCGCCGGCCGGCTCGGTGACGCCACCGCGTTCCAGAGCATGGTGAACACCTGCCACAACGCCGGTGTGAAGGTCGTCGTCGACACGGTCATCAACCACATGTCCGCGGGCAGCGGCACCGGCACGGGCGGGTCGTCGTACACGAAGTACGACTACCCCGGCCTGTACTCCTCGGCCGACATGAACGACTGCACGGCCACCATCAGCGACTACACCAACCGCACCAACGTCCAGAACTGCGAACTCGTCGGCCTCGCCGACCTGGACACCGGTGAGGAGTACGTCCGTGCCACCATCGCCGGCTATATGAACACCCTGCTCGGCTACGGCGTCGACGGCTTCCGTATCGACGCGGCCAAGCACATGCCGGCGGCCGACCTCGCCAACATCAAGTCGCGCCTGAGCAACCCGTCGGTGTACTGGAAGCAGGAGGCCATCTACGGCAGCGGCGAGGCCGTCCAGCCCACCGAGTACACGGGCAACGGCGACGTGCAGGAGTTCCGCTACGCCTACGACCTCAAGCGGGTCTTCAACAACGAGAACCTCGCCTATCTGAAGAACTACGGCGAGGGCTGGGGCTACATGAGCAGCGGCGTCTCCGGTGTCTTCGTCGACAACCACGACACCGAGCGCAACGGCTCCACGCTCAACTACAAGGACGGGGCGAACTACACCCTCGCCAACGTCTTCATGCTCGCCTACCCGTACGGCGCCCCGGACATCAACTCCGGCTACGAGTGGTCCGACACGGACGCGGGGCCCCCCGACAACGGCTCCGTGACCGCCTGCTGGCAGGACGGCTGGAAGTGCCAGCACGCCTGGCCGGAGATCATCCGCATGGTGGCCTTCCGCAACGCCACCCGCGGTGAGTCGGTCACCAACTGGTGGGACAACGGGGGCGACGCCATCGCCTTCGGCCGGGGCAGCAAGGGCTACGTGGCCATCAACCACGAGTCGAGCAGCCTGACCCGCACCTACCAGACGTCCCTCGCGGCCGGCACGTACTGCAACGTGCAGAACAACACGAGCGTGACGGTGAACTCCAGCGGCCAGTTCAGCGCCACGCTCAACTCCAACACGGCCCTCGCGATCTACGCCGGCAAGTCGAGCTGCTGAGCTCCCGCACCCTTGAGGCGGCCACCCCGGTCACGGCTGAACACGCCGGCGCAGGGGTGGCCGTCCGAGTATCTCGATGTACATGATCCGGCCGTTCACCACGTCGAGGATCAGATCGCCCGACGAGGGCAGCAGCGGCACGCAGCGATGGCCCGGACCGTACGGCTCTCCCGGGGGCCGGTCCGTCGTGCGGATGCTCTGGCAGAAGTCGTCGCGGCAGCCGCACTCGCCGACCAGGCGGACATCCCGCACGCAGATGGCCAGCCAGGGCTCCCCCTCCGCCTCCAGGAGGGCCGCCAGTTCGTCGACGAGTTCCGGGAAGACGTCGCGAACGAGGGGTGGCTCCTGCTCCATGCGAGGACGGTAGTCAGCGGCGGCCGCGTGGGGCGATCGGTTATCCACGGCGCGGGTGGGGTTGACGTGTTCAGAACATCGTCCTACGTTCCGTCCTGTGAATGGGAGCGCTCCCACTATTGGGCGGATCATGACACGCAGACTCAGGAAATGGACACTGACGTCACTGTCGGTGCTGCTGACAGCGGCCGGCTTCACCGCGGCGGGCACACCGAACGCCTACGCGGCCACGACGGCCACCGTCAACGGCGCCACCACCTACCAGCCCATCGACGGCTTCGGCTTCTCCGAGCACTTCGGACGGGCCGACATCATGCGCGGCTCGCAGGGCCTGCCTGCGGCCAAGCAGCGCGAGATCCTCGACCTCCTCCTCAACCGCACCACCGGCGCAGGGCTCAGCATCCTGCGCCTCGGCATCGACTCCGGCATTCAGCCCACCGACCCCGGCGGCCCGAACGCGACCCCGAAGTACGTGTGGGACGGCGTCGACAAGGGCCAGGTGTGGCTGGCCAAGGAAGCCAGGGCGTACGGGGTGAACCGCTTCTACGCCGACGCCTGGACGGCCCCCGGCTACATGAAGACCAACGGCACCGACGCGGGCGGCGGCACGCTGTGCGGACTGTCCGGCGCCACCTGCGCGAGCGGCGACTGGCGGCGGGCGTACGCGAACTTCCTGGTCCAGTACGCGAAGTTCTACGGCCAGGAGGGCATCGGGGTCACCGACCTCGGCTTCACCAACGAGCCGGACTGGACGGCGACGTACGACTCCATGCGGCTCACCCCCGCCCAGGCCGTCGAGTTCACCAAGGTCTTCGGGCCGATCGCGAACGCGGCCGGGTACAAGGTCGCCTGCTGCGATTCCTTCGGCTGGAACCAGCAGAAGGCCTACACCAGCGCGATCGAGGCCGACGCGACCGCCCGGAACCTCGTCGCCACCCACACCGGCCACACCTACGCCAGCCGGGTCGACGGTCCGCTGCCCACCCAAAAACGCACCTGGATGTCGGAGTGGTCGCCCGATGGCACCACCTGGAACGAGAACTGGGACGACGGCAGCGGCTACGACGGCTTCACCGTCGCCGCCGCGGTCCACGACGCCCTCACCAAGGGGAACACCAGCGGCTATGTGTACTGGTACGGGGCCTCGGTCGGTGCCACCCGGGGTCTGATCCAGATGGACGGGGCGGACTACCACGTGTCCAAGAGGCTGTGGGCGATCGCCAACTACAGCCGTTTCGTCCGACCCGGGGCCACCCGCATCGCCGCCACTACCCCCGACGCCAACCTCCGTCTGTCGGCGTTCCGCAACACCGACGGCTCGGTGACCGTCGTGGCGCTCAACGCGGGCACCGGCGCCCAGCAGGTGTCGTACAGCCTCCAGAACACCGGAATCACGACCGGGACGGCGACCCCGTATCTCACCAACGGCTCCAGCGGTATGGCCCGGCAGGCCGCCGTCCCCGTGAGCGCGGGCTCGCTGACGGCCACCGTCCCGGCCCGTTCCCTCGTCACCTACACCGTCAAGCGATAGGAGTCGCCATGCGTGTGACCAGAATGCTCGGGGTCCTGGCCTGCGCCCTCGCCCTGCTGCTCGGTGCCATGGCGTCGCCGTCGGCCGCCGCACTGCCGAACGGCTTCCAGTGGAATTCCAGCGGGGTGCTGATCTCCCCGAAGTCGGACGCGACCCACCAGCTCAGTGCGATCAAGGACCCGTCGGTCGTTTACCACAACGGCCGGTGGCACGTGTTCGCCAGCACCGCGTCCACCAACGGCACGTACAGCATGGTCTACCTGAACTTCGCCAGCTGGCAGGAGGCGGGCGCCGCGCAGCACCACTACCTGGACCGGACCGCGATCGGCACCGGGTACAAGGCGGCGCCGCAGGTGTTCTGGTTCGCGCCGCAGAAGCTGTGGTACCTCGTCTACCAGACCGGGGACAACGCGGCGTACTCGACCACGGCGGACATCGCCAACCCCGCCTCGTGGACCGCGCCGAAGAAGTTCTACGCGAACGGCATGCCGCAGATCATCAGGGACAACATCGGCAGCGGCTACTGGGTCGACTTCTGGAACATCTGTGACAGCTCCAAGTGCTACCTGTTCTCCTCCGACGACAACGGGCACCTGTACCGCTCGGAGACCACGGTGGCCAACTTCCCGAACGGCTTCACCAACACCGTCATCGCGCTCCAGGACGCCAACAAGTACCGCCTGTGGGAGGCGGCCAACGTCTACAAACTCAAGGACTCGGGCAGCTACCTGCTGCTCAACGAGGCGATCGGCAGCAACGGCAAGCGGTACTTCCGCTCCTGGACGTCGAACAGCATCGCCGGCACCTGGACCCCGCTGGCCGACACCGAGTCCAATCCCTTCGCGCGGTCGAACAACGTCGCCTTCAGCGGCACCCCCTGGAGTCAGGACATCAGCCACGGAGAGATGGTCCGCCACCTCAACGACCAGTCCCTCACCATCAACCCGTGCCGACTCCAGTTCCTCTACCAGGGCATGGACCCCTCGGCGAGCGGTCCCTACAACACCCTGCCCTGGCGTCTGGGCCTGCTCACGCAGACAAACTCCAACTGCTGAAAGTTCTTTCCAGTACTTTCAGAAGTCTTGCTGTAAACCTTTCGACGGCGATACGGTCACGCGGGGTCGGACCCAAGAGAGCCGCAATCGCAAGGAGTCCATCTGTGATACCGAGATGGCCGACGCCGTCGAGGCGCCGAACAACCCATGCCGGACGGGTCGCCGCGGTCACCGTGACCGCGCTGGCCGCAGCACTCGTCCAGCCTCTCGCGGCGCGGGCGGACACTCCGCCTCCGCCTCCGTCCGACGCCAAGCTCGCGGCCGAGCCGGCCCGGCACGAGGCCACCCGCGAACAGTTCTACTTCGTCCTGCCGGACCGTTTCGCCAACGGCGACCCGTCCAACGACAAGGGCGGACTGACCGGCTCGCGCCTCGCCACCGGCTACGACCCCACCGACAAGGGCTTCTACCAGGGCGGCGACCTCAAGGGCCTGACCAAGAAGCTCGACTACATCAAGGGCCTGGGGACCACCTCCATCTGGATGGCCCCGATCTTCAAGAACCGGCCCGTGCAGGGGACGGGGAGCGACGCCTCCGCCGGCTACCACGGCTACTGGATCACCGACTTCACCCAGGTCGACCCGCACTTCGGCACCAACAAGGACCTGGAAACCCTCATCTCCAAGGCCCACGCCAAGGGCATGAAGGTCTTCTTCGACGTCATCACCAACCACACGGCCGATGTCGTCGACTACGAGGAGAAGTCGTACGACTACCTCTCCAAGGGCGCCTTCCCCTACCTGACCAAGGACGGCAGGCCCTTCGACGACGCCGACTACGCGGACGGGAAGTCCCGGTTCCCCGCGGTCGACGCCGACTCCTTCCCGCGCACCCCGGCCGTCACCGCCGCGAAGAAGGACGTCAAGGTGCCGTCGTGGCTCAACGACCCGACGATGTACCACAACCGCGGCGACTCCACCTTCGCCGGTGAGAGCTCCACCCACGGCGACTTCGGCGGCCTCGACGACCTGTGGACCGAGCGTCCCGAGGTCGTCAGCGGCATGGAGAAGATCTACCAGCGGTGGGTCAGGGACTTCGACATCGACGGCTTCCGCATCGACACCGTGAAGCACGTCAACACGGAGTTCTGGACCCAGTGGGCCACGGCCCTCGACTCCTACGCGGCCAAGAAGGGCCGCGACGACTTCTTCATGTTCGGCGAGGTCTACTCCGCCGACACGAACGTCACCTCCCCGTACGTCACCCAGGGCCGCCTCGACGCCACCCTCGACTTCCCCTTCCAGGAGGCGGCACGCCAGTACGCCTCCCAGGGCGGCAGCGCGCGGAAGCTGGCGTCGGTCTTCGGTGACGACTACAAGTACACGACCGACAAGGCCAACGCCTACGAGCAGGTCACCTTCCTCGGCAACCACGACATGGGCCGCATCGGGTACTTCCTCAACCAGGACAACCCGAAGGCCACCGACGCCGAACTGCTCAAGAAGGACGAGCTCGCCAACGAGCTGATGTTCCTCAGCCGCGGCAATCCGGTCGTCTACTACGGCGACGAGCAGGGCTTCACCGGCGCCGGCGGCGACAAGGACGCCCGCCAGACGCTCTTCGCCTCGAAGACCGCCGACTACCGCGACGACGACCAGCTCGGCACCGACCGTACCCACGCGAGCGACGCCTACGACACCAGCGCCCCGCTCTACCGGCAGATCAGCGCCCTCGCGAAGCTCCGCAAGGCCAACCCCGCCCTCACCGACGGCATCCAGACCGAGCGCTACGCCGCAGACGGCCCCGGCGTCTACGCCTTCTCCCGCACCGACGCCAGGACCGGCACCGAGTACGTTGTCGCCTTCAACAACGCGGGCGACGCGAAGTCGGCCACCTTCGCGACCGGTTCGGCGGGCATGACGTACAAGGGCATCCACGGCACCGACGCCGCCCCGAAGAGCGACGCCGACAGCAAGCTCACCGTCTCCGTCCCGGCCGGCTCGGCGATCGTCCTCAAGGCGGCAGGCAAGCCCGCCAAGCCCGCCGCGAAGCCGACGGTCACCCTCAAGGCCCCGGGCGCCGGTGCCACCGGCACCGTGGAGATCGGCGCCGACGTCGACGGCGGACAGCTCAACCGTGTCGTCTTCGCCGCGCAGGTGGGCAACGGCAAGTGGCGGACCCTGGGCTCCGCCGACCACGCCCCGTACAAGGTCACGCAGGCCATCGGGAAGGACGTACCGGCCGGAACGGCCCTGCGCTACAAGGCGGTCGTGATCGACTCGGCCGGTCGCACGGCGAGCGCGACGGCGGCGAGCACCACCGGCACCCCGGCTGCCCCCGAGACGCCCTCCGCCTCCTCCCGCGACTACGCGATCGTCCACTACAAGCGCACCGACGGCGACTACGCCAACTGGGGCCTGTACGCCTGGGGCGACCTCGCCGACGGCGAGAGCACGAACTGGCCGGACAGCCACCCCTTCGTCGGCCGTGACGCCTACGGGGCCTTCGCCTACGTCAAGCTGAAGCCCGGCGCCTCGAACGTCGGCTTCCTCGTCATCGACAAGGACGGGAACAAGGACGTCTCCGCCGACCGCACGATCGACGTCACCAAGACCGGTGAGATCTGGATCGAGCAGGGCAAGGAGGACGTCCGCACCGAGAAGCCGACGGCCGACTACCCTGCCCCGGACAAGACCGAGGCCGTCCTGCACTACCAGCGCGCCGACGGGAACTACGACGGCTGGGGCCTGCACGTCTGGACGGGTGCCGCGAACCCCACCGACTGGTCGAACCCCCTGAAGCCGGTCAAGACTGACAGTTATGGCGCAGTCTTCGAGGTACCGCTCACCGACGGTGCCACCAGTCTCAGCTACATCCTCCACAAGGGCGACGAGAAGGACCTGCCCACCGACCAGTCGCTCGACCTCACGGCGAGCGGCCACGAGGTGTGGCTGTTGAGCGGCCAGGAGAAGTACCTGCTCCCGCAGCCCGCCGGCTCCGCGGCCGCCCTCGACCTGACCGCCTCCAAGGCGATCTGGATCGACCGGAACACGGTCGCCTGGGACGGCGCCGAGACCGCCGCCTCCACCCAGCTGCTGTACTCGCGCGACGGCTCGATCGAGGTGAAGGGCGGCGCGCTGACCAGCGACGACGAACGCTGGCTGCGCCTGTCCAAGACCTCCCTCAGCGACGCCCAGAAGGCGAGGTTCCCGCACCTGAAGGACTACGCAGCCTGGTCCGTCGACCCGCGCGACCGCGACCGGGTCCGCGAGGCCCTGCGCGGCCAGCTCGTCGCCTCCCAGCGCGCCGCCAACGGTGCCGTCCTGGCGGCGACCGGCGTGCAGATCGCCGGCGTGCTCGACGACCTGTACCCCGGCGCGACGAAGGCCGACCTCGGGCCGACCTTCGACAAGGGCCGCCCGACGCTCGCCGTCTGGGCGCCCACGGCCCAGTCGGTCAAGCTGGAGATCGGCGACTCCACGCTCGCCATGAAGCGGAACGACACCACCGGCGTCTGGTCCGTCACCGGCCCACCGTCCTGGAAGAACAAGCCCTACCGGTACGTCGTGAAGGTCTGGGCGCCCAGCGTCCGCAAGGTTGTCACCAACAAGGTCACCGACCCCTACTCGGTCGCCCTGACCACCGACTCCGAGCGCAGCCTCGTCGTCGACCTGCACGACAAGTCACTGGCGCCGAGCGGCTGGTCCTCGTACACCAAGCCCAAGGCCGTACCGCTGAAGGACGCCCAGATCCAGGAGCTGCACATCCGGGACTTCTCGGTGGCGGACAAGACGGTGCCCGCCAAGGACCGGGGCACCTACCTCGCCTTCACCGACAAGGCCGGCGACGGCTCCCGGCACCTGAAGAAGCTGGCCGACGCGGGCACGTCGTACGTCCACCTGCTGCCCGCCTTCGACATCGCCACCATCCCCGAGAAGAAGTCCGAGCAGGCGACCACCGACTGCGACCTGGCCTCCTTCCCGGCCGACTCCGCCAAGCAGCAGGAATGCACGGCGAAGATCGCCGCGAAGGACGCCTTCAACTGGGGCTACGACCCGTACCACTACACGGTCCCCGAGGGCTCGTACGCCACCGACCCCGACGGCACCGCGCGTACCGTCGAGTTCCGCAGGATGGTCAAGGCCCTCAACGACGACGGCCTGCGGGTCGTGATGGACGTCGTCTACAACCACACCGCGGCCAGCGGTCAGGCGGACACCTCCGTCCTGGACAAGGTCGTCCCCGGCTACTACCAGCGCCTCCTCGCCGACGGCTCGGTCGCCAACAGCACCTGCTGCTCCAACACGGCCACCGAGAACGCCATGATGGGCAAGCTGGTCGTCGACTCGATCGTCACCTGGGCCAAGGACTACAAGGTCGACGGCTTCCGCTTCGACCTCATGGGCCACCACCCCAAGGCCAACATCCTGGCGGTCAGGAAGGCCCTCGACGCGCTGACCCTCGCCAAGGACGGCGTCGACGGCAAGAAGATCATCCTGTACGGCGAGGGCTGGAACTTCGGCGAGATCGCCGACGACGCCCGCTTCGTCCAGGCCACCCAGAAGAACATGGCCGGCACCGGCATCGCGACCTTCTCCGACCGGGCGCGCGACGCGGTGCGCGGCGGCGGCCCCTTCGACGAGGACCCCGGCGTCCAGGGCTTCGCGTCCGGGCTGTACACCGAGCCCAACTCCTCGAAGAACAACGGCACTTCGCAGGAGCAGAAGGCCAGGCTGCTGCACTACCAGGACCTGATCAAGATCGGCCTGTCCGGCAACCTCGCCGACTACCGCTTCACCGACACGGCCGGCAAGGAGGTCAAGGGCTCCGAGGTCGACTACAACGGCGCACCCGCCGGCTACGCGGCCGCCCCCGGCGACGCCCTCGCCTACGCCGACGCGCACGACAACGAGTCGCTCTTCGATGCCCTCGCCTTCAAACTGCCCACGTCGGTGAGCGCCGACGACCGCGCCCGTATGCAGGTCCTCGCCATGGCCACGGCGACCCTGTCGCAGGGCCCCTCCCTCTCCCAGGCGGGCACCGACCTGCTGCGCTCCAAGTCCCTCGACCGCAACTCCTACGACAGCGGCGACTGGTTCAACGCCATCCACTGGAACTGCGCCGACGGCAACGGCTTCGGACGGGGGCTGCCGCCGGCGGCCGACAACGAGTCCAAGTGGCCGTACGCCAAGCCCCTGCTGAGCACGGTCAAGGTTGGCTGCGAGCAGATCGAGGGGACCTCGGCGGCGTACCAGGACCTCCTGCGGATCCGTTCGACGGAGAGCGACTTCTCCCTCGACACGGCCGGTCAGGTGCAGTCGAAGCTCTCCTTCCCGCTGTCCGGGAAGGACGAGACGCCCGGCGTGATCACCATGCGCCTCGGGGACCTCGTCGTCGTCTTCAACGCGACGCCCGGGAAGCGGGAGCAGCGGATCGCCTCGCTGGCCGGCGAGGGCTATCGACTGCATCCCACGCAGGCCGCGGGTGCGGACCCTATCGTCAAGTCCTCGTCGTTCGAGCGGGAATCGGGCACGTTCGCCGTTCCGGGGCGTACTGTCGCCGTCTTCTCACGAACCCCCTGATGCCGCACTAACTTGAGTGGGGCGGACCCGGTGTATCGGGTCCGCCCCATTCGTGCGTATCCAAGGGCCCCCGACGATGGACGGTTTCGGCAAGCAGTCGGGCACGACCGTGATGGTCGTCGACGACGTCCCGACCAGCCGCTTCGCCATGGGCGCCGTGCTGCGCCGGGCCGGCCACGACGTCGTACCGGTGGCCAGCGCGGGCGAGGCGCTGAGCGAGCTCGACCTGCGGCTGCGCGTGAACGCCCTGCCCGACCTGGCCCTCGTCGACGTCGGGCTGCCGGACATGAGCGGTTTCGAACTGTGCCGCCGGGTCAAGGCCCGGCCGTCCACGGCCGCGCTGCCCGTCGTCCACTTCTCCGCCGTGGCCGTGGACGCGGGGTACCGGTGCCGGGGGCTCGACGCGGGCGCCGACGCCTACCTCACCGTGCCGGCCGAGCCGAGCGAGATCGAGGCCGTCGTGCGGGCCGCCGTCCGAGGGGCCCGGCGGCGCGGCGCGGCCGAGGCGCTCGCGCACCGGCTGACGCTGCTGTCCGAGGCGATCGTCACCGTGCAGACCGCGCGTTGCCTGGGGGAGCTGGCCGACGCCGCAGCCGCGGGCACGGCCCGGCTCACCGGCACCCCCGCCGTCGTCTTCGTCATCGGCCCGGACGGCGAGCCGCACTGGGGCAGCTCTCTCAGCCGCCCCCGGAATCACGGCTTCGCCCGTCCGGCGGGCACCCCGACCGCCCTGCCCGACACCGCCCCGCACATCGCGGCGGCACGCCTGATCACTCGCCTCGCGGAGGGCCGCACCGGGCGGACCGGGGTGCACAGCACGACCGTGCCCGCCTCCCTGTGGCCCGCCGGCTTCTTCCGCCCCGGTATCCGCGAGGACGCCCACCTGATCCTGGCGTCGGGCCAGGAGGGCCGGGCCCGGGTCTGTATCGCGACACCGGCATGTGCGACGCCTCCAAGGGACGCGACCAGCCACGATGTGCCCGCAGCCGCCCGACGGCACACCGCGGCTCTGCCCATCGCGGCACCTCCGGCGGAGCGCCTGGCCCAGGCCACCGCGCTCGCCGCCGAACCACTGCTGAGGTACCAGGCGGAGCGGCAGATCGCCCTCACCCTCCAGCACAGCTTCCTGCCCCAGCCGTACCGGCTTCCCGCCCTGCCCGGCGTGGAGGTCGTCGTCCGCTATGTCCCCGCGTCCCGGCAGGCCGAGATCGGCGGGGACTTCTACGCCGCCCTGCGCACCCCGGGCGGGGTACTCACCGCGGTCGGCGACGTCGTCGGACACTCCCTGGACGCGGCCACCGTCATGGTCGAGATCCGGCACGCGCTGCGCGCCTACTGCGTCGAGGAGAGCGACCCGGCCACGCTGGCCGGACGGCTCGACCGGATGCTCGTGCACTACCACCCCGACGTCACCGCCACGGTCTGCCTGACCCTGGTCGATCCCGGCACCGGACGCACCCGGATCGCCAACGCGGGCCACATTCCGCCGCTGATCGTGCGGGACGGGGGCGACACCGAGTACGTCCCGGTGGACGGTCCGCTGCTCGGCCTCGGCCTGGACCGGCCGGCCCCCACCGAGCTGGTGCTGACCCCGAAGGACCGTCTGCTCATGGTCACCGACGGCCTGATCGAGAGCCGCGGCGTCGACCTCTCCGTCTCCCTGGAGCAGCTCCGCAAAGCCGCCGCCGACGCCCCGGCCGGGGTGGACGAGCTGTGCGACACGCTGCTCGGGTGCTTCGGGCGGGACCAGGAGGACGACATCGCGATGCTGGCCCTGAGGTTAGGGTGAGCCCAGATGTAGCCGTAGAACAGGAGTGCCCATGCCGCAGATCACCGTCGACTATTCCGGCGTACTGGCCAACGCCTTCGACCGGGCGGGTTTCGCGCGGGCGCTGCACACCGCCACGGTCGAGATCGCGGCGGCGAAGCCGGAGGCGTGCAAGACGCAGTTCCGGCCGAGTGAGTACACGGCGTTCGGCTACGAGGACCCCGAGGCGCAGGGCCACGCGATCGTGCACGTCACGCTCGGACTGCTCGCCGGCCGCACCGACGAGACGAAGGCGAAGCTGACCGAGGCCGTCCTGGAGCTGCTGCGCAAGCACGTGGCGGACGACGGGGTCGTTCTGCACGCCTCCGCCGAGGTACGCGACCTCGACCCGTCCTACCGCAAGTTCGAACGCTAGGGCCTGTCCGGCTTCAGGACGCCAGCGAGACCAGCCGGCCGACCAGCTCGCTGAACGGGCCGTCGGCCGGCTCGTCCTTGAACATACGGCGCAACAGGGCGCCCATCTCCTCGTCGCGGGTGGCGCTGACGGCGGCCAGTGCGGCGAAGTCGTGCACGAGCTGTACCTCCAGCTCGGCGCGCGGGATGCGCCGGCCGTCCAGCCAGATCAGTGCCGTGGACTCGGCGAGCGAGATCCAGGAGCGGACCACCAGTTCCAGCCGTGCGGGCGGGTTCGGCACGTCCAGATGCGAAAGGATCTGGACATACGCCGCCTGCCGCACGGAGTCGATGAGCGCGTTCGTCGCCGTCGAGCCGACGGCCGGACCGCCCCGCATCAGGGCCGCGAAACCGGGTCCGTGGTCGTCCACGAAGTCGAAGAACCGCCGCATCACCCGCAGCAGCCGCGCCCCCAGCGGCCCCTCGTGCGGCTCCACGAAGCGGCTCGCCAGTTCGTCCGAGGCACGCTTCAACGCGGCCTCGTACAGGCTGAGTTTGCCGGGGAAGTAGTGGTAGACCAGCGGCCGCGAGATGCCCGCCGCCGACGCTATCTCGTCGATGGAGACGTCGTCGGGCGAGCGCTGGCTGAACAGTTCGAGGGCGACGCCGATCAACTGCTGCCGTCGCTCCTCGACTCCCATTCTTCGGCGTACCCCGGTAGTCATGCGAACACCTTACCGATCGAATCCGGCCCCGAACGGACCGGACTGATCACGGACGTTCACATGTCCAACACCAGGCGATCACTCCGTGCCCGCGACACACAGATCAGCATCGAGTCGGCCCGCTCCGCGTCGGTCAGCAGCTCGTCCCGGTGCTCCACCTCGCCCTCCAGCACCCGCTGTTGGCAGGTCCCGCAGAAGCCCTGCTCGCAGGAGTAGGCGGTGCCGGGCAACGCCGCGCGTACGGCGGCCAGTACCGTCGAGTCCGCGGCGACGGTCAACGTCCGCCCGCTGCGCCGGAGTTCGACCTCGAAGGCATCGCCCGCCGAGGCCCGGGGCGTGAACCGCTCCAGCCGCACCCGCGGGAACCGCTCCGCCACGGAGGCCATCAGCCCCTCCGGCCCGCAGCAGTAGACGGCGGCGTCCTCGGACACGTCCGCGAGGTGAGCGTCCAGATCCGGCACCCCCGCCACGACGCTCACCCTCCCTGTCCCGCCCAGCTTTTCGACCTCCTCCAGGAACGGCATCGAGGCACGGTCACGCCCGCAGTACAGCAGCCGCCACTCGACCCCGTCGGGCAGCGCCCGCAGCATCGGCAGGACGGGCGTGATCCCGATGCCGCCCGCGACGAAGACGTACGACTCGGCCGTGGCCAACGGGAAACGGTTCCGGGGCCCCCGCACCTCCACCTCCATCCCCTCCCGCAGCCGCTCGTGCACCTCGCGCGAGCCGCCCCGCCCGTCCGGGACCAGCCTGGCCGCCACGGTGTACGACGAGGTGTCCTGCGGGTCGCCGCACAGGGAGTACTGCCGCACCAGCCCCGACGGCAGCGCGAGGTCGAGATGCGCGCCGGGCTCCCAGCGCGGCAGGTCACGGCCCTCCAGCCGGAGTCGCACGACCCCCTCGGCGACCTCTTCCCGCGAGGCCACCAGCAGCCGCAGCGCCCGTGACCGGGGCCGCCCGGAGACCGGCTCCTCCAGGGCGGGCATCGGCCACAGCGGCGAGGTCCGGATACGGCGGCGCATCGCCCGCCGCACGAGCAGGGCGGTTCCGGCGAGGACGGCGACGGTACGGAGCTTCGGCATCAGGCGGCACCCTTCTCCGCGGCGAGGGCGGCGGGGGAGGAGGCCAGATAGGCGACGGCCTGCGCGGTGGAACCCTCCTGCGAGGGGTGATACGCACGGCTCAGATACCGGGGGATCGACCTGAGCATGTCCCCGGTCGCCGGCAGCGTGCCCCGCCTGCCCCGGACGTAGAAGTCCCGGAAGGAGGCCCGGCCGTCGACGAGCGTCGGGTCGTTCTCCATGAAGAAGCGCGCCCCGCGCTGCCACAGGAAGACGAGGGCGGTGAACGCGGTCGCCCAGGTCCGCACCCGTCGCCGGTAGTCCCCGTCGACATGCGTGAACAGGTCGAACGCGACCGACCGGTGCTCGACCTCCTCGGCGCCGTGCCAGCGCAGCAGGTCCAGCATGGTCGGGTCGGCGCCGCGGCGGTCCAGCTCCTCGGCGTTGAGAACCCAGTCGCCGAGGAAGGCGGTGTAGTGCTCGATGGCCGCGATGATCGCCACCCGCTCCATCAGCCACCAGCGGCGCGCGCGTCCCGGCGGCAGCGTGCGGTCGCCGAGCAGCTTCTCGAAGAGCCAGTCGACCTGTGCGGTGTACGGCGTCGGATCGAGTCCCTGCTCCCGCAGATGCGGCAGCACCTCGTCATGGGCCTGGGAGTGCATCGCCTCCTGCCCGATGAACCCGATGACGTCCGCACGGAGCTGTTCGTCCCGGATGTACGGCAGCACCTGCTTGTAGACGTGCACGAACCACCGCTCGCCGGCGGGCAGAAGCAGATGCAGCACGTTGATGGTGTGCGTGGTGAACGGATCGCCGGGCACCCAGTGCAGCGGGGTGTCGTCCCAGGAGAAGGACACCTTGCGGGCCTTGAGGGGAATCCGGTCCTGCGTGTTGGACATGGCGTCAATGTACTGACGGGTAGGGCCGGGGTGAACCCTTGTGCGGGCCCTTATTTACATTCTTGTCAGCAAGGCTCGGGGTGACTCACGCCGATCGCGACGACCGGGATCCCCCTCACCGAAGCCCGTCGATCGAGCGTCCGCTCTCCAACGTGCCCTTCAGGTCGGCCTGTGCGCCCTGCTCCGCCCGCACGGCCAGCAGGCTGCCCCGGGAGGTGCCGCGCACCCCGCCGGTGGCCCGGATCGACTCCGTGTCCCGGGTGCCCGCCGCCAGCAGATACCAGTCGCCCGCCTGCGCCTTCCACAACACCCCCGCCAGCACATGGGGATCGCGCGTTCCGCACGCCGGCACGTTCTGCGCCTTCGCCGTCACCGCCGCGTGCGTCGTACCCGGCGTCCGGAACTGGGCCAGCACCCGCTCGCCGCCACCCCGCCAGGTCTCGGCGCGCGTGCACACCCAGTCCGCCGCGCCCGTCCCGTCGGGAAGCGTCTGCCGGGCATACGCCCAGGCGTTGACCGTGCGTACCCCCGCCGAGCGCATCGCACCCAGCCAGCAGGAGTACGGCGCCCAGGTGTGCAGTGCCCGCGTGCCGGACACGTCCCTGGCCTCCCCGGGGCGGCCGGTGGTGAGGCGGGCCGGAACCAGCTCGGCGAGGTCGGTCAGCACACGGGTGCCGGTGCCGTCGGCCACCTCCAGCGCGTTCCACGACGAACAGGCGCCGGTCTGCTGGGCGGCAGGGCTCGCCAGCGGTGAGGTGACCCCGTCGGTCAGGGTGAGGGCCATCGCCCCGGCGTCCGGCTTCAGCAGGTCCCGCTCGGCCGCCTTCCGCACCCAGGGCGCGAGCAGATAGCGGACATTGCCGTCGGCCCGGCTCAGCACCACCGCGCTCGCCTCCGCCCTGGTCGCGTTGTCGACCCGGGAGAAGTCCAGGGCGGCACCGGCCGTGCCGTCCTTCGGCTCGGCGTAGCGGGCGATGCGCAGACCGTCGTAGAGGATCACCGCGCGCACGTTGTCGACGGACCCCGCGTACAGCAGCTGCGGCGCGCCGGACGGGCCGCCCGCCGGGGTGCCGGGCGTCGCCGAGACCGTGACCTTCTCGCCGGGGCGGGCCCACACCGCGAGGGCCCGGCGCAACAGGGCCGAGTCGTCGGTGAGGTCGCCGCGCGCGGGCCACACGGAGAAGTCGGTACGGGCGGAGGACTGCCAGGCCAGCGCGGGGACCTTCGTCAACTGGGCCGGGTCGAGGGCCGCCTCGGCCGCCGGGTTCTGCGCGTACGCGGGCGCGGCGGGACCGTCGGGGCCCCAGCCCTCACCGGGCAGACCGAGCAGCGCCCCGCACACGAGGAGGGCGGCCCCGGCGGCGAGCGCGGCCTTCGTGTGCTGCCTGCGCCGCATCAGATCGGTGGGGCGCGCCTGGAGCGAGCACGGGTCGAACTCGGGGGAGTCGAGCAGCGCGTGCTGCTCGGGGACGGTCCCGGCCTCCTCCAGCGCGTCGTCCACGTCCTCGACGCCGGCCGCCGTCAGTACGTCGCGCACCTCGCCGTCCGGGAGCTTCTCCAGCCCGCGCAGGACGTAGGCCGCCCGCGCCGGGCCGGACAGCGCCGACAGTCGCTGGTCCAGAGCGAGCTCGTCGGCGCCGCCCGACCGGGGGAAGAGGCGCAGGCCCCAGATCTGGGGCAGCAGGGGCGGCAGTTGGGAACGCTTGGGCCAGGCCAGGCGGCGCAGCGGCAGGCCTGCCTCCAGTGCCGTACGCAGGACCCGGAGCCGGAGGAAGGCATACCCGGGGTCGCCCTCGCGGCCCGTCGACTGGGCCGGGATCGTGGGCGCCGACGCCGCCCGGCCCCGGGGCAGCGCGCGCTGGGTGAGGGAGTGCGCGGTCACCACGCGCCGGTTGCGGCCGAGGCTCGGCGGCAGCACCAGGTAGGCGAGCCGGACAAGACGCGGATAGTGCTCGACGAGCGCGGCCTCGGCCCGCTCGACGTCGACGACCGGATCGGCCGAGGCGGGTGCGGGGCGCGAGGCGACATCCTGTGACTGCACGTTCAGCAGAACGAGCGAATGGACGGTAGGTCACAACCCACGGTTCAGCCAGCGCCGGCCAGGGGCGCGGGGCTGTATCGGCATGCGGCTCCGCCGCGGGGCGCGACAAGCCACGACGCGCCCGCAGACGCCAGGACCACCGGTCCCGGCAGTTCCTACGGCGTGTCCACCAGCGCCCGCGCATAATTCGCCATTGACCTCTGATATCGCGGCAAATGCGCCGCCAGCGCACCCAGCACCAGCGACAACCCCTCCCGATCCCGCCCGAGGCTCGACAGGCACAGTGCCAGCGTCGCCCGTACGGCGTCGTCCAGCTCGTCGGAGGGGGCGTCAAGTTCGGGCGTCAGCAGCGTGACGCCCTCCTGCGCCTGCCCGACGTTCCGGAGCGAGCTGGACAGCTGGATCTTGGCCCGCCGCCCCTTGTAGCCGCTCACGTCGCTG
This sequence comes from Streptomyces sp. NPDC057623, assembly GCF_042800355.1. NCBI lineage: Bacteria > Bacillati > Actinomycetota > Actinomycetes > Kitasatosporales > Streptomycetaceae > Streptomyces > Streptomyces sp. NPDC057623. The sequence goes on from NZ_JBHVGZ010000090.1 coordinate 29,182, forward strand.
AGCCCGCGTGCCAGCGCCTCCCGGTACAGCGGCACCGCCCGGTCCGAGTGACCGGTCGAGTCCCAGGCGCAGGCCCGCTCGAAGGGGCCCAGCGGGCTGTCGTCCGGCAGTTCGGCGACGAGGGCGTCGACGACGGTGCGGAAGTCGGCCGCCTTCTCCTCGGGGTAGGTGCCGAACGTCGCCCATGCCGCTCTCACGCGGTCTTCCCAGTCCTGGTTCACCGGGCCACATTCGCACACCCGTGCCCGTGAGACCCTCGGATTTGAGTGCATCGCATGCCCCAGCCGTATGTGACACGAGGGCCCCGCCGGGGCTCTGTGCGGCATGGACCGGAGGAAGACATGAGGTTGACCCGAACCGGGCTCGCGCTGACCGGCGTGGCGGCGGTACTGGCACTGACGGGCTGCGGATCCGGCGGGGACAGCGAGGCGGCCGTCCCCGAGACGGCGACCGGCAGTCTTGAGCACCTGGCGGCCGAGGTGAAGTGCAAGCCGAACATGCAGACGGACGCGGACGAGATCCGCCAGGCCATCTGCGACAACACCACCGGCAAGTTCGTCCTCGCGACCTTCGCCACCGACCGGGGACAGGCCGAGTGGCTGAGCGGCGCGAAGGACTACGGCGGCTACTACCTCGTCGGCCGCAAATGGGTCGCCGTCGGCCAGGAGAAGACGGTCGACGCACTCCAGAGCAAGCTGGGCGGAACCATGGAGGAAGGCTCCGCGCACATGAATCCCGGAGGCAGTCACAACAGCGGCAGCCATCACGGCTGACCGCGGGGATCAGCAACAGCCGAAAGCCGGCGGTGGGAGGAGATCCCACCGCCGGCTTTCGCTACCGGTTCAGTACCGCTACTGGCAGTTCTGGCCGCTGTTGATGCAGTTGACCACCTCGTTCATCGTGTTCTCGTCGAAGAAGTTGATGAAGTCGTTGTGGTCGGTGATCGCCTTGTGCAGCTGGTCCGGGAAGGAGTCCACCGCGAAGGCGTTCTGGACCTGGCCGTTCTGGATCTGCGGGGCCTGGACGTCGTAGACCAGACGGACCTGGAGCTGGGGGATCGCCTGGAAGTTGTTGGCGCAGGTGCCGTCTCCCTGGACGAACGCCACGTGGGTACGGTGGTTGGCGCTGTCGATGTTCTGACCGTCCCAGCAGCTCTGGAAGTTGGACGTCCGCACCACGGAGCTGCCCTCGGGGCAGATCGGGAGCTTGTCGTGCAGCTGGACCTTGTCCTCGAAGCCGGTGCAGCTCCAGTTGGCGTTGGCGTTGTTGTTGCCGTTGACGAAGGCCTTGGCGTCACCGGTGATGATGCGCAGGGCCTGCGGCATGGCGACGACATCGCTCGTCTTGTTGCCGACGAACTTCAGCTGGGCCTCGCTGGGCTCGACGATCGTGCCGACGTTGCCGTCCTGACCGCCACCGGGGGCGTTGGCGTCGATGTCGTTCTGACCGTCCTGGATACGCAGCACCGGCCAGAAGTACGACGACTTGTCACCCTGGTTCTGGCAGGTGGTGTCGCCGTTCGCCAGGTCCTGGTCGCTCGCGAAAGCGTTGTTGGCCTGGTTGCCGACGTAGTCGTGCTGGTGCTGCGCACCGTTGCTGACACCGGGGGCGACGATCACGTTGTCCGAGTTGCGGTTCTCGTTCTCGTTGGTGCCGCAGTTCGTGGTGAAGCTGCCGGTCGAACCGCCGTTCCCGTTCGCGGGGAGGCCGTTCGCGCCGACGCCCAGCTGGGCGTTGCCCTGGACCTGGGTGATGTCGACGAAGTCGTCCGCGTTCGGACCGTTGCCGGCCTGACCGCCGTTGCCGCCCTGGTCCTGTCCGCCGCCGTCCTGCCCGCCCTGGTCCTGACCATCGTTGTTCTGACCGTCGTTGTTCTGACCGTCGTTGTTCTGGTCCTGACCGTCCTGGTTCTGGTCCCCGCCCTGCTGGCCGTCGTTGGTCTCCGGCTGCTCGGCCGGGACACCCTGGCACTCGGCGAACTGGTCCATGTTCTGCGGCCGCTGGCCGCCGGCCCGGTTGATGTTGATGCCGATCCGGTCCAGCGTGGCCACGCGCTTGGACTTCAGCGGGCCGAGGATGGCGTTGTTGACGAAGTTGGCGTCCCCCGCCTGGGCCTGCCGCGTCTCGGCGAGACGCTTGTAGGCATCCGTGACCTGCCTGTCCAGCAGCGCCAGCTCCTTGGCGACGCCCTGGCGCGCGCTCTTCGGCACCTTCGTCAGCTTCTGGCCGACATCAGGGCAGTTGATCGTCGCGACCTGGGCGTTCGTGGACTTCGTCTGGTTCCACCCAGAGTTGTCCTCGTGCGCCGAAGCGTAAAAGTTGGCCCATACAAGCCCGCCCCCACCGAGCGCTAGGGCTGCCGATGCGGCTATGGCCTTGGTGGCCAGCGGCGTACGGCGTTTTCTCGTGTTGCGTCCCATGGAACTCCTCTGACTTCCTTTTTCGGGGCATCGAGGGCGCCCGACAGGAGTGAAGCGGCTCCCATTCATACGGAGCGCGGCCCAGAGGTGTTCAGTCGTCCCGGAAGTTGTTGAGAGATTCGTGAGAACGCTGTGTCCTCAACAGCCCCGGAAACACCAGCAGTTGTTGATCCCGCACGGCGGGTGAAGGGCCGGGTCCGTTTTCACCGGCCGTGGTCGAGATACGCGAGAACCGCCAGCACGCGACGGTTGTCGTCGTCCGACACCTCCAGGCCCAGTTTGGCGAAGATATTGGCGGTGTGCTTCGCGATCGCCCGTTCCGTGACGACCAGCCGCTCGGCGATCCCCGCGTTCGTCCGCCCCTGCGCCATCAGCTCCAGCACCTCCCTCTCACGGGGCGTGAGCCGGGCCAGCGGCTGGTCGTCGGCCGCGCGCCGGGTCAGCAACTGCTGGATCACCTGCGGGTCCATCGCCGTGCCGCCCGCCGCGACACGGCGTACGGCGTCCACGAACTGGTCCGCGTCGAACACCCGGTCCTTCAGCAGATACCCCACCCCGCCACTGCCGTCGGCGAGCAACTCCCGCGCGTACAACTGCTCCACGTGCTGGGACAGCACCAGCACCGGCAGCCCGGGCTTCTTCCGGCGGGCGTCCAGCGCGCACTGCAACCCCTCGTCGGTGTGCGTCGGCGGCAGGCGTACGTCGACGACGGCGACGTCCGGCTCCAGCTCGGCCAGCGCGCGGGCCAGCTCGGGGCCGGTCTCCACGGCCGCCGCGATCTCGAAGTCGTAGGCCTGAAGGAGCCGGACGAGACCGTCGCGCAGCAGGAACAGGTCTTCGGCTAGGACAACGCGCAAGGGATCTCCATGGTGACCATGGTGGGACCGCCCGCGGGGCTGCTGACGGCCAGGACGCCGTCGAATGTACCCAGTCGCCGCTCGATTCCGGCGAGGCCCGAACCGGCCCCGACCACGGCACCGCCCTTGCCGTTGTCGGTCACCGTGACGCGCAGCATGCCGGCGGCGCCCTCGTCCACATGGTGCAGGTCGATCCAGATCCGGTCGGCACCCGCGTGCTTGACGGCGTTGGTGAGCACCTCGCTGACCGCGAAGTACGCCGCCGACTCCACGGGCGCCTCCGCGCGCCCGGGCAGCTCCACGTTCACCTCGGTCGCGATCGGCAGCCGCAGCGCCAACGCCCGCACGGCGTCGCCCAGTCCCCGCTCGGCGAGCACGGGCGGGTGGATGCCGCGCACGAGGTCGCGCAGCTCGGAAAGCGCGTCGGCGGACGACCGGCGTGCCTGCGCGACGAGCTGCTTGGCCTTCTCCGGGTCCTTGTCGAGCAGCATCTCGATGGTCCCGAGGTCCATCCCCATCGCCACCAGGCGCGCCTGCGCCCCGTCATGCAGGTCCCGTTCGATGCGGCGCAGCTCGGCGGCGGAGGTGTCCACGGCGTCCCGCCGGGTTTCGGTCAACACCCGTACGCGCTCGGCGAGCCGGCCCTGGTCGGAGGCGAGGACGGCACGGGTGAGGCGGAAGTGGAACTGGAACGCGGGCACGGTGTACCGGTGGGCGACGATGAGCAGGACGGCGCCCAGGGCACCCGCGCCCAGCGCGGACGTCTGGTCGCTGACCGGCACGAAGCCGTACCAGTACGGCCCGTACTCGCCGTACGGCCCGCCCGTCATGGTCCGCCACAGCCCGGCCGCCAGCGCGAAGCCCTCCAGCGGGTAGAGCACCAACACGGCCGGCAGCAGCGCGGTCACGAATCCGGCCGTCATGTCCACCGGCAGCCAGCGCAGGTCCCGCCAGGTCGCCGGGTCGCCCAGCATCCCGAAGGTGCGCGTCCAAGGATTGGCGCCCTTCGGCAACTGCCGGTACGCCGGCGGAATCCGCACCCCGCCCCACTCGGCGGCGAGGACCCGCCGCCAGTCGGCGTACGCCCGCACCCCCGTCAGCACCCAGGGCGTCGTGACAAGGCCGACGCCGATGGGGATCAGTGCGATGGACACGAGGGACAGGACGAAGCAGAGAACGGACCCCGGCAGCGAGATCAGGGCCAGCCCCAGCCCGCGCAGCGCCGCGACCCCCATGCCCCGTGCCCTCGAACTCCGAACGTTTTTCGTGTCATTGGTCATGGCGTCAGTCTCGCCGAGGGCGCGATGCGGGTCACTGGGGCGGGGCCCCCGGTCAGGAGGTGGTGTCAGGTACACCCCCCAAGCCCGCGAGGACCTTCGCCTCCACTTCCGGGTCCAGGCCCTTCGCGCTCCGGTCCGGCCGCATGGGCGCCGTACGGCCGATGCCCTGGAGCCACCGCCAGGTGTCGGCGACGGTCTCCTCCACCGGACGGCAGCGCAGCCCGGTAGCCAGGGCCCGGGACACGTCCGCGCCGTGCAGGGCGTCATGCATGTCGCTGCCCGGCGGCACCCACACCGGCAGCTGCGTCCACGGTTCGATGCCCGCGTCGAGGATCACCTCGGGTTCGGTCCACCGGAGCTCCGCCGTACCGCCGACGGCGGCCACACACGCGTCGAGGAACGTGCCCATACGGGCGTGCCCCTGCGGGCTCATCAGGTTGTACGGCCCGCTCAGCTCCTGCTCCACCGCCCCCACGATCCAGTCCGCGAGATCACGGACGTCGGCGTACTGGAGCGGCAGGTCCCGTGGCCCCGGCGCCAGCACCGGCCCGCCTCGGGCGATCCGGGTCAGCCACCACGGCAGCCTGCCGACGTTCTCGTACGGCCCGAGGAGCAGCCCGGCCCGTACGAGAACGGAGTTCTCCGCCCCGAACTCCTCGACGGCGGCCAGCTCGCCGCCCCGCTTGTCCCGCGGGTAGTCGGTGTGCCAGGCACCGGCCTCGGCGCCTTCCGCCAGCGGCGCGTCCTCGCCGTACCCCGCGGGCGGGGCCCACGTGTACACCGAGCAGCTCGACACGTACACAAAGCGCCCGGCGCGGCCCCGCAGCAGCCGCGCCGTGTCCCGCACCGCGCGGGGCGCGTCCGACCAGGTGTCGACCACGGCGTCCCACTCGCCCTCCGCTTCGGCGAGGGCGGCGAGCCCGTCGGGCGCGGTGCGGTCACCGTGCAGCGACCGCACCCCGGCCGGGGGCTCGTGCCGCCCCCGGTGGAAGACCGTCACGTCCCAGCCGCGCCCGAGCGCCGACTCCACGACGGCCCGCCCCGCGAACTCCGTACCACCCAGCATCAGAAGCCTCATGCCCCGACTCTGCACCGTGCCGGGTCGAGGCGGAACAGCACTCTGCCGTCAGCAGAGGGTCGGCGGGGGAGGAGGAGAGCCGCCGCGGGCGGCGGATCAGCGTCCGACCGGCGGGGTGTACTTGTACCCGACCCGCCGCACCGTACGGATCGTGTCCCGGTGCTCGGCGCCCAGCTTGCGGCGCAGCCGGGCGATGTGGACGTCGACCGTACGGCCGTCCCCCACATGCCCGTATCCCCACACCGTGGTGACCAGCTGATCGCGCGTGTGCACACGATGCGGGTGGGACACCAGGTGGGCGAGCAGCTCGAACTCCAGGTAGGTGAGGTCGAGTTCACGCCCGTCGACCGCGGCGGTGCGCCGCACGCTGTCGACGCTGACGAGCGGATCGCCGGACGTGGCGAGGGGGGCGGCGACCGGAGGCTGCTGGTCGGCCGGGACGAGCACCAGGTAGCCGATCATCGGCGGCTGCCCCGGCAGCGTGGGCAGGGAGTGCTGGGGAGCGGGCAGCCAGGTGGCACCAGGCGGCAGGAGGTCCGCGACGTCGATCACCTCGTCCCGGTCCACGGCGCGCAGATGATGCCGTGCACCGGCCGGGGAGTTGAGCGTGGGGGCGGTGGAGAGAGAGCGAGTGGTCGCCATGAGGTCAGCTCTTTTCGCGCGAGAAGTCCGTTGGGAGACGTACGTCGTTGCGCGCTGGCCGAAGGCCGGGAGGTTTTACGGCTTTACAGGGCCCGCGCGTTCACGCGCGGCAACACACCCGGTCGAAGTCGTGGTGCTGACGGGAAGGCCAGAAGGGCTCGAGGTCATGGCGACCTGTCGCGGAGTACTTCTGGAAGCTGGCCATACCCCCATTGAAGCAGACCCCGTCCACGGAAAGGAGCCTTCTCTCACGGGTCGGACGCTTCCTTGACCCGGAGGTGGTGTCGCGTGCCTCACCCCTCCAGTCGTTTGCGCCACTCCAACGGCATGACAGTGATCGACTTCTCCGGCGACCCGTCCCATTCCGTGGACAGCCCGACGCCCGCCAGCGCCGCGACCACCTCGCGTCCGACCCCGGCGGTGGTCTCCTCGGACCCGTCGAACCCGCCGTAGTAGAGGGCGAGCCCGTGCCCGTCGGCGGCATGCTCCGTGACCTGTTGATGGAAGAAGACGAACCCACGCGCGTCCTCCCCCTCCCCGCCGATCTCCGCCATCCCGCACCCCCGGCAGCAGGCGAAGTTCTCCCTGGCCGTGATGCCGCCCGCCTCCAGCGCCCGGAAAGCCCCGCTGAGCCGCTCGGGGTCGGTGACGCCCTCCCAGGCCTCCTGCTCGGCGAGCCGCTCCAGCCACAGCCGGTCCACCAACTGCCACGCCTGGGCCGTGGACACCGGCCGCTCGTCCCCGTCGACCAACCACTCCTCGGCGATCTCGACGAGCACCCTGCGACTGTCGTACCCACCACGCAAGCGAGCCCGGACGCGCTCCTCGACCTTCACCCGCACCTCGTCCGGCAACTCGGGCACGACATCCCGCGGCGCCTGCTCGACCGCCTCCCACACCACGCCCGCGTCCCAGGCGACGTCCTGCCGCGCCCAGCCGACCACCAGATCGGCCACCTGCCCCGCATCGGCGAGATCCGCTCCGTAGAACCCCTCGTCCCCCACCCGATGCTCGACCCGGAAGCCCGCACCGTCCTCGTGCCACACCTGCGCGAACACATCAGGGAGGTCCGGTATCCGCTGGACGACCAGGAACCGGTCGCCGGCACCCCCGATCCGCTCCACCAGCTCCCGCAGCCGCGCCGCGGAAATCCGCGTATGCGTCTGCCAGTTCTCCGTCTCGACCCTGACAGCGAGACCCCCGTCGATCACCATGCCCCCACCTTGGCACGCCCCACTGACAACGAAAGGGGCGCCCACCGTCGCGGTGGGCGCCCCTGAGAAACCGTGGCGAGGATCAGACCTGGCCGGCCTTCTCCAGCGCGGAGCAGCAGGTGTCGACGATCAGACGCGTCACCAGGTACGGGTCGACGTTGGCGTTCGGACGACGGTCCTCGATGTAGCCCTTGCCGTCCTTCTCGACCTGCCACGGGATGCGAACGGACGCGCCGCGGTCGGAGACGCCGTAGGAGTACTCGTTCCACGGGGCGGTCTCGTGCAGACCGGTCAGACGGTCGTCGATGCCGGCGCCGTAGTTCTTGACGTGGTCGAGCGGCTTGGAGCCCTCACCGAGCGACTCGGCGGCGGTGATGATCGCGTCGTAGCCCTCGCGCATCGCCTTGGTGGAGAAGTTGGTGTGCGCACCCGCGCCGTTCCAGTCGCCCTTCACCGGCTTCGGGTCCAGCGTCGCGGAGATGCCGAAGTCCTCGGCGGTGCGGTAGAGCAGCCAGCGGGCGACCCACAGGTGGTCGGAGACCTCCAGCGGGGAGACCGGGCCGACCTGGAACTCCCACTGACCGGGCATGACCTCGGCGTTGATGCCGGAGATGGCCAGACCCGCCGCCAGGCAGTTGTCCAGGTGGGCCTCGACGACCTCACGGCCGAAGATCTCGTCGGCGCCGACACCGCAGTAGTAGCCGCCCTGCGGGGCCGGGAAGCCGCCCTTGGGGAAGCCGAGCGGGTAGCCGTCCTGGAAGAACGTGTACTCCTGCTCGATGCCGAAGATCGACTCCTGCGCGGCGAACTTCTCGGCGACCTCGACCAGCGCGGCACGGGTGTTGGACTCGTGCGGCGTCATGTCGATGTTCAGGACCTCGCACAGGACGAGGATGTCGTCGCCGCCGCGGATCGGGTCCGGGCAGGTGAAGACCGGCTTGAGGACACGGTCCGAGGAGTGGCCCTCGGCCTGGTTCGTGGAGGACCCGTCGAAGCCCCAGATCGGAAGCGCGTCCAGACCGACGGGCTCGCCCGTGATGATCTTCGTCTTGGAACGGAGCTTGGCGGTCGGCTGGGTGCCGTCGATCCAGATGTACTCAGCCTTGAAGGTCACGGGCCACTTCCTTCGGGGGTGTGTCAGACGCACTTGCGGGTGCTGCGGCGCTGCGGCACTGGGGCGCCGCTCTTGTTGCCCGCGACCCTGTCAACAGGCGATTTCCCGGTCGTTGCTCGAATGTGAACCCCGTGTTACCTGAGGTTGGTGTGGCGCGACTCACGCTGTGAGCGGAGGACCCCACGACCCCGCAGTCGCCCGCGGCGGCGAGGGGTGGCGCGTACCCCCATGGGCCTGGCGGCCGCGTACGGCGGCTTGGGGACCCGCCGGCGGACGGCGCATACCCCCGGCCCGGCCCGCACACGCCGATGGCGGCGAGGGGCAGCGTCGGGGGATGGCGCATGCCACCCACGGGCCGGCGGCCGCGTACGGCGGCTTGGGGACCCGCCGGCGGACGGCGCATACCCCCGGCCCGGCCCGCACACGCCGACGGCGGCGAGGGGCAGCGTCGGGGGATGGCGCATGCCACCCACGGGCCCGGCGGCCGCGTACGGCGGCAAGGGGACGCGTCGGGGGGTGTCCGCCCGCAGAGTCCGGTGTCAAGGCTCGGCACCTCCTGGCAAAAGCCCAACGCACCGGACCGAGGACGGACACCCCCCGAC
>NZ_JBHVGZ010000091.1:0-36893 GCF_042800355.1 Streptomyces sp. NPDC057623
GCCCCGGCCCCGTCGAGCGGCGCCCCCGCACCGCAGCCCGCGGCGCCCGCACCCGCTCCCCCCGCGGGCGCGGCGCCCACCTACGCCCCCCCGAGCGGCGGCGTCGACCCCCGCGTGCTCTGGCCGAACATTCTGGAGGCGGTCAAGAACCGTCGCCGCTTCACCTGGATCCTGCTCAGCCAGAACGCCCAGGTGACCGGGTTCGACGGCACCACCCTCCAACTCGGCTTCGTGAACGCCGGCGCGCGCGACAACTTCTCCGGCAGCGGCAGCGAGGACGTCCTGCGACAGGCGCTGTCCGAGCAGTTCAACGTCCAGTGGAAGATCGAGGCCGTCATCGACCCGTCGGGCGGGGGATCGGCTCCGCCGCCACCGGGTGGTTCCTCCGGCTTCGGCGGCGGTGGCGGCGGTTACGGCGGTGGCGGTACGTCCGCCCAGCGCCCGGCACCCGCCCAGCCGACGCCCACGGCACCCACCCCGCCTCCGTCGTCCCCGGCGCCGACCGCCGCCCCCGCCCCGGCGTCGCGGCCCTCCTCCGCCCCGGAGCCGCCGCCCCCGGTGTCCATCGAGGACGACATCCCGGAGGACGACGATCCCGACCTCAACGAGTCGGCGCTGTCCGGCTACGAGCTGATCGTGCGGGAGCTGGGAGCGACGGTGGTGGAGGAGTTCACGAACGAGTAATGAGGACCGAGTAGCGGGAGGGGACCCGCACCGCACCCGCGAGTTGGAGGAACGTACAGGTCGTCAACGCCCGGCCCCTCATCGTCCTGCACAAGAACCCCGTTAGGCTGACCCCCGTGAAGGTCCTCGTCATCGGTAACGGCGCCCGCGAACACGCCCTGTGCCGCTCCCTGTCCCTCGACCCCGACGTCACCGCGCTGCACTGCGCCCCCGGCAACGCCGGTATCGCCGAGGTCGCCGAGCTGCACCAGGTCGACGCCCTGGACGGCAAGGCCGTCTCCGCGCTGGCCACGGAACTCGGCGCCGACCTCGTGGTCGTAGGCCCGGAGGCACCGCTCGTCGCCGGGGTCGCCGACGCCGTGCGCGAGGCGGGCATCCCGGTCTTCGGCCCCTCCGGGGAGGCCGCGGAGATCGAGGGTTCCAAGGCGTTCGCCAAGGACGTGATGGCGGCGGCCGGCGTCCCGACGGCCCGCTCCTACGTCTGTACGACGCCCGAGGAGGTCGACGAGGCCCTCGACGCCTTCGGCGCCCCGTACGTCGTGAAGGACGACGGTCTCGCCGCCGGCAAGGGCGTCGTCGTGACCGCCGACCTCGATGCGGCCAGGGCGCACGCCAACTCCTGCGAGCGCGTCGTCATCGAGGAGTTCCTCGACGGCCCCGAGGTCTCCCTCTTCGCCATCACCGACGGCGAGACGGTGCTCCCGCTCCAGCCCGCCCAGGACTTCAAGCGGGCGCTCGACGGGGACGAGGGCCCGAACACCGGCGGCATGGGCGCGTACTCTCCGCTCCCGTGGGCCGACCCGAAGCTGGTCGAGGAGGTCCTGGAGACGGTTCTGCAGCCGACCGTCGACGAGATGCGCCGCCGCGGCACCCCGTTCTCCGGCCTGCTCTACGCCGGTCTCGCGATCACCTCGCGGGGCGTCCGGGTCATCGAGTTCAACGCACGCTTCGGCGACCCCGAGACGCAGGTCGTCCTGGCCCGTCTGAAGACCCCGCTGGCCGGCGTCCTGCTGGCCGCCGCCAAGGGCGACCTCGCCGACCTGGAGCCCCTGCGCTGGAGCGACGAGGCCGCGGTCACCGTGGTCGTCGCCTCGCACAACTACCCCGGCACCCCGCGCACCGGTGACCCGATCACCGGCCTCGACGAGGTGGCCGCCGAGGACGCCCCGCACGCCTTTGTCCTGCACGCCGGTACCAAGCGGGACGGCGACGCGATCGTGAGCGCCGGTGGCCGTGTCCTGTCCGTCACGGCGACCGGCAAGGACCTCACCAAGGCCCGCGACCGCGCGTACCGGGCCGTGGCCCGCATCGGGCTCGACGGCTCCCAGCACCGCACGGACATCGCGGCGAAGGCGGCGGAAGGCGCGTAGCCACCCCGAGTGCCCGCCCCGGATGAACCCCGAAGGCCCCGAATCCGTCTCAGGATTCGGGGCCTGACCCATGCCGGGAGCACGCCCGGAGCAGGCCCGGAGCAGGCCCGGAAGCAGGCCCCGGAGCAGGCCGGTATCGGGGGCCTGATCCTTGCTGTCCGTCATCCACCTTTCCCCAAAGCCATTCCATCGAGTGACCGATGCCCCATCCGGCTGACGTGGGCCGAAGCCCCAACTAGGGTGCGGCGCAAGCGTTCCGGCACTTGGCCCACCGGCATTGCGATGTCAGTGGTGGGTGCCACAGTGGGGGAGTGAGCAGAGCCAGGACAGTTCGGACAGCCAGGGCAGCGCGGAGGGGGTGAGGTCCGGCCGTGACCGGTATGGGTGTCGAGGTGGGCGCGCAGGCGGCGCGCGCACGTGCCATGGCCGTGCTGCGGGTCCGCAGCCGTGCGCTGGCGGTGGCGGTGCTGCCCGCGGCGTTCGCCGTGGTGCTGCTCGCCGGAGCCTCCTCCGGCCATCTCGTCGGCTCGGGCTGGCACGCCGCGCGCTGGGTCGTCACCCCCGTCGCCGTCCTCGTTCTGCTGGCCGCCGCCGTCATCGCCCTGGTCGTCGCCCGCTCCCGTCCCGCCGTCAGCCCGACGGTCCCGATCGGTGAGGAGCAGGCCCCGGACCTGTACCGGATGGTGCGCGACCTCGCCGACCGCCTCGACGTCCCCGCCCCGTCCGCGATAGCCCTGACCCCGGACTGCGACAGCTGGCTGGAGGACCGGACCCACCGGTCCCACGGCCCACCGCCGACCGAGGCACGCGACGAGGACGGGCTCAACGGTCTGCACGGCGGAAGCACCCGAGCCGCCCACCGCCGTACGCCCGAAGCCCCCGTGCTCGTGATCGGCTCCCCGTTCCTGTGGTGGATGCGCGTCGGTGAGCTCCGCGCGGTCCTCGCCCCGGTCGTCGCCGGTACGGGACCCTCGGCGCACCCGGACATAGCCCAGGCCCGGCGCTTCGTCCGGGGCCTGGACGCCGCCGTGGCCGTCGCGTCGACGCGCGGCCGTTGTCCGGGGTCCAGGGCGGTGTGCGCGGGCATCGGCTGGGTCGCGCGGCTGATGCTGCGCAGTTGCCGGGACCACGCCGCCGAGATGGAGCGGGGAGTGGCCGCCGCGGCCGCCGAGCGCGCACAGGCTGTGGACTATGGGCTGCGGATCGTCGCCCAGGAACAGGTCGGGCTGGCGTACGCGGGCTGGGACCGGCTGCTGACGCGGGTCGCGTTGCCCGCCTGGCGGATGGGCCGCTGGCCGTCCCGGCTGGACGCGGGCGTCGTCGCCGCACTCACCGAACTGTCCCGGAGGGACCGGCTGGCCGAGGGCTTCGCCTCCCGGCTGGGTGAGCGCCCCGCCTGTGACCTGCTCGAAGAGCCCGGCACGATCGACGAGGCCGCCTCACTCCTGGCCGCCCGCCTCTTCCACGGCGGCCCCGCCGAGGTCGGCCCGGACTGGTCCCCGGTGGGCTGGCAGGAGTACCCGGAAGAGGTCGTCGACCGTAAGTGGCGTACGGACGCGGCCCGCCTCCACCGGGTCCTCGACGCCCTCGGCGTCCGCCGCACCACCGAGGGCACCACCCCGGAGGCCGACGGCCCGACCCTGTCCCGGGTCCTGGACCACCTGTCCTCCCCACCGGACGCCCCAGCCGCCTGGCTCCCCGACGCCCCCGCTGACCTGGACCGGGCACCCGAAGCGCACGCTGACCTGGACCGGGCACCCGAAGCGCACGCCGACCAGGCTCAGCCCGGCGAAGCGCCCGCCGCCCCCGGTCCGGCTCCCGAAGCGCCCGCCGACCGGGCCGAGCCTCCTGAAGCGCACGCCAACCCCGCTCAGCCCCCCGCAGCACCCTCCCCCAACGGGCAAGCGATTACCCGGCCCCTCCCCGACGCCCCGCCCGCAAGGCTCCCCGAGGCCCCCGAGGCCCCCGAGGCCCCCGAGGCCCCCGAGGCCCCCGAGCCCCCCGAGTCGCCTGAGCCGACCGGGCCCCCCAAGCCCCCCAAGCCCCCCAAGTCCTCCAAGCCCCCCAAAGCCCCCTATGCGGCCATGGCCGAGGACCACCCCGGTGACGACGACCCGGAAACCGAGCGAAGCTCCGCTCTCGCCGCCGGCCTGACCGCCGAGCTGGCCCGCGAGGAGGCCGCCGCCCCCGCGGAGCAGAAGGCGTCCCCGGTCCCCGGCACCACCCTCCTCGACACCGGCGGCCTCCCCCTCTTTCCGCTCCAGCCGCCCCGGACCTCCCGCGAGTTGCTCACCGACCATGTAACGGCCATGGTGTGCTGCGCCGCGATGGACACCGCCGGTGCGACCCCGGGCCTCGACTGGCTGGACGGCCCCACGCTCCTCATCAACGGCGCCCGGGCGGCCGACCTGACCCCCAGAGTCCTCAGCCTCATCGAGGACGGTGACCCCGCGCCTCTGCGCGCCTGGCTGGTGGAGTCGGGCATACGCCCGGAGAAGCCGGTCCGCCTGGTCTGACGGCGGCCACGCACGCCGTATGCGGCCGGAACCCCCGGTTCCACTTTCGGCCAATTCGCAACGAATAGTGACAGGATGCGCGCGGAATGTGATGTGCTGGGATCGATAGCGCACATGGCAAGGGCTTGCGACATACGACAGACACACAAACGCCCATGTCGCACGGCAGAAACCGCAGGCACACGCGGCACTCACAGCACTCGCACCACATTCGGAGCGCTCACACGACAGCGAGCGTCCGCGCGACGCACCACCACGGACGCACGGCCACGGGGGAACGAGGGAGGGGTATGGCCATGGGGTCGGAGCAGATCCGCCGCTGGGAGTCGGGGGCACTCGCGCACGCTGTGACGGACCCCTTCGGTCAGGGCCCCGTCCCCTGGCTGCGCGGCAACGTGACGTACTTCGACGACACCGGCCAGGTCGTCCCCTGGTACCTCGACGGACAGGCCCACCCCCCGACGTCGGGCACCCCGAGGGTCCCGGCTCCCCGCAGCGCCGGCCCCCGTTCCGCCGACGACGTCCACCGCCAGATCAAGGGCTTCACGTCCACCGGGGCCGTCTCCCCGGGCGAGGCCGTCGACTTCCACATCACCGTCGATCCGCCCCAGGAATTCGCCGTCGACGTCTACCGCATCGGCCACTACGGCGGTGACGGCGCCGCGAAGATCACCACCAGCCCTCGTCTCTCGGGCATCGTCCAGCCCGCGCCGCTGGCCGCCGACCGCACGGTCTCCTGCCACCACTGGTGGCTGTCCTGGCGCCTGCAGATCCCCTCGTACTGGAGCATCGGCGCGTATGTGGCCGTCCTCACCACGGCCGACGGCTACCGCTCCCACATCCCCTTCACGGTCCGTGACAACCACCCCACGGACCTGCTCCTGCTCCTCCCCGACGTCACCTGGCAGGCGTACAACCTCTACCCCGAGGACGGCCGCACCGGCGCCAGCCTCTACCACGCCTGGGACGAGAGCGGCCGCCTGCTCGGCGAGAAGGACGCCGCCACGACCGTGTCCTTCGACCGCCCGTACGCGGGCGCGGGCCTGCCCCTGCACGTCGGCCACGCCTACGACTTCATCCGCTGGGCCGAGCGCTACGGCTACGACGTCGCCTACGCCGACGCCCGCGACCTGCACGCGGGCCACGTCGACCCCACCCGCTACCGCGGCCTGGTCTTCCCCGGCCACGACGAGTACTGGTCGTCGAGCATGCGCCGCACGGTCGAGCTGGCCCGGGAGAACGGCACGTCACTCGTCTTCCTCTCCGCCAACTCCATGTACTGGCAGGTGGAGTTGGGCCCCTCCCCGTCCGGGGTACCCGACCGCCTGATGACCTGCCGCAAACGCCAGGGCCCGGGCCGCCCGGTGCTCTGGCGTGAGATCGACCGCCCCGAGCAGGAGGTGATCGGCATCCAGTACGCGGGTCAGGTCCCCGAGCCCCACCCCCTGATCGTCCGCAACGCCGACCACTGGCTGTGGGAAGCGACCGGCGCCCATGAGGGCGACGAGATCGAGGGCCTGGTCGCGGGCGAGGCCGACCGCTACTTCCCGCGCACCCCGCTGCCGGACCACGAGGAGCGGATCCTGCTCGCCCACTCCCCGTACACCGACCGCGAGGGAGCCCTCCGCCACCAGGAGACGTCCCTGTACCGCGCACCCTCCGGCGCCCTGATCTTCGCGTCCGGAACCTTCGCCTGGTCCCCGTCCCTGGACCGTCCGGGCCACGTCGACGCCCGTGTCCAGCGCGCCACGGCCAACCTCCTGGACCGCATCTGCAAACGTGACTGAGCTCGTCGACAAAGCCCCTCACCCCACCCCCCACCAAGACCGATCTCCGGCATACGGGAGAATCGAGCCGTTGGACAGAACCACGGGGAGGAACCGTGTCCGGATTCGTAGAAAAGCCCGAGCCGATCCAGGTTCCGGGCCTGGTGCACCTGCACACCGGCAAGGTGCGCGAGCTGTACCAGAACGAGGCCGGCGACCTCGTGATGGTCGCCAGTGACCGCATGTCCGCCTATGACTGGGTGCTGCCGACCGAGATCCCCGACAAGGGCCGCATCCTCACGCAGCTCTCCCTGTGGTGGTTCGACCAGCTCGCCGACCTGGTCCCCAACCACGTGCTCAGCACCGACGTGCCGGCCGGCGCCCCCGCCGACTGGGCGGGCCGCACCCTCGTCTGCAAGTCGCTCCAGATGGTCCCGGTGGAGGCCGTGGCCCGCGGCTACCTCACCGGCTCCGGCCTGGTAGAGTACAACGAGTCCCGCACCGTCTGCGGCCTCGCCCTCCCCGAGGGCCTCGTCGACGGCAGCGAGCTCCCCGCCCCGATCTTCACCCCGGCCACCAAGGCCGCGGTCGGCGAGCACGACGAGAACGTCTCCTACGAGGAGGTCGCCCGCCAGGTCGGCGCCGACACCGCCGCGCAGCTGCGCCAGGCGACCCTCGCCGTCTACGCCCGCGGCCGGGACATCGCCCGCGACCGCGGCATCATCCTCGCGGACACCAAGTTCGAGTTCGGTTTCGACGGGGAGACGCTGATCATCGCCGACGAGGTCCTCACCCCGGACTCCTCCCGCTTCTGGCCGGCCGACCAGTGGGAGCCGGGCCGCGCGCAGCCGTCGTACGACAAGCAGTTCGTGCGCGACTGGCTGACCTCGCCGGCCTCCGGCTGGGACCGCAAGAGCGAGCAGCCCCCGCCGCCGCTGCCGCAGGAGGTCGTGGACGCGACCCGCGCGAAGTACGTGGAGGCGTACGAGCGCCTGACCGGCATCAGCTGGTCGTGACGCGCGAGCCCCCGGCGCGGAGACGCGGTCGGGGGCAACGCAAAAGCCCCCGGCCGGAACCGGGGGCTTTCAACTGGAGCGAACGACGAGGTTCGAACTCGCGACCTCAACCTTGGCAAGGTTGCGCTCTACCAACTGAGCTACGTTCGCATGCGCCGAAGCGCGAGAACCACTATACCCAACCCCGCTCCCGGGCGAGCCGCACCGCCGCGTGCCGGTTCTCCGCGCCGAGCTTCGAGACGGCCGACGACAGATAGTTCCGCACGGTCCCCTGCGACAGCGCCGCCCGCTCCGCGATCTCCGCGACAGGCGCCCCGTCGGCGGCGAGTTCCAGCACCTCGGCCTCCCGCGCGGTCAGCGGCGAGTCCCCGGCCGCGATGGCGTCGGCGGCCAACTCCGGGTCGACGTAGCGGTTTCCGGCGTGCACGGTACGGATGATCTCCGCGAGCCGCTGAGCGCTGACGGTCTTCGGGACGAACCCGCGCACACCCGCCGCAAGGGCCCGCTTCAGATGCCCGGGCCGCCCGTGACTGGTCACGATCAACACCCGGCAGCCGGGCAGTTCGGCCCGCAGAGATGTGGCGACCTTCACACCGTCCGCTCCCGGCATCTGAAGATCGAGAACGGCCACGTCCGGGGCGTGCGCCCGTGCCATCGCCAGCGCCTCCGGCCCGCTCGCCGCCTCGGCGACGATCACGAGGTCGTCCTCCAGGGAGAGCAGGGTGGCGAGCGCGCCCCGGATCAGATGCTCGTCGTCGGCGAGCAGCAGCCGTACGGGCCCGGTCATACGGTGACCTCCCGCACAGCCGCTCCCGCCAACGGCACCTCCGCCACCAGCCGGAACATCGCGTCGCCGACGCGACCGGCGTCCAGAGTCCCGTCCACGGCGGCCAGCCGCTCCCGCAGCCCGGCGAGCCCGGAGCCCCCACTTCCGCCGGAGCCCCCACCCTCGTCGGAGGCCCCGTCGGCCCCGTCGTTCTCCACCGTCAACACCACGCGCCCCTCGCTCACCCGTACCCCCACCGAACACTGCCCGGCATTCCCGTGCCGCAGCACATTGGTGGTTGCCTCGCGGACCACCCAGGCCAGCGCCGACTGCACCTCGACGGGCAGCCCGACCGCCCGGCCGGTCACCCGGCTCTCGATCCCGGCCGCCGTCAACACCCCCTGCGCACCGGCCAGTTCGACCTCCAGGTCGGCCTCCCGGTAGCCGCGTACGACATCCCGCACCTCGCGCTGCGACTCGCCCGCGATCCGCTGCACCTCGATCATCTGCTCCACGGCCTCGGCCCGCCCGCGTCGCGCGAGCTGCACGGCGAGTTCGCTCTTCAGGGCGATGACCGACAGATTCCGCCCCATAACGTCGTGCAGGTCCCGCCCGAACCGCAGCCGCTCCTCGGCCACGGCGAGCCGGGCGCGGGTCTCGCGGGCCTCGTCGAGTTCGTAGACCGCTTTGAGGAGCCAGACCGAGAAGACGGCGATGAAGGCGAAGATGCCGCTGCCGAGCAGCGAGATCAGGGCGATGACCAGCGCGGCGAAAACGGACCGGCTGATCAGGAGCACGAAGAGCCCCGCGCCCGCCGCGAAGCCCGCGGCGAGCGCGCACACGCGCCTGCGGCGGCGTACCCCCAGCGTGATGATGCCCACCCCGAAGAACATGACGGCGCCGAATACGCTGCCCGCAGCGGAGTCGACGCCGTCGCCCTTCGGGCCGTACTCGACGACGGCGAGACCTGTGGCCGCGACGGCCGCGGTGACGGCCCCGAGCGCCCACATCGGCCGTAGGGGCTGTTCACGCCGATCGCACACCCAGTCCAGAGCCCGCGACACGACCAGGGCGCTGACCGCCGCGTGCGCGCACACGACGAGCAGCAGCCAGCTGCCCAGCCGGGACGACATCTCGCCGATGACCGGCAGCGCGACCGAGACGACCTCCATCACCGCGAAGAAGTGGAAGGACCACCTTGTGTACGTCTCCACCTTCGCCGGGGTGCTCTTCCCCCGCCACCACGTGCCCGGCCCGCGCATGCGCTGTCCCCCTGCCTCAGTGCCGTGGCTCCCATCGGAACCACCGTCGCACAGCCAACACGCCCAGGACCGTCCAGGCCAGCCCGGTCAGCACGGGACCGATCGCCTCGTACGCCGACAGGTCGCCGGTCCAGCCACCCCGCAGCAGGGTGATCACCGGAGTCAGCGGCAGGAACTCGCACACCGATGCCACCCGGTCCGGCAGCACCTCCAGGGGGACGAACATCCCGGAGAAGATCATGGAGAGGAACACCACGGGCAGTGTCGTGACCTGCGCACTCTCCACAGTACGGGTGAACGAGGCGGTCACGGCGCCCAGCGACGCGCACAGGACGACCCCCAACAGCAGGCCCAGCACGGCGAGATGCGGAGCCTCGGGTGCGCCCACGTCGAGCAGGACGGCGCAGCCGACCGCCAGCACCAGGCTCTGCGCGATGCCCGTGACCACGGCCGGCAGCGCGGCCGCGGCCAGGATCTCCGTGTCCTTCAGTTCGCCGGTGCGCAGCCGCTTGAGAACGAGTTCCTCACGCCGTGCGGTGTAGACGGAGACGAGCGTGGCGTACACCGCGTAGAGCAGTGAGAAGCCGATCGAGGCGGGCAGGACGACCGTGCCGAGGGAGAGGCCGGCCTCCGCCAGGTCCATCCCCTTCGCCGCCTCCCGCACGCTGAAGGGCAGCAGAAGCGGCACGAACATCGCCGCGAACAGCGTGCCCCTGCTGCGCCCGAGCAGCGTCACCTCCGCGCGGGCCAACGCCGTCATGCGTCCTACGGGGGTGGTCATCGCCGTGCTCATGCCGCGTACTCCTTCTTCTCGGCGGCGCCGGCCGCCTCCCGCGCGATCCCCAGGAACGCCTCCTCCAGCGACGCCGGCCGTACGTCCAGCCGCCGCAGCTCCACCCCCGCCGTGTCGGCCCACACCAGGAGCCGGGTCGCGGTCCGCTGCAACTCGTGCGTCCGCAGCCGTACGACACGACCGTCGATCTCGTGCTCGCGCACGCCCATGTCGTCGAGGGGCGGCAGGTCACCCACGAAGTAGCCCTGGGGCAGCTCGAAGGTGATCCGCGAGGGCTGGGCCGCCGTCACCTCGGCCGGCGTCCCGGCGGCGGCGATGCGTCCCTCGTGCAGGATCGCGAGCCGGTCGGCGAGGTTCTCGGCCTCTTCCAGGTAGTGCGTGGTCAGCAGCACGGTCGTCCCGGCGTCGCGCAGTTCCCCCACCAACTCCCAGGTGTCCCGCCGCCCTTCGGCGTCGAGCCCGGTCGTCGGCTCGTCCAGGAAGAGCACCTCGGGCCTGCCGAGCAGCGCGAGCGCCAGGTCCAGCCGCCGCCGTTCACCGCCGGACAGCTGCTTCACCCGCACCCCGGCCCGCCGCCCGAGCCCGACCAGGTCCAGCGCCTCGGCCTCGGGCATGGCCCCGCTCACACACCCCGCCCACATCCGCGCGGTCTCGGCGACGGTCAGCTCGGACGGAAAGCCGCCCTCCTGAAGCATCACCCCGGTCCGGGGCCGTACGGCGGCCCGCTCGGCGTAGGGATCGTGCCCGAGCACCCGCACCCGTCCCCCGGCCGGCCGGGCGAGCCCTTCGAGCAGTTCGACGGTCGATGTCTTGCCGGCACCGTTGGTGCCGAGCAGCGCGAAGATCTCCCCGCGGCCCACGGAGAACGTGATTCCACGGACCGCTTCGAACCCGCCCCCGTACACACGCCGCAGGTCAGTGACCTCAATCACGTGTTCGTGTTCGTTTCCGTTCATGGCTCCAGCGTCCCGGCGATACAAGGCCGACAGCAGTGCGCGCTGTCACCACTCCGCATGACAAATGTCAGGGGGGCGATCAAGCGGAGACGTGGATACATCACAGGGATACAGCACGTGGATACATGAAAAGACCCCGGTCCATCAGGACCGGGGTCTCATTCCCGAGCGGACGACGAGGCTCGAACTCGCGACCTCAACCTTGGCAAGGTTGCGCTCTACCAACTGAGCTACGTCCGCATTGCCCGCGACCACCAGACTGTAACAAGCACAGCCACTGATCGGTGCGAGCACCAGCCTACCTGATCCACAACTGTGGTCGGTACGACGGTGCAGAGCGGGTGACAGGAATTGCACACTGCGCCTTCCCCCTGGAAGGGGGATGTTCTACTACTGAACTACACCCGCATGCTCGGCGAGCTGGACTTTTTCTGTCCCGCCCGGCGGCGTGCTCCAGACATTAGCTGATCAGCAGGGGGGTAGCGCAAGTCGGTTGTCGCACCGGCTCAAGTCGGCGGTCCTCAAGGCCTGCTGACGGGCCCTGAGGACACGGCTTCGGCCCGCCTCACTGCGCCGAGGCGAACGCTTCGTAGACCTTCTTGGGGATGCGGCCGCGGGCCGGCACCTCCATCTTGTTGGCCTGGGCCCAGGCCCGGACGGCCGCCGGGTCCGGGGCGACCTCGGTCTGCTTGTACGCCTTGCCCGACCTCGACCGCTTGCGGCCGGCGTCCACGTAGGGCGCGAGCGCCTTACGCAGTTTCTTGGCATTGGCTTCATTCAGGTCGATCTCGTACGACTTGCCGTCGAGTCCGAAGGCGATCGTTTCCGCCGCTTCTGAGCCGTCGATGTCGTCAAAGAGAGTGACCACGACCTTCTGCGCCACGAATATCGGTCCCTTCGTCCGGCACCTCATGCAGCTCAGCTGCGACGACGTGCCGAGTCTCGGCTATTTGCCAATTCATTTGTACAGTGCCCGGCAATGCAATGTGAAGCCCGACTAAATCTGCCCGCGTGTCCCGAGCGCAATAGCTATCCGGGACTGATCGGGGATCTTTCCCGTAACTTTTCGTGAACACCCCCGTCCGATACCGGATCGTGACGGCCATCACGTAGCTTCCTACAACTCTACTCGCGTAGAAATTTTGTACGGGTAGTCTGAAGGAACCTGCTCAGCACCACACACCGGGAGTGCCAGTGGCACGCGTCGTAGTCGACGTCATGCTCAAGCCGGAGATCCTCGACCCCCAGGGCCAGGCGGTGCAGCGCGCACTGCCGCGGCTGGGTTTCGAAGGTATCTCCGACGTACGTCAGGGAAAGCGTTTCGAACTGGAAGTTGACGGGCCGGTCGACGACGCCGCGCTCGCCCGCATCCACGATCTTGCGGAATCTTTCCTCGCCAACACCGTGATCGAGGACTTCACCGTGAAGGTGGAAGAAGTCGCGGAGGCCGCGAAGTGACCGCTCGTATTGGCGTCGTCACTTTCCCGGGGAGTCTCGACGACCGGGACACCCAGCGCGCGATCCGCCTCGCGGGTGCCGAACCGGTCGCCCTCTGGCACAAGGACAAGGACCTCAAGCAGGTCGACGCCGTGGTGCTGCCCGGCGGTTTCTCCTACGGCGACTATCTGCGGGCCGGCGCCATCTCCCGGTTCTCGCCGGTGATGGAGACGGTCATCGAGCAGGCGAAGGCGGGCCTTCCGGTCCTCGGTATCTGCAACGGCTTCCAGGTCCTCACCGAGGCCCACCTCCTCCCGGGCGGGATGCTCGGCAACGACCACCTGCACTTCATCTGCCGTGACCAGAAGCTGCGGGTGGAGAACGCGGAGACCTCCTGGACCGTGGACTACGAGTCCGGCCAGGAGATCCACATCCCGCTGAAGAACATGGACGGCCGGTACGTCGCCGACCAGTACACGCTGGACAAGCTGGAGGCCGAGGGCCGGGTCGCGTTCCGCTACGTCGACTTCAACCCGAACGGCTCGCTCAACGACATCGCCGGCATCACCAACGAGGCCGGGAACGTCGTGGGCCTGATGCCGCACCCGGAGCACGCCGTCGAGCCGCTCATCGGGTCGGGCCGCACCGACGGCCTCCCCTTCTTCACGTCGATCCTCAAGAAGCTGGTCAACGCATGAGCCGGACGCCTCTGGACACGGTCGAGCACGCGGCCGCGACCCCCGACGTCGAGCTGCCCTGGGCCGAGCTCGGTCTGAAGAAGGACGAGTACGAGCGGGTCGTGGAGATCCTCGGCCGCCGCCCGACCGGCGCCGAACTCGCCATGTACTCGGTCATGTGGTCCGAGCACTGCTCGTACAAGTCCTCCAAGGTCCACCTCCGCCAGTTCGGCGAGAAGGCCCCCGAGTCCGACGCGATGCTCGTCGGTATCGGCGAGAACGCCGGTGTGGTGGACGTCGGCCAGGGTTACGCCGTGACCTTCAAGGTCGAGTCGCACAACCACCCCTCGTACGTCGAGCCCTACCAGGGCGCGGCCACGGGTGTCGGCGGCATCGTGCGCGACATCATCGCGATGGGCGCGCGTCCGGTGGCGGTCGTGGACCCGCTGCGGTTCGGTGCCGCTGATCACCCCGACACCAAGCGGGTGCTCCCCGGCGTCGTCGCCGGCATCGGCGGCTACGGCAACTGCCTGGGCCTGCCGAACATCGGCGGCGAGGTTGTCTTCGACTCCTGCTACCAGGGGAACCCGCTGGTCAACGCCGGTGCCATCGGTGTGATGCGGCACGAGGACATCCACCTGGCGAAGGCGTCCGGCGCGGGCAACAAGGTCATCCTGTACGGGGCCCGGACGGGTGGTGACGGCATCGGCGGCGCGTCGATCCTCGCCTCCGAGACCTTCGACGACGCCAAGCCGAGCAAGCGCCCGGCGGTCCAGGTCGGCGACCCCTTCCAGGAGAAGCTGCTCATCGAGTGCACCCTGGAGGCGTTCGCCGAGAAGCTGGTCGTCGGCATCCAGGACCTGGGCGCGGCGGGCCTGTCGTGCGCCACGTCCGAGCTGGCCTCGAACGGCTCCGGCGGCATGCGCGTGACCCTGGACGACGTACCCCTGCGTGACTCCACGCTCTCGCCCGAGGAAATCCTCATGAGCGAGTCGCAGGAAAGGATGTGCGCGGTCGTCGAGCCGGCGAAGGTCGACCGGTTCCTGGAGATCTGCGAGAAGTGGGACGTCATCGCCACCGTCATCGGTGAGGTGACCGACGGCGACCGTCTGGAGATCTACTGGCACGGCGGCAAGATCGTCGACGTCGACCCGCGCACCGTGGCGCACGAGGGCCCGGTCTACGAGCGTCCGTACGCCCGCCCGTCCTGGCAGGACGAGCTCCAGGCCGACGACGCGAACAAGCTGCCGCGGCCGGGGACCTCGCAGGAGCTGAAGGACCAGGTGCTGAAGCTGGTCGGCTCCCCGAACCAGGCCTCCAAGAAGTGGATCACCTCGCAGTACGACCACTTCGTGCAGGGCAACACCGTCCTCGCGCAGCCCGAGGACTCCGGCATGATCCGCATCGACGAGGCCACCGGCCTCGGCGTGGCCATCGCGACGGACGGCAACGGCCGGTACGCGAAGCTGGACCCGTACCACGGTGCCCAGCTGGCGCTGTCGGAGGCGTACCGCAACGTCGCCACGACCGGCGCCAAGCCGCTCGCGGTCTCCGACTGCCTGAACTTCGGCTCGCCCGAGGACCCGGCGGTGATGTGGCAGTTCGCGGAGGCGGTGCGCGGACTGGCGGACGCCTGCCAGCAGTTGGGCACGCCGGTCACGGGCGGCAACGTCTCGCTCTACAACCAGACCGGCGAGGTCGCCATCCACCCGACCCCCGTGGTCGCGGTCCTCGGCGTCATCGACGACGTGGCGCGCCGCACGCCGGTCGCCTTCCAGGAGGACGGCCAGCTGCTGTACCTCCTCGGCGACACGCGTGAGGAGTTCGGCGGTTCGGCCTGGTCGCAGGTGGTCCACGACCACCTGGGCGGCCTGCCCCCGCAGGTGGACCTGGAGCGCGAGCGCCTGCTCGCCGAGATCCTGATCTCCGCCTCCCGCGACGGCATGATCGACTCCGCGCACGACCTTTCCGACGGCGGTCTGATCCAGGCGGTCGTCGAGTCGGCGCTGCTCGGCGGCAAGGGCGCGCGTCTGGTCGTACCGGACGGCCTGGACGCCTTCACCCTCCTCTTCTCCGAGTCGGCGGGGCGCGCGGTCGTCGCCGTGCCGCGCTCCGAGGAGCTCCGCTTCAACGACATGTGCGGTGCGCGGGGCCTGCCGGTCACCCGCATCGGTGTCGTCGACGGCGACTCCGTCGAGCTCCAGGGCGAGTTCGCCCTCTCCCTCGAGGAACTGCGCGTGGCGCACGAGGAGACGATCCCGGCGCTGCTGGCGTAGTCGGGGGTACGACCCGAAGGTCCCGTCCGGTCAACGGACGGGACCTTCTCGGCTCACCGGAGGCGCCCACGACGCGGTCGCAGCCCGCATAGGCTGCCGTGCATGCCCCCGGCCAAGAAGCGTGCCCGCGCCTACGACCCCGCCAAGATCCGGACCGCGGTGCTCACCCAGCTCGGGCACGTACGGCCGGCCGTGCGCGCCCTCACCGACGAGCAGCTCGCGCTCCCCACCCGGCTGCCGGGCTGGACCGTGCGGGACCTGGCCGCGCACGTGACCATGGCCGTGGAGAGCGTCAGCCGCAATCTCGACCGCGAGGAACCGGCGAAGGCCGAGCTCACCCTTCTCCAGTGGCCCTTCGCGACAGCCGCCCGTGCCGACGACATCGCCGACGGCACCCGCGACCTCGCCGCCGCCCACCCCGACCTCGACGCGCTCTACGCCCGCACCGGGGAACGCCTCACGCACCGGCTGGCGGACGCCCCGGGTGACCGGCTCCTCGCCACCCGCACCGGCGCCATGACCCTCGCCGACCACCTCGTCACCCGTACCGTCGAGCTCGTCGTCCACACCGACGACCTCAACGCCGCCGTCCCCGGTCTCGACATCCCGTTCGACCGCCAGGCCCTCGCCGCCTGCACCCGCCTGCTCGCCGACGCCCTCGCCGCGAAGGCGCCCGGCGGTTCGACCGAGGTGCGGATCCCGCCGTATGCCGTGGTGCAGTGCGTCGAGGGGCCGAGGCACACCCGGGGGACCCCGCCCAACGTCGTCGAGACCGACCCGCTGACCTGGATCCGGCTCGCGACCGGCCGGGTGACGTGGCAGGACGCGCTGGCGGAGGCCAAGGTGAGCGCGAGCGGGGAGCGGGCCGACCTGAGCGGGCTGCTGCCGCTCCTGGGCTGACCCGTGGCCGTCCCGGACCAGCCCCCGGCCAGCGGAACCGCGCGGAACCAGTCCCGTGTCCCTCCCGTCCCACCGGCATGAACACACTCGGCACTCTTGGCATGGACAAGCAGCGACTGGCCGCGGCCCTCGCCGCGCTGACCCTCCTTCCGCTCGCCGCCGCCTGCGGCAGCGAGGACGCGGGCAGCGAGTCCGTCGGCTCCGGGGCCTCGGCCTCCGTCACCGGCGCCTACTGGGCGGTCGACGACGTCACCGTCGACGGCAAGAAGAGCGCCGCCCCGAGCGACGCCTACCTGCGGATCGCCGACGGCGGCGAGGTCAAGGGCAACCTCGGCTGCAACAACTTCGGCGCCGACGCGGCCTTCGCCGACAGCCACGTCAGCTTCGACCAGGTGCAGGCGACCGAGATGGCCTGTGAGGGCGTCCCGGCCGACTTCGAGCAGACCCTCGCCCGCACCCTGGCCGACGGCGACCTCACCACCGAGGTCGACGGCGACAAGCTGACCCTCACCACGGCGGACGGCGACCGCGTCGCCCTCACCAAGGAGGAGGCCGCCCCGCTCAAGGGCACGAAGTGGAACATCACCAGCCCGGACGCCGACGGCAAGGCACACCTCACGTTCGACGAGAAGACCGGACTGGTCAGCGGCAGCCTCGGCTGCAACAAGGTGAAGGCCGAGGCGACGGTCCGCGACGGCCGTATCACGCTCGGCACCGCGTCCACCACGCGAATGATGTGCGACACCTCACTCATGAAGACGGAGAAGACCCTCCTGGGCCTCTTCGACAGCACGGTGAAATACGGACTGGATCATCGCACCCTCACTCTGACCAGCGAAAACGGCGAGCGTGTGAACGCGACAGCCGCCGAGTGATCCTTTACGGTCGCGTATCCCCAATTCGGACCAGTGGTCGATCTCGCCTACACTCGGAGCCGTGCCACGTGGTGACGGTCGACTCAATCACGATCTACTTCCCGGCGAGAAGGGCCCCCAGGACGCGTGTGGCGTCTTCGGTGTCTGGGCTCCGGGTGAAGAGGTCGCAAAGCTCACGTACTTCGGGCTCTACGCCCTCCAGCATCGGGGCCAGGAATCCGCGGGAATCGCGGTCAGCAACGGCTCCCAGATCCTCGTCTTCAAGGACATGGGCCTCGTGTCCCAGGTCTTCGACGAGACCTCGCTCGGTTCGCTCCAGGGTCACATCGCGGTCGGACACGCCCGCTACTCGACCACCGGCGCCTCCGTGTGGGAGAACGCCCAGCCGACGTTCCGCGCCACCGCGCACGGTTCCATCGCGCTCGGCCACAACGGCAACCTGGTCAACACGGCGCAGCTCGCCGAGATGGTCGCCGACCTCCCCAAGCAGGAGGGCGGCCGCACCCCGCGCGTCGCGGCCACCAACGACACCGACCTGCTGACCGCTCTGCTCGCGGCCCAGGTCGACGAGGACGGCAAGCCGCTGACCATCGAGGAGGCCGCCCACACGGTCCTTCCGCAGGTCAAGGGCGCCTTCAGCCTCGTCTTCATGGACGAGAACACCCTCTACGCCGCCCGCGACCCGCAGGGCATCCGCCCGCTGGTCCTCGGCCGCCTGGAGCGCGGCTGGGTCGCCGCGTCCGAGTCCGCCGCCCTCGACATCTGCGGCGCGAGCTTCGTCCGCGAGATCGAGCCGGGCGAGTTCGTCGCCATCGACGAGAACGGCCTGCGCAGCTCGCGATTCGCGGAAGCGAAGCCCAAGGGCTGTGTCTTCGAATACGTGTACCTGGCCCGCCCGGACACCGACATCGCCGGCCGGAACGTCTACCTCTCCCGCGTGGAGATGGGCCGCAAGCTCGCGAAGGAAGCCCCGGTCGACGCCGACCTGGTCATAGCGACCCCGGAGTCCGGCACCCCGGCGGCAATCGGTTACGCGGAGGCCAGCGGCATCCCGTTCGGTGCGGGTCTGGTGAAGAACGCGTACGTCGGACGTACGTTCATCCAGCCCTCCCAGACCATCCGCCAGCTCGGCATCCGCCTGAAGCTGAACCCGCTGAAGGAAGTCATCAAGGGCAAGCGTCTGGTCGTCGTCGACGACTCGATCGTGCGCGGCAACACCCAGCGCGCCCTGGTCCGCATGCTCCGCGAGGCGGGAGCCGCGGAGGTCCACATCCGGATCTCCTCTCCGCCCGTGAAGTGGCCCTGCTTCTTCGGCATCGACTTCGCGACCCGTGCCGAGCTCATCGCCAACGGCATGTCCATCGACGAGATCGGCACCTCGCTGGGCGCCGACTCCCTGTCCTACATCTCCATCGACGGCATGATCGAGGCGACCACCATCGCCAAGCCGAACCTCTGCCGCGCCTGCTTCGACGGCGAGTACCCGATGGAGCTCCCCGACCCCGAGCTGCTCGGCAAGCAGCTCCTGGAGACGGAGCTGGCCGCCGGCCCGGCCGCCACGGCCGCCTCCGACGCGATCCGCCGCCCGTAGTACCGGGCCCGTGCTGTGCTTTTTTAAGAAACGCCTGCCGTACGACACGAAGGTTCTCTACTGCCATGTCTGAGACAACTGGTGCCAGCTACGCAGCCGCGGGCGTCGACATCGAAGCGGGCGACCGCGCGGTCGAGCTGATGAAGGAGTGGGTGAAGAAGACCCAGCGCCCCGAGGTCCTCGGCGGCCTCGGCGGTTTCGCCGGCCTCTTCGACGCCTCCGCCCTCAAGCGCTACGAGCGTCCCCTCCTCGCCTCCGCCACCGACGGCGTCGGCACCAAGGTCGACGTCGCCCGTCAGATGGGCGTCTACGACACCATCGGCCACGACCTGGTCGCCATGGTCATGGACGACATCGTGGTGTGCGGTGCCGAGCCGCTGTTCATGACCGACTACATCTGCGTCGGCAAGGTCCACCCCGAGCGTGTCGCCGCCATCGTCAAGGGCATCGCCGAGGGCTGTGTCCTCGCCGGCTGCGCGCTGGTCGGCGGCGAGACCGCCGAGCACCCCGGTCTGCTGGGCGAGGACGACTTCGACGTCGCCGGCGCCGGTACGGGTGTCGTGGAGGCCGACCGGCTGCTGGGCCCCGATCGCATCCGTAAGGGTGACGCGGTGATCGCCATGGCGGCATCCGGCCTTCACTCGAACGGGTACTCGCTGGTCCGCCACGTCCTGCTGAACCAGGCCGGTCTCGCCCTGGACACCCGGATCGACGAACTGGGCCGCACCCTCGGCGAGGAGCTGCTGGAGCCGACGAAGATCTACTCGCTGGACTGTCTGGCCCTCACCCGCACCACGGACGTACACGCGTACAGCCACGTCACGGGCGGCGGTCTGGCCGCCAACCTGGCCCGGGTGATCCCGGACCACCTGCACGCGACCGTCGACCGCACCACCTGGACCCCGGCCCCGATCTTCGACCTCGTCGGCAGGACGGGTCAGGTCGAGCGCCTGGAGCTGGAGAAGACCCTGAACATGGGCGTCGGCATGATCGCGATCGTGCCGGAGGAGTCCACCGACGCGGCCCTGGCGACACTGGCCGACCGCGGGGTCGACGCATGGGTCGCCGGCGAGATCACGGACCGTGGCGACCACACCACGGGTGCCGAGTTGGTCGGAGACTACGCGGGCTGACGCCTGCCGAGGCAGTGCAAAACCCGGTCTGGCGGAGAACCGCTCAGGACCGGGTCAGGCACTGCTGGACAGTCAAGCGCCGCGGCGTTGTTGCGACGTGGGACCGGACTCGTCGTCCTCGTCATCCTCATCGTCGTCGTTGTAGAGATCCGCGTACTGGGCGTACGGGTCGTCTTCTTCGTCCTCGTCCTCGAACGGCTCGCCGTTCGGCGGCTGGCTCGAAGTCGAAGCGCCCAGCTCGTTGGCCAGACGCGACAGGTCAGTCCCGCCGCTGTTGTACTTCAGCTGGCGGGCGACCTTCGTCTGCTTGGCCTTGGCCCGGCCGCGCCCCATGGCTCGACCCCCTCGGTGACGGGGCTCGACGGCCCCAGAGTCTTGACACGCGTTCATGATCTGGAACGGACTCTCCTCGGAGAGACCGGTCCGTAGGGCTTCCACGGTACCTGAGCCCGCGCCCATACGGTACGTCGCCCGCAGCACGCGCGTGTGCACAGGACCTTCGAGGCGCCCCGTCCTCGCTGGTCAACCGCGATTTTAACCACTTATCGGCGGTCGACCCGCCGGTAGAAGTGAGAGTTCTCTCCAACTGCCCACCGGCGGGTACCGGGCAAACCCGTTTCAGGGGTGATCTTCGGCCGGACAGCGCACCGGATCAGTGCGCCCCGCGAGCCTCCGCCATCCGCTGCTCGGCGATCCGGTCGGCCGCGGCGGCCGGCGGAATCCCGTCCGTCTTCGCACGTGCGAATATGGCCAGCGTGGTGTCGTAGATCTTCGCGGCCTTCGCCTTGCAGCGCTCGAAGTCGAAGCCGTGCAGCTCGTCGGCGACCTGGATGACACCGCCGGCGTTCACCACGTAGTCGGGCGCGTAGAGGATCCCGCGGTCGGCGAGGTCCTTCTCTACGCCCGGGTGGGCGAGCTGGTTGTTGGCCGCGCCGCACACCACCTCGGCGGTCAGCGCCGGGACGGTGTCGTCGTTCAGGGCGCCGCCCAGCGCGCACGGAGCGTAGATGTCGAGGTTGTCGACGCGGATCAGGGTCGCGGTGTCCGCGACGGCCCGTACGCCCGTCGGGTGCGCGGCGAGGATCCGCCCCACGGCCTCCTCGCGCACGTCCGTGATGACGACCTCCGCGCCCTCCGCCCGCAGGTGCTCCACCAGGTGGTGACCGACCTTGCCGACGCCCGCGATGCCGACCGTACGGCCGCGCAGCGACGGGTCGCCCCACTGGTGCTGGGCCGAGGCGCGCATGCCCTGGTAGACGCCGAAGGCGGTGAGCACGGAGGAGTCGCCCGCGCCGCCGTTCTGCGGCGAGCGCCCGGTCGTCCAGCGGCACTCGCGGGCCACGACGTCCATGTCGGCGACGTACGTGCCGACGTCGCACGCGGTGACGTAGCGGCCGCCCAGCGAGGCCACGAACCGGCCGTACGCGAGCAGCAGCTGCTCGGTCTTGATCTTCTCCGGGTCCCCGATGATCACGGCCTTGCCGCCGCCGTGGTCGAGACCGGCCATGGCGTTCTTGTACGACATCCCGCGCGCGAGGTTCAGCGCGTCGGAGACGGCCTCGTCCTCGGTCGCGTACGGGTAGAAGCGCGTACCGCCTAGGGCGGGGCCCAGGGCGGTGGAGTGGATGGCGATGACGGCCTTGAGGCCGCTGGCGCGGTCCTGGCAGAGCACGACTTGCTCATGTCCGCCCTGTTCCGAGTGGAACAGGGTGTGCAGGACGCCGTGTGTTACGTCGGTCACTGTGGTGACTCCTGAGTACTGGCGGCGATTGGAGCGAGCTCCCGTACGGGTGGCGGGGGCTGTGAGCATGAGATTAGACCCGTCGGCACCCGTCCATCCCGCAGTGCTCAGGATCACCTACTCCCGGAGTACAGCCGTGCGACGATTTGCATAGTTTTCCCGCACGTTTGTAAGCGGGTTCCGCGGGTTTTCCTGGCAGACGGCGGGGGAGAGAGCAGGCGTGCCCAAGGTGTCCTCGGTGATCGTCCCGTACGCGACGTATCTGCGCGTCTACGAGCCACTGGCCGCCTTCCCGGAACCGGAGCGCGACCACTGGGCCCGCTACGCCCGCCGCGACGACCGTCCGTCGTACCAGGACGAACTGCGCCGCTCGCTGGCCGACTTGCTGCCCACACCACCCGTCCCCGTGCCCGTCCAGGAGAGCGGCGACGCCTTCGTGGCCGAGGTCGACGGGGTGCTGTGCGTGTGCCCGTGGCGCACCCGGCTGCGCGGCTGGCTGGCGCTCGGGGAGCTGGACGACGAGCTGCCGAAGCCGGTCCTGGACGCGGTGCTGCCGGAGGTCGTACGGCGCCAGGCGGCCCAGGACTACGAACGCTGGCTGGCCCGCAACCCCGACGCCCGGCCCTGGATCCGGACCTCGACCTGGCAGGTGCCGCTGCACTGGTTCGTGCTGGTGTCGGACGAGGAGCGGCGGTTCGACAAGGGCTCGGGCGAGATCCCCCCGATGCTGCGCTACCGGACGCCCATGGTGGAGGCGCGGCGGCGGGTGGCGCGGGCTCTGCGGACGCTGAAGGACGCCATCGACGAGGGGCCGCTCATCGACGGCCTGCTGGACGTCGGACGCTGGCTGGAGGAGTTCCACCCGCGCTCGCTGGTCGAGCTGGACTACGGCGGCCTGGTGCACGCCCTGCCCGCCGGCGAGCTGGAGGACGACCACTCGGCCGCGGATGTGACCCACGGCATTGACGCGCTGCGTCGTGGCGACGGGGAGGCCGCGGGGGTGGCCTACGGGCGGCTCGTGGAGCGCTGGCGGTCCGTGCGGGACCGGCGTTCGGCCAACTGAACGGGCCAGGTGGAGCCCGCCAGTGTGACCTGACGCACTGTGTGACGTAACGAACTGGCGTTTGACGAGACGCCCGTTTTGGGGTTTCGTGCTCGCTCTGAGGTTCCTGATGTCTCGTCAACAAGGGACGTAGGACCCGATACGGGCGTATGCATCAACCATGATTCAACGCGCGTAAGCGTGACGGACCGCACGTACGCGGCCCTTGCGCCCCTAACCCCCCCTCGTGCCAAAATAGGACAAGGAGTCCGGGGAGGACTCCATCTCGACATTGCACGCTTTGGGGGGTCTTGGGACTCCTGCACGCCACTGTGACTGATCGTCACAGTGGCGTGACTGTCCGCTATGGCATGGTCCATCGGCTTCCGTCGCTGATGAACACCTGGGAGGGCAATTCCATCGGTTTGGCCGACGCGGCTGGACAGATGGTGTAGTTGTAGTGCCGAGGACAAGCCGTTCGTCCTATAACCGACTCGACTCGCGTCCGCCATTTCGGGCAACGCGGGTCAAGGTGCAGAATTTAGAGGAAAGAACCGAGAAGGTTCGGTTCTCCCGAGGAGGCCGCTCATGACCGCTCGCACCCCTGATGCCGAGCCGCTGCTGACCCCGGCTGAGGTCGCCACGATGTTCCGCGTCGACCCCAAGACGGTCACGCGGTGGGCGAAGGCCGGGAAGCTTACTTCCATCCGTACGCTCGGCGGACACCGCCGCTACCGCGAGGCTGAGGTCCGCGCTCTGCTCGCGGGCATCCCGCAGCAGCGCAGCGAGGCCTGAACAACTCCATAACCGGGCAAAACGGCAGTTCCCCCAACTTGCCGCGGCGCCCGAACCCTAGCTCCAAGCGACGCGGGTTCTGCCCCAACAGAGCTCACGCCCAAGCCGTCAGAGCTTTTCAGGCACGCAACAAGGGTGCGTCGTAGATCGCGCTGGACTCCGCCGGGTCCAGCGCGATCTTTTTTGTGCGCGGAATGTGTGCCGTCCGGCGGTCCTGTGGGCGGCCTTGTCGGAGTCTGGGGAGGGGTGTCGGATCTCCTGTGGACCCGCCGTGGGTGTCACGGAGCGTGGGCTGGAGGATCCCTAGAAGCTGGTGCAATTGCACATATTAAATTGACCAGTTGTAGGCAGGGTGTAAGTACCGCACTTTCGGAAACTCATGCGGTGACACCCGTCACATGGCTCGGTGCTTGTTGCCTCTGGCCCATGTGCGCTAAAGGGGGACTGGCCTCCAGCGCCCCATGCCAGGGCGGGAGTTGACGTTGGTACGGGTCACGCCGTGGAGGCGGCTTCGCCCTCGGCGACTTCGTCGGGGGCCCGGGTCGTCCAGGTGGTGCCGTGCGGGGCGGAGTCCATCGCCAGCCGTTGCAGGCGGTGGCAGATCGGGCAGTGACGGGTGAGATGTCGGTAGGAGGAGGCGGCTGACAGGTGCGCGCGGAGCAACGCCCGCGTCTCGTGCCTGGTCGATGCCGCCATACGCCACCTCCGTGGGGCCACGCCGGGAAGGTCCCTGATTTCTGGGTACCGAGTGAATGTGACGCCGTCAAGGTGGCGGGCGCCTCTATGAGGGGCTCCGCCGGTTATGCCGGTTCGTGAGCACCCGGCGCCGAAGTGACCGCCCCCTGGGGACCTGCGGCCCCCAGACCCCCGCTTCGGCCCTGAACGGGCCTCGTCCTCAAACGCCGGACGGGCTGATGAGTGCGGGCCGGCGCCGAGAGGGGCGGCGCCCCGGATGGATGCGGGAACGAAGAAGGCCCGCAGACGACGATCTCCATCTTGGCGCGGTGGAGGGTGACGTCGTGTGTCTGGGCGCACGAGTAAGGCCCGCCACCCTTCATCGGGCACGGGCCTTGCTCATCACTGCGGTCCTGACGGGATTTGAACCCGCGGCCTCCACCTTGACAGGGTGGCGAGCACTCCAAACTGCTCCACAGGACCAGGTTTTGCGGCGCTATTCGTGCGTTGCGCTGCGAGAAGAGACTCTACAGGAGGGTGAGCCCACTGGTCGAACTCACCCAGCGTGCGCGCCCCGTTACGGGGCCAGCGTGTCGATCGTCTTCACGATCCGCTTGTCGGAGATCGGGTACGCCGTACCGAGGGCGTGCGCGAAGTAGCTGACGCGGAGCTCCTCCAGCATCCAGCGGACGTCCAGCACCTGCTGCGGCACCGGGCGGCCCTGCGGCATCTGCTCCAGGAGCCAGGCGTACTCGTCCTGCATCTCGTGGACCTTCTCCATGCGCGTCGTGTCCCGCTGGGCGTTCGTCGGCATCTGCTGGAGCCGGCGGTCCACCGCGATCAGGTAGCGCATCAGGTCGGGCTGGCGGCGCAGGCCCGCCGCCGTCACGAAACCGGGCTTCACAAGGGCGTCCAGCTGCTTGCGCACGTCCGTGAGGTTTGCCAGCAGGGCTGGGCTGCGTACGGCCTTCAGGCGGCGCTCAGCGGCCTGCCAGGCGGCGAGGACCTGCTGCACCTGGCCCACCGTACGGACCGTCGTGTCGACGATCTCTGCGCGCACCTTGTCGTACAGCTTCCGGTACGACTCCTCGTCCCACGCCGGCCCCCCGAAGTCGCCGATCAGCTTGTCCGCCGCCGCCATCGCGCAGTCGTCGAAGAGGGCCTGGATCGAACCGTGCGGGTTCGCCGACAGCGCCAGCTTCTGCGGGTTGGTCAGCTTCTCGGATGCGAACTTCGCGGGATTGACCGGGATGTTGCGGAGGATCAGGCGGCGGGTGCCCTTCCACATCGCCTGCTGCTGCTCCGCCTCCGTGTCGAAGAGACGGACCGACACCGTGTCACCGTCGTCCACCAACGCCGGGTACGCCTTCACCGGCTGGCCGGCGCGGCGCGTCTCGAAGACGCGGGTGAGCGCGCCGATCGTCCAGTCGGTCAGGCCCGCGCGCTCCAGGGACTCGCCGCCCTGGCGGGACGCGGTGGCCGCGGCGGCCTGCGAGAGGGCCTGCCTGGCCTTTGGCTTCAGGCGGAGCCGCAGCGACTCCAGATCCTTGTCCTCCGCCAGCTTGCGGCGGCGTTCGTCGATGATCCGGAAGGTGATGCGGAGGTGGTCGGGGACCTTCGACCAGTCGAAGTCGTCGGCGGTGAAGGGGACCCCGACCATGCGCTTGAGTTCGCGGGCCATGGTCACCGTCAGCGGCTCCTGCAAGGGGGCCGCCGTGTCCAGGAACCGCTTCGCGAAGTTCGGCGCGGGGACGTAGTTGCGGCGGATCGGCTTGGGGAGCGTGCGGATCAGCTCCGTCACCAGTTCCTCGCGCAGGCCCGGGATCTGCCAGTCGAAGCCCTCGTCCACGGCCTGGTTCAGCACCTGGAGCGGGACATGGACCGTCACACCGTCCGCGTCCGCGCCCGGCTCGAACTGGTACGTCACCCGGAACTTCAGCTCACCCTGCCGCCAGGTGTCCGGATAGTCGGCCTTGGTGACCGCCTCGGCCGACTCCCGGATGAGCATCTCGCGCTCGAAGTCCAGGAAGTCCGGCTGCTCGTGCCGCTTGCGCTTCCACCAGGAGTCGAAGTGGGCCCCGGAGACGACGTGGTCCGGGACCCTCTCGTCGTAGAAGTCGAACAGCGTCTCGTCGTCGACCACGATGTCCCGGCGCCGGGCCCGGTGCTCCAACTCCTCGACCTCGCTGAGGAGTTTGCGGTTGTCGGCGAAGAACTTGTGGTGGGTGCGCCAGTCGCCCTCGACCAGGGCATTGCGGATGAACAGCTCGCGGCTGACCTCCGCGTCGATACGGCCGTAGTTCACCTTGCGCTGGGCGATGATCGGGACGCCGTACAGCGTGACCTTCTCGTAGGCCATCACCGCCGCCTGGTCCTTCTCCCAGTGCGGTTCGCTGTACGTCCGCTTGAGCAGGTGCTCGGCGAGCGGTTCGACCCACTCCGGCTCGATCTTCGCGTTGACCCGGGCCCAGAGGCGGGAGGTCTCGACGAGCTCGGCGGACATCACGAAGCGCGGGGGCTTCTTGAAGAGGGCCGAGCCGGGGAAGACCGCGAACTTGGCGCTGCGGGCGCCCAGGTACTCGTTCTTCGCGCCGTCCTTCACATCCTTCATGCCGATGTGGGAGAGGAGGCCGGCGAGGAGGGAGAGGTGGATGCGGTCGCCGGGAGCGTCCTCCTCATTGAGGTGGATGCCCATCTGCTTGGCGACCGTGCGGAGCTGGCTGTAGATGTCCTGCCATTCGCGGATGCGCAGGAAGTTCAGATACTCCTGCTTGCACATCCGGCGGAACGATGACGAGCCGCGCTCGCGCTGCTGCTCGCGGACGTAACGCCACAGGTTGAGATAGGCGAGGAAGTCGCTCGTCTCGTCCTTGAAGCGGGCGTGCTGCTGGTCGGCCTGGGTCTGCTTGTCGGCCGGGCGCTCGCGCGGGTCCTGGATGGAGAGCGCGGCCGCTATGACCATGACCTCGCGGACACAGCCGTTCTTGTCGGCCTCCAGGACCATGCGGGCCAGGCGCGGGTCGACGGGCAGCTGGGCCAGCTTGCGGCCCGTCTCGGTGAGCCGCTTGCGGGGGTCCTTCTGCGCCGGGTCGAGAGCGCCCAGCTCCTGGAGCAGCTGGACGCCGTCGCGGATGTTGCGGTGGTCCGGCGGGTCGATGAACGGGAACTTCTCGATGTCGCCGAGGCCGGCCGCGGTCATCTGGAGGATGACGGAGGCGAGGTTCGTACGGAGGATCTCCGCGTCCGTGAACTCCGGGCGGGCGACGAAGTCGTCCTCGTTGTACAGCCGGATGCAGATTCCGTCGCTGGTCCGGCCGCAGCGGCCCTTGCGCTGGTTGGCACTGGCCTGCGAGATCGGCTCGATGGGGAGCCGCTGCACCTTGGTGCGATGGCTGTACCGGCTGATCCGGGCGAAGCCGGGGTCGATGACGTACTTGATGCCCGGGACGGTCAGGGAGGTCTCGGCGACGTTGGTCGCCAGAACGATCCTTCGGCCGGTGTGCTGCTGGAAGACGCGGTGCTGCTCGGCGTGGGAGAGCCGGGCGTAGAGAGGGAGTACCTCGGTGAACCTGTACTTCCTCTTCTCCAGGGCGTCGGCGGTGTCCCGGATCTCCCGCTCACCGGAGAGGAAGACGAGGATGTCGCCCTTCCCCTCGCCCTGGAGCTCCTCGACGGCGTCGCAGATCGCGGTGATCTGATCGCGGTCGGCGTCCTCGGAATCCTCTTCGAGGAGCGGCCGGTAACGGACCTCCACCGGATACGTCCGCCCGCTGACCTCGATGATCGGCGCATCGCCGAAGTGCCGGGAGAACCGCTCGGGATCGATGGTGGCCGAGGTGATGACGACCTTCAGATCCGGCCGCTTCGGCAGCAGCTGCGCCAGGTACCCGAGCAGGAAGTCGATGTTGAGGGACCGCTCGTGGGCCTCGTCGATGATGATCGTGTCGTAGGCGCGCAGCTCGCGGTCGGTCTGGATCTCCGCGAGCAGGATGCCGTCCGTCATCAGCTTGACGAAGGTGGCGTCGGGGTTCACCTGGTCGGTGAACCGCACCTTCCAGCCGACGGCCTCCCCGAGCGGCGTGTCCAGTTCCTCCGCCACCCGCTCCGCTACCGTGCGCGCCGCGATCCGGCGGGGCTGCGTGTGCCCGATCATGCCGCGCACGCCCCGCCCGAGCTCCAGGCAGATCTTCGGGATCTGCGTGGTCTTCCCGGACCCGGTCTCCCCGGCGACGATCACGACCTGGTGATCGCGGATCGCGTCCGCGATATCGCTCTTCTTCTGGCTGACCGGCAGCTGCTCGGGATACGTGACGGCGGGCACAAGGGTGCGCCGCGTGGCGATCCGCTCCTCACCTTTGGCGATCTCCGCCTCGATCTCGGCCAGCACGGCGGCACGCGCCTCCGGCTTACGGATCTTGCGCGCACCTTCGAGCCGCCGCCCGAGCCGCTGCGCGTCACGCAGGGAGAGCTCGGTCAGACGGGGGGCGAGGGCGCTGAGGGCGGGGGCAGGGTGCGTAGACATACGCGGCCCAGGATCTCATCCCGCCGAAATCCATGGCGAACGCTTTTGTCCCGGGCGTCGGGTCGGGTGACACACAACAAGGCCCCGATCCGAGGATCGGGGCCTTTGCTGTGGCTGGGGCCGGGGTCGAACCGGCGACCTATCGCTTTTCAGGCGATCGCTCGTACCAACTGAGCTACCCAGCCGCGAGGCCTCTTACGAGGCCTCAGCGGTCCTGACGGGATTTGAACCCGCGGCCTCCACCTTGACAGGGTGGCGAGCACTCCAAACTGCTCCACAGGACCAAGCGATGTGTACTACAGTGTCGCACACGGTGTTGCGTGCCCCCAACGGGATTCGAACCCGTGCTACCGCCTTGAAAGGGCGGCGTCCTAGGCCGCTAGACGATGAGGGCTATCGGCCCGCCTGGGCGCTTCTCAGCGCGTCGGGGACGTGAGAAGCATATGGGATGGCGGGAGGTATCGCCAAAACGGTTTACGGGGTGGGGCTGGGGGATGTGGCGTCGGGGTCGGGATCGGGTCCGCCGGGTTGGTTCTCCTCCACGAGGTGGCGCCTGACCTCCGCCGTGGTCAGGCCCAGGCCGCCCAGTTCGATCTCGTCCCAGGCCTGGAGGCGGCGGGTGTCGCGGTCGAAGTAGAGGATCGAGGTCTGGATGGGGTCGGGGTGCTTGCCCTCGATCGCGCGCAGGCCGCTGCCGCCGGTCGAGCCCTCCACGCGCAGGCGGGTGCCGTAGGGCAGGAGTTCCATTTCCTGGTGGTGGATGTGGCCGGCCAGGGCGAGGGGGACCTCGCCGTCGGTCTGGCGGGCCGCCACCGGTTCGTGGGCGATGGCCACGTCCACCGGCGTGCCGGCGGTCCGCTGGTCGCGCAGAGAGGTGGCGAGGCGGGCGCCCGCCAGTTCGTTCGCGGCGTCGCCGCCGGGGATCTGGGTGCGGTCGGGGGTGAACTGGGGGTCGCCGATGCCGGCGAAGCGCAGGCCCGCGACGGTCCGTGCCCTGCCGTCGTCCAGGACGTGGACGTTCTTCAGTTTCCCCAGGTAGCGCTGGGTCACCTGGGAGTCGTGGTTGCCGCGCACCCAGACGTAGGGGGCGCCGAGGTCCTCGATGGGGTCCAGGAAGCCGTTCTCGGCGGCCGTGCCGTGGTCCATCGTGTCGCCGGAGTCGACGATCACGTTGACCTTGTACTGCTCCACGAGCGAGGCGATGATCTTCCAGCTCGCCGGGTTGAGGTGGATGTCGGAGACGTGCAGCACGCGGATGGTGGTGGGGTCCGGCGCGTAGGCGGGGAGTGTGGAGGTGGCGTCGTAGAGCTTGGTCACGTTGGTGACCAGGCGGGCCAACTCCTTCTGGTAGACGTCGAATTCGGTGACGATGCTGCGTGCGTTGCCGACCAGGGACGGGGCGGAGGAGAGCAGGCCTGAGAACTTCGGCTCCAGGACCGATTCGGGGTTCCAGGTCGCGTACGCCGTGCCGCCCGAGGCCGCCAGGAGGGTGAGGGCGAGGCCGCCGGCCGCCAGGGCGCGCCGGGGGCGGCGGTAGACCGCCAGGCCGAGGGCCGTGGCGCCGGTGACGACGGCGACGCAGCTGCGTACGGCGAGGTCGCGGGTGCCGTGGGTGACGTCCTGGGCGACCTCGTCCTGGAGGCCGGAGAGGCGTTCGGGGTGGTCGACGAGGGCCTGGGCGCGGACGGGGTCCAGTTGGTCGACGTTGACGTCCAGGCGGACGGGGGCGATGTGGCTGTCCAGTTGGAGCGCGCCGAGCGGGGAGATGTTGATCTTTGTGCCGCCGGCGACGGAGGGGCGCAGGGTCATCGTCGTGTTCATGGGGCCGACCGGGACCCGCACGTTGCCGACGACCAGCAGGCCGAGCCAGGCGCCCAGGAGGACGACGGTGATCAGGCCGAGGGCGCGCTTCCAGGGGTGGGGCCGGGCGGCGAGCTCCGGGGTGGGGCCCGGGCGGCGGGCGGCATGGCGGCGGGCGAGAGCGCGGGGGACCCTGGGGAGGTGACCGAGGGCCTTCGTGACGGCAGCGG
The DNA here is from genome assembly GCF_042800355.1 of Streptomyces sp. NPDC057623. Lineage (NCBI taxonomy): Bacteria > Bacillati > Actinomycetota > Actinomycetes > Kitasatosporales > Streptomycetaceae > Streptomyces > Streptomyces sp. NPDC057623. The sequence continues at coordinate 30,824 of NZ_JBHVGZ010000091.1, forward strand.
GGACGCGGGCCATTGGTCCCGTATGCCCAAGTGCGGAAGTGGATATGCGGGGCCGTTGGCGGCTCCTTCCGGCGGTGTGGTGCCCGACAATGGGCCTGTGCTGGAGATGACGCGCGAGGAGTTCGAGGAACTGGTCGCCGAGGCGCTGGACCGGATTCCGCCGGAGTTGACGCGGCTGATGGACAACGTCGCGGTGTTCGTCGAGGACGAACCACCGGCGGAGGACCCCCATCTGCTCGGGTTGTACGAGGGGACGCCGCTGACCGAGCGCGGGGAGTGGTACGCCGGGGTGCTGCCGGATCGGATCACGATCTACCGGGGCCCGACGCTGCGGATGTGCGAGTCGCGCGAGGAGGTCGTCGAGGAGACCGAGGTGACCGTGGTGCACGAGATCGCGCATCACTTCGGGATCGACGACGCGCGGTTGCACGCCCTCGGGTACGGGTGACCCGCGACGCGGACACGGATGGGCGGTCCGCGGGGTCTTCCGGTCATTCGGTGGCGGGCTTGTGTCCCTGTGCCGTGGGCGCGTGTCCTCTTGTGGGCGGCGGGAGTTGGGCAGGTTGACTTCTTCGCCCGCCCCCGGAGGTGGCTCCCGTGCGCCCCTTGTACGTACCTGTCCGTCTGGCCGCCACGGTGATGGCCGTCGCCGCTGCCGCCGGCTGTATGAGCGTGGGTGACGACGGGGGTGGCGGGAGCGCGAAGCCGTCGCACTCGGCGGGGCAGCGGGGCGGTGAGGAGCCCGACGGCGGGTCGGCGGTGTCGGGCGGGGGGTCCGGGTACGGGGCGCACTCGGACGACGCCAAGCGGGAGAAGCGGAAGAAGGGCAAGGGGAAGGGCGACGAGAAGGGCGCGGAATCGGCGTCTCCGTCGGCCTCGCCGTCAGCCCAGGTGAGCGCCTCCGCGCCGGCCGGGGGCGGGCCGGTGAAGCCGGGGACGAGCGAGAAGCCGGGGCCTACGCGGACGGTCGAGCCGACGCCCACGCGGACGCCCGATCCGGATCCGACGCCGACCGAGCAGCCGACGTCCGCCTCGCCGACGCCCACGGTGGCCGAGCCGTCGTCGTCGGCTCATGAGGAGACGGGGCCGCAGCTGGCTCAGCGGGAGCCGGCGCCGGCCGCGGGGGCGCCGGCGTGAGGTGAGGCCGGCGGGGGCGAGGGGGCGGTGGCAAGTGACGTTGCCTACACGGGTGACGGTCGGTTTGCCTTGGGGGGCATGGGGTGCGTATGGTGGTAGATCGTTTGATCCCATTTGCCCGGCGCCACTGCAGAGCGCGCCGTGTGGCGCGTTCTCTCCCTTGCCGTGGCTGACCGCATTGAGGCGGTCGTATTGCGAAACACGGAGTTGACGGGCGCGTGCCGACGAGACTCCGGAAGGTTTCGCATACGCATGTCCATTTCCAGTACTGATCACGTCGTCGTGCCCGAGGACGCGGAGAAGGCGGCCGTCGAGGACGCACCCGCCGAGGTGACCTTCGCGGACCTCGGTCTCCCCGAGGGCGTCGTCCGCAAGCTCGCGCAGAACGGTGTGACCACCCCCTTCCCGATCCAGGCCGCGACCATCCCGGACGCCCTGGCCGGCAAGGACATCCTCGGCCGTGGCCGTACCGGCTCCGGCAAGACCCTCTCCTTCGGCCTGCCGACGCTGACGCGTCTGTCCGGCGGCCGCACCGAGAAGCACAAGCCGCGCGCCATCATCCTCACCCCGACCCGTGAGCTCGCGATGCAGGTCGCGGACGCGCTGCAGCCCTACGGCGACCAGGTCGGCCTGAAGATGAAGGTCGTCTGCGGCGGTACGTCGATGGGCAACCAGATCTACGCCCTGGAGCGTGGCGTCGACATCCTCGTCGCCACCCCGGGCCGACTGCGCGACCTCATCAACCGCGGCGCCTGCGACCTGGGCAACGTCGAGGTCGCCGTCCTCGACGAGGCCGACCAGATGTCCGACCTGGGCTTCCTGCCCGAGGTCACCGAGCTGCTCGACCAGGTTCCGGCCGGCGGCCAGCGGATGCTGTTCTCCGCCACGATGGAGAACGAGATCAAGACCTTGGTCTCGCGCTACCTGAACGAGCCGGTCAGCCACGAGGTCGACGCCGCCCAGGGCGCGGTGACGACCATGTCGCACCACATCCTGATCGTGAAGCCCAAGGACAAGGCGCCGGTCACGGCCGCGATCGCCTCCCGCAAGGGCCGCACCATCATCTTCGTCCGCACCCAGCTGGGCGCCGACCGGGTCGCCGAGCAGCTCCGTGACGCCGGTGCGAAGGCGGACGCGCTGCACGGCGGTATGACGCAGGGTGCGCGGACGCGGACGCTGGCCGACTTCAAGGACGGTTACGTCAACGTCCTCGTCGCGACCGACGTCGCCGCGCGCGGCATCCACGTCGACGGCATCGACCTGGTCCTGAACGTGGACCCGGCCGGTGACCACAAGGACTACCTGCACCGCGCCGGCCGCACGGCGCGCGCCGGCCGCACCGGCACGGTCGTCTCCCTCTCGCTGCCGCACCAGCGCCGCCAGATCTTCCGGCTGATGGAGGACGCGGGCGTCGACGCCTCGCGCCACATCATCCAGGGCGGTGCCGCCTTCGACCCGGAGGTCGCCGAGATCACCGGCGCCCGTTCGATGACCGAGGTGCAGGCGGAGTCCGCGGGCAACGCCGCGCAGCAGGCCGAGCGCGAGGTGGCTCAGCTCACCAAGGAGCTGGAGCGCGCGCAGCGGCGTGCCGTCGAGCTGCGCGAGGAGTCCGACCGGCTGGTGGCCCGAGCTGCGCGTGAGCGCGGTGAGGACCCGGAGGCCGCGGTGGCCGATGCGCAGGCCGCGGCGGTCGAGGCCGTCGAGGTGGCCGTGCCCGAGCAGCCGGTGGCGCAGCACGCCGACCAGGCCGACAAGGCGGAGGCTCCGGCGTACGAGCGTCGTGAGCGTCGGGACAACGACCGCGGTGGTTTCCGTCGGGACGACCGTCGGGATGACCGTGGTGGGCGTTCCTTCGAGCGTCGGGACAACGACCGCGGTGGGTTCAACCGTGACCGTGGGGACCGTGGGTTCGAGCGTCGGGACAACGACCGTGGCGGTTTCCGTCGGGACGACCGTCGGGATGACCGTGGTGGGCGTTCCTTCGAGCGTCGGGACAACGACCGCGGTGGGCGTTCCTTCGAGCGCCGGGACGACCGGGGCGGGTTCCGCCGCGACGACCGTCCGGCCGGGCGTTCCTTCGAGCGCCGGGACGAGCGCGGCGGTCACCGCGGCAGCGACCGTCCCTTCAACCGCGACCGCCGGGACGACCGTCCGGGCTTCCGCTCCGGTGGGCACGAGCGTCCGTACGGCCGTCGTGACGACCACCGTGGCGGCACCTCCGGCACCTCCGGCACCTCCGGCACCTCCGGCTCCTTCGGGCGCCGCGACGACAAGCCGCGCTGGAAGCGCAACGGCTGACACAGGCGCGCCGATCGCCGACTGACCCGAAAGGGCCCCTTCGGAGAAGGGGCCCTTTCGGCCGTCCTAGGGCGCGGATGACGCCATGTCGAGTGGGCCTCCGCAGCCGCGGACGCGGCCGTGACCCCGATACCCGATCGGAGACTCGGCCACGTGCGGCTATGCTCGGGGAGGCAACATCGCCTGGGGCCCTTAGCTCAATTGGCAGAGCAGTGGACTTTTAATCCATTGGTTGTGGGTTCGAGTCCCACAGGGCCTACCGAATCGCCCCCAGCTCAGAGGTATTTCGAGCTGGGGGCGAGTCCGTTTTGGGGTAGTCCCGTGATCGCTGGCTCAGTCGATGCTCAACCGAAGTGTGGACGACCATGGCGAATGCCTCTCGATGGCCCGCTCGCCCTGCAAACCTGGCGAGACCCCTACGTATTCCAGGAGTGGTGGGAAGTCGTTGTGGTCGACGACCCCCATCTGGGCCGCGAGTACACCTCCGACCAGGCATGGAGCGGCCCGGTCGGGCGGACTCCGACCGGGGCCACGGAGGCGCAGTCAGGCGCGGGCGGTGATGATGAGGGTTCCCATTCGACGTGTCCCCGGAGGCGCCGCCAGGACGGAAGCGCGCACATCCATGTAGCTGTGCTCTGCCAGGAGGTGCTCCCACGCGTCAGGCTCGTAGTCCCACCGCTTCACGACGAGCGGGTCCTCGTCGTCGCCGCGCGGGATGTACGAGGCCTGGCAGCCGTAGCAACCCTCGACGGGCGGCCTCTGCGAGAACACCAGCCGGCCACCCGGGCTTAGCCGCTCACGCACAGCGGACAGGAGTCGGGTCGGGTCGGTGAACCACAGCGCGCCGTACACCGAGTAGACCGCGTCGAACGTGCCAGGGTCGTTCTGTAGGAAGCTGACGGCCTCGGCCTGGTGTAGCTCCAGCCCTGGCGTGTTCCCCCAGCGTGCGCGGGCGGCGTGCAGCTGCGCGGGGGAGATATCGATGCCGACGGCCTTCATGCCAATAGCGGCCAGGTGTGCGGCGTTGCCGCCCTTTCCGCAGCCGAGGTCGAGCACTCGGGCGCCGGCGCGAACGCCGAGCATGTCGGCTCCGGGCCCGTGGTCGGGGTACTGCGTCCAGTTGAACCAGGTCGTTTCGCCGCGTCCGTTCACCGGGCGGCGCTCGGGCCGCTGCTGTGAGTAGGCGTCCCAGGCGATCGCCGTGCTTGTCACGTGGTGCTCCGCTCATAGGGTCAGCCGTCCGGTTGTGACACCGGACGGCTGGAGTGTCTTACATGGGCTGCCGCGTTGTCAGCCGCTCTTGGGGCTGTCGTGGCATCCGGCGTGGCACTGGTTGCAGTCGGAGGTCGAGCGCCACAGTTCAGCGTCGACCGTGTAGCCGACGGCTCCGATCGCGGCCACAGTGCGCTCGCGCGCGGGCGCTGCCCCGTCGGGTGCCGACTCCTCCTCATCGGTCGGCACGTGATGTACGAACTGGCCAGCGACGCGCTGGCAGAACGCGGCGTAATCGACGGTGTGCAGGATGAACGCGTGCCAGCCGTAGTCGACCAGCTCGCTCGGTACGAGGTCCCGGCCGGGCTGCCGGCCGGAGGCGGCGACGAACGCGGCGGCCTGGCCGACGATGCGGCGTGCGGTCTCGTCGCTGATCTCCGGGTGGTCGGCGGTCACGCGGTGGACGAGTCGGCTCATCACCTCGGGTTCAACCAGGGTGATCGGGTCGGTGGTGCCCACGGGATGTTCCAACGCGATGGTCACGCTCTTCCTCCTCATGTGGACGGACGCCTCCGGTGGGAGGCGTTGGCCCGGCGCCCTCTCGTGTTGCCTGGGGTGCTGGGACGGCGGACGGGGGCTTGTGGCGGCCGCCCCCCCGACGGGGGGCAGGGACGGCCGCGGTCATCCCGCTGTCGGCGCGCCCCGCGCTGCCGAGTGCGGGAGCTTGTCAGCCGGCGGGTGCGAAGGTGCCGCGGCGCGTCTGCCGCCACGCGTCGTACAACCGGTCGGCGTCGGCGCAGGGAAGATCGGCGTTCACGCCCTCGTCGTCCCGGGTCAGGCACGTCGCGCACGTGGTGGCGTGCTCTCCCACGATCCGCAGGGCGGCTTGCTCGGCTGTCTCCCCGCTGCCGGTGAGCCGCTCGTAGTGCTCGCACAGGGCGAGCAGGACGCGGGCCAGGCGCCGGACTTGGCGGACGCGGGACGGCAGCGTGGCGCCCGCATCTACGGTCAGCTTCCTGCGTGCCTCGCCCACGCACGCGAGTGCGCAGTACGTCTGTACGTCCTTGGGGCGCGGGCCGGCCGCCCGCTGCACCTCGGGGATGAGCAGCTCAAGGTGGCCGCGGAGGGTGCTGTCGAGCGTCTCCAGACCTGCAGCGTTCGGCGGGAAGGCGTCCGGTCCATCGTCCGGGCCGAGGACGGGTGCCGCGGTGGAGCGCATCGTTGCGACGTCCGGCGGATACCCGGCTGCCCCGATTCCTTCTCCGCTGGAGGCGGTCATGACGACATCACTCCCACTACGCTGAGTTGCCCGGTAATCACCCATGACATTAGCCTCGCGCTTTCACGAGGTGGGCTGTCCAAGAGTTGATCAGAAACACGGAAAGTGCCCTTGACCTGCAACGATAGGACTTGCTGAGGGTCC